>DUCT01000019.1 GCA_012959665.1 Myxococcales bacterium | reverse complement strand
GCCAATCCGTGTCGCATATTGGCCAGCGAGGCGACGTGCGCGCGGCTTAGCCCCGATTTCATCAGCGAGGCCCTGGATCCGGTGGTCCTCAAGGGAAAAAAAGAAGCGGTCGCTCTGCGAAGGCTCGTGGGGCAACGTCGGGGTGTGAACTAGCCCACACCGCCGCCGAGCCGGGTGAACTATTCAGTCCCAGCGCGGAACGTCTTACCCAAGGATCACATGGAGAATCGAAGAATGGCTCGGATGACTTACGCAATGGCAGTGCTTGGGCTGATTCTCTGCCCGGCTTTGGCGGAGTCGGCTTCTTCCCGACTTGCGTTCAATCAGGCGGAACTGGAATTCGATGCGGAGGTCTCCGAGCAGCCCGCGCGCGGAAAAAATACGGGACAGGCCGCCGCGAGACCCAAAGGGAGCCCGAGCCCAATCGTTTGGAAGCCCCGGGTCGTGGGCGCCCCAAGCGAGCGCGTGGGCGGTGCGGTGCGGGGCTCGAGTGACTTGGTCAACCCCATGGCCCTGGTGCCGAATCACCTGGCTCTCACCCTGAACCCCTCTCCCTCACTCTTCTGGCACCTGGACGGGGCTTCGCCCGACGGTGTGGCGATTGTTTTCACCCTGGTGGACGAGGCTGGCGAAGTCCCGCTCGTGGAGTCGGAACTCGCGCGGCCCGATCGGGCCGGAATTCAGCGGATTCGTCTAGATGACTACGGCGTCGCGTTGAAGCCGGACCAGACCTACACGTGGTCCGTGGCGCTGGTGCCCGACAGGGAGGATCGCAGCCAGGATCGGGTCTCCCTGGGACTGATTCGGCGGACACGGGTGGTTGGGGAGGCGCCGACTGTTGCCGAGGAATTCGCGGCGCGCGGGCTTTGGTACGACGCCTTGGAGGCGCTCTCCGACGCCGTGGATCAAGCACCCTCAGACACTCAAGCTCGGGCTCGTCGTCGTTCTCTGCTCACCCAAGCCGCGTTGGTTCCCGGGACCGAATAGCGGGTTTCGGTTCGTCGGAAAATCGGGCCGTGCTTGAAGCCCGGGGGCTTCAGACCGATTCGTAACTCGACAGGCGTTCCATTTGCTCGGGCTGGGCAAGGACGATGCAGCCACGGTCGAGATGGATCAGTCCTTCCTTTGTCCAAGCGCGAAATTGCTTGTTGATGCTCTCTCGAGTCGCGCCCACGAGATCTCCCCACTCCTCCTGGGAGAGTTTGAGTTTGATTCGGAGTCCGTCGTCCTGCTCCTGCCCGTAGGCCTGCCCCATGGCGACAAGTTTCTTGGCGAGGCGAAAGGGAAGGTTGAGAAATTGCATGTCGGCCACGAGTTCGCTGAGGTTCGAGACCCGACCGGCAAGAACGCGGCAGAGCTTGATGGCCGCTTCGGGATGCGCTCTCAGGAATTCGAAAAGATCAGCCTGACGAAGCGATAGCAGTTCGCAGACATCGATGGCCTGCACCGTGGCGGTTCGCGGCGTGTCATTCAGGACGGCGAGCTCACCCAGGACTTCCCCCGGGCCCAAGATGTTGAACACGATTTCATTGCCTTCGGGGGACGTCACCAGCGCCTTCAGCCGACCTCGAACGATCACGTAGAGTTGGGAGGCGGAGTCGCCTCGATGAAAAAGCTCCTGACGGCTATTTACGCTGACGAGCCGGACCAGGGCCACCATGGCATCCAGTTCTGTTTCGTCGAGGCCCTGGAAGAGGTTCGAAGACTTCAGGAGTCGCCGTTTTTCTTCGTCCGAGATGGAAGCCATGGGGAGAGCATACAGTGAAGACGCGGGCTGGAAAGTTCTGGCGACCTCGGACGAGGTCCGGCTTCCGCGGGGGCTGTGGCGAGGCTGGAGGGATCGTTTAGTCCCCAGAGCCCGGGCGCCGATGGAGGGGGCCCTTGGGCAGGCTCCCGTCGATATCGACAAAGCCATACTCATCGGCCAACTCGCGTGACGCGTAGGCCCCGCCCGAGCGATCCAGTACATGCTTATCCACCGCCAGCGCCGCGACGGCCCGGCCGGTAAAGCGAAGCGATTCCGCCCCCGTGAAGTCGAGTCCCGGGATGGTTTTCTGGGCGCCCTCGTTTCGCTCGGTCAGGACCAAGCCGGGCCAGAGGGAAACTACGCTGACTCCGTGGGGTCGAAACTCCCGGGCGGCGTCTTGTGTGAACCGGTCCAGCGCGGCCTTGCCGACCCCATAGGCCACGTGCCAGGCGTATTCGCCTGCGCCGGAAGAACTGATATTCGCGATCAGGCCCGATCCCTGCTCAACCATCAGAGGCGCGGAAAAATGGCTGGCCACGTAGGCCGAGCGGGTCCCGATGTCGATCATGTCGTCCCAATTGGAGATCGGCACCTCCCAGAATTTTTTCCCAGAGGTCAACTCTGCGGGGATCAAGAACGCGTTGTTGACCAACACGTCGAGGCGGCCGTGAGCCTTCTTGATGCGAGCAAGGAGTTCTTCCACTGCGCCGTCGTCCCTGTGATCGCAGACCGCCGGGATGCCGTGGCCCCCCGCCTCGGTGACTTCCCGGGCAGTGGCTTCGACGCTTCCGGGCAGTCTTCTCTTGCCGCCGCCGGCCTCGGTGCTTCGTCCGGTGACGTAGACGGTGGCGCCCCCGGCCCCGAGTTCTACCGCGCAGCCCCGGCCGATTCCACGGCTTGCGCCGGTCACCAAAGCGACTCGACCCTTCAAGCTACCCATGACTTTGGCTTTCTTCTGCCACCACCGATGCGGCGGTTTCCGCGACCCGGGTGCCCGCGAAGAAATCCGGGTTGACCCGGGTGTAGAAGCGAACGGGGTTGGTGAATACGAAGTCCCGAAAATTTTCGGGGTCGATCAATTTTTTCTCCACCAGCTCATAGGCTTCCTCAAGAATTCCCGACATTTCCGGGACATCCCAATGGCCCATGTCCGAACTGAACATGGCCCGAAGCTTTGCACCCATGGGATTGACGCGCTCATCGAATGCCCAGGCCACCGTGGCGTCATCGGCTTCACATCCGAAATAGAAGCGGGGTACGAAGAGATCGCGGATATCTTCCTTTTGTTTGATCTCACAGGCCGCGAACTCATCGAAGAAGGGCGGAGGGGGCTCCAGTTTTTTGAAGGAGTCGGCAATGGCTTCGCCATTCCGGGCCATGCGTTCGTTTCCGTACTGCTCAAAAAGTTGGAGCAGAAGCGCTTCGTCGATGCGTGCGGGATCGAGTTCGTGAATGCTCACCGCGTTTCTCTTTTCCCAATGAGAAACCAGGCCGGCGTAGAGTTCGCACGCCCAGGTCACGCCGCCCTCCAGCATTCCGAAGGCGAGTTCTGGAAAGCGCCGGGTCACGCCACCCAGGAAGAGCCCCCGGCAGAGGGCTTCCATGCTGGCGCCGAATGAGCCGATGTGGTTGGCGACGTAGCTCGAAATCGATCGGCGGCTCCCCCAGCCCATGCCGGGCGTATGGGAGGCCGGGGCCACGCGAAGTTCTACGCATCGGCGCCAGAAGGGGTCGTAGTCGAAGGCACTGTCGAGCCCGAGGCTGTCGATCCGCTCCCCGGAGCCCGATCCCCAATTCGGCATACCTTTTTGATTGCTTGCCATGGATTCACCGGGCATGGATTCACCAATGGGTCGGTGAATCAAGCCATTGATCATAATGGCCTTCAGGCCGAGCTCGCCCACGGCATATTCGATTTCCGCAATGCCCTCCTCGGGGGTATGCATGGGAATCATGGCGACGGGGGTCATGCGATCGGGGTGGCTGCCGTAGAGTTCCGCATGGTAGATGTTGAGGGCCCGGCATGCGATCTGCCTGAGTTCAGCTTCTCGAATCGCTGGCGTTGTGAGGGTTCGGCTCGGGTAGAGGACTGCGAAGTCGATCCCGAAATCGTCCAGACGTTCGGCAAGTAGCCCCGGAAGGTGTGCGGTGGCGCGATCGAGGGTGTTGGCGGCGGGGAGGGTCCACCAAGGAGGTCGGGTGGCCCATGTGGCTCGCCGTTGGTCGTCGCTGAGCGCTGCCCATGGCCGCAGCACCGTGTCGTCATAGTCGAGGCCGCCTGCCGCTTCGAAGCGTTTGGCCACATCGCCGCCTCCGATGTTCTTCACATAGTCGAGGAAGAATTCCTTCATGACCGGTGCAGTTTCGATCCAATGGCCGTCGGCATCGATCACAGGATGGCCGAGGGCCGAACGAATACTCGCCGAGCGGCTTGCGGCCGCACCGATGCCCTTTGAATTCATCGCTGGCCTGCTTCCAAGGCGGCTCGCCGGATCGCATCGTCGTCGCGGTGAAAGCGGGCTTGGAGTGCTTGCCGCCCGACTTCGGGCAGGACGGCGGCAATGAGCATGGGGTCCATGGCCGCGACTACTTGGCCCCCCCCGGCGCGCTCGAGCATTTGAGGCAGGCGGGTTCGAAGCCGGTCGATCGCCCAGGCAAGCGAGTCCCCTTCGGCATCCGAGTCGATGTGCAGCATCTGGTTGCTCGAATCGGTCCAGTTGACGTAGTGATAGTGGGGGTCTTCGTCGAAGCAATCGAACCTGAGGTACTCGAGGCGCTGGCCTTCCGATGTGCCGAAGACGTGAACCGAAACCCCACGGTCATCGAGTTGATTTGTCCCCGATGTGTTCCCCTTGGCGTCTTCTGTGGCGCTCGCTGCCGCGATGGCGTTGTCGAGCAGCCGAAATTCGACGCCGAAGGTGACGACGCCCGCCTCGAAGTAGGTCGTCTGGGATTCCACTGGAGGAATCGGCATCTGGTCGTAGTGGGTGACTCCACGGTCGTCGATCATGGTAAGGGCCTCATAGTAAGGGTCTTCGGATTCTCTGTGTCGGTGCTGCCTCGAGCCTTGCGCCGGTCAGTCTGACGAGCCGCTCATGGGGTGGTGTCAGGCCGTTGGAATATAAAGTAGGTCGCCACGCCAGACGGATTCTCGAAGCTGAACTTTCTCTTAAAGTCGAAGCCCAGTTCGTTGAGGGCCCGAAGTTTTCCGTAGCTCAACTGCTCGTGCTGCATGATGAAGGTTCCGATTTCGTGGATCGAATCCAGGAGGTGGACAGTTCTGGGGTTTTCGGGCACGAAAGACCAGCGGATGGGGTAATGGGAAACGACATAGTCGAGAGAAATGTTGAAGGGTGAAACGAGGAGCTTATCCTGTTGGACATCAATCGTTTCGAGGAGTTCGACGGCCCCGGCGCCGTACTCGGAATTCACCGCCTCGGCCAAACCCTGAGCCACCCGGACACTCCACGCGACCGTTAGGCCGATCGCGAGCCCCCATGGGAGGATCGTCCCCAGCCTGCCTGCCGGGCCCGACGCCAGTTTCTTCCCCGCTGCGGTTATCCACCGGAGCAGAACCGGGGCTGCGGCGATCGCGCAGAGAGGGAAGGTGAAGAGCAGGGACCGCGTGCCCCGGTAGTAGTTCCAGTCGTAGAGAAAGGTCATCAATCCGATGACGCTGAGCACGAGGGCCACGGTGGCCAGGGCTAGGCGCCTCTTTGGGTTGAAGAGCCCGATCACGGCCAGGGCCACGAGAATCACGATCGGCTCCACGGCTTGCCAGCGCAGTTCGGCGTTGGCAGAGAAAACCTCGAAATTCCGAAGGGCATTCTGCGCCAGACCCGAAACCCATTCCCAGGCCGAGGGATCGAGTACCCGGGGAAAAGCGTTGGCGTAGTTGAAGGATCCCGAGAGAACCCAGCTGAGAGGAAGGGCCCCCTTTCCCGATGCTGTTTGGATTGCCAGCAGCGCCGAGAGCATCAGCACTGAGCCCCCGGCGGCGATTGCTCCGCTGGCCAGCGCCCCGAAGCGACCGCCCCGCAAGCAAAGAACGGCCATGGGAATCACGAGCAGCGCGCCGGTCTCGCGCATCAAGAAGGGCGGGATCAGGAGAAAGGGCACCCAAAAGGCGCGGGTGCGGTGGGGCAGGTACGCGAACACGCAGAAAGACAGGACAGCCGAGGCGATGAAGGGAGCCTGGGGCATGGCCACGAAGGCGAAGAGCCCGTTTGCGGGTAGAGCCATGAAGATGCCCGCAGCCACAAGTCCTTCTGCATTGCCGAAGAAGCGGCGCCCAATCAGGAAGATTCCTACGGCTGACATGATGAACGAGAGAAGGGCGGGTGCCCGCCATGTAAGAGCGTGGTCGCCGAAAACGGCATAGGCGGACGCGAGCAGGTAATACTGGCCTGGCATGTACAGGCGCCAGTTCGGCTCGGTCACGTACGCGGGGTAGATGAGGTGACTCCGGAGTTCGCCCGTGTCGGCCAGCCACCGGGCTGTCGTGATGTAGCCCGCCTGGTCGTTGAAGCCGAACCCTTGCCCTTCGACGTAGAGATTGTCGGTCTCGTAGACTTGGGCCAGTGCCCCAAGCACAGCGAGGGCACACAGGGCGACGCAGAGTGCGCTGACGAGGCCTTCCGGGAGAAACCGGTTTGTCATGGGCACGATTATTCCGAGGCCTCCTGATCCGTCACGTAGCCGAGTGCTCGTAACCCTTCCCGGGTCTCGGGGTCGAGGTCTTCAAGAAGAGTCGAATCCACGGGGCGAGTGGTCGTGTCACTGGCGATCGCAGCGCGAAGAGCGGCAAGAGTCTCGGAGTCGATCTCGCCGGGTGCGAGAGGGCGTTCCTCCCTGGGATCCTCGAGGACGTCGTAGATTTCTTCGCCGACCAATCGGCCTTCGAGGTTCGTGCTCCGAATCAACTTGTAGCGCGGGCCGACGGCCGCCCCGAGAGCAACTTCATAGGGTTCGAGTTCTTGCCGCCCTCTCATGCTCTTGAATATGTCGAGGGAGATGCTGGGGTAATCGAGGGCGGCTTCGACGATCCGATGTTCGGGGAGGGGTTTTCGCAGGTCGAGTCCGGACGAATTGGAGGGCGATGCCAGGCCTGCCGCGGCGAGGGCCGTCGCGTGGACGTCGGCGATCTGGACGAGCCCGGCTTCCACGAGACCCGGGTGGAACCCGGGTCCTCGGGCGGCCAAGAGGATCCGCAAGTTGCTGTCGTAGAGGTTGAAGAAGTGCCCGATATGTCCGTGGTCGCCGAGGTTCTCGCCATGATCCGAGAGAATGAAGACAAGGGTGTGATCCGCGTCGCTCTCCTGATCGACCGCCGTTACGATCGCTCGGGTAATCCGGTCTGCGAGGTGCAGGGTTCCATCGTACATGGCACCAAGCATTTCCCACTCTGCGTTCGAAAGGGGGTTCTCGCGACCGTAGTGGCGGTAGAGAAGCCTGGTCGGGTCGGCACCCGGGTAGTAACGCCGAATGGTGTCGAAGCGGGTGCTCCTGGAGGGCAGGAAATTTCGGGCCGAAGTCCAGTCCGGCAGGTAGGGGAGGTGGGGTTCCACGACGTTCACGAAGAGGAAGAAGGGATGCGAGGCATCGCGCTCCTCCTCGAGCCAAGAGAGGACTCGACTTACGACGTAGTGCGATGCCGTTGGCTTAGACAGCCCTTGGGGATCGGAGGCGAGTTCCGTGACGTGGTGCGAGTAGATTCCCTTGTTGAGGTTCTCAAAGTGTGTGAATCCTCGATCGAGCCCAGCGAGTTCGCTCACCCACATGTTCGCGCTGAAGCCTGCTGTCTGATAGCCGGCCTCGGCGAGTTGCTCGGCCAAGAGGGGAAGGGACGCTTCTACGTGGGGCCGGCCCTGGGTTGCGCGGTGGATTCTGGGGGTGGCTCCGGTGAAGAGCGACGCGTGGGCGGGGAGGGTCCAACTCGATGACGAATATGCGCGATCGAAGCGCACCCCGGAAGCCGCGAAGGCATCGAGGAAGGGCGAGGTTGGCTTGGGATGACCATAGACGGACAATCGGTCCGGCCGTACCGTATCCTGGACCACGATCACGATGTTGGGTGCGGCTGGAGTTTCCCGGCAGGCCCCCAGGCTGAATACGGTCAAGAGGGCAAATCCGAGGACGGCCGCCCGAGCGGGCGACCATGGGTTGCGAGTTCGGCTTTGCCTCACACCTGTCTCC
>DUCT01000018.1:43875-45671 GCA_012959665.1 Myxococcales bacterium | reverse complement strand
TCGAGGTCGAGCGCTGGAATCGCTTGCATCCCGAGGCGCCGCCGCGCAGCAGCTATCTCCAGCAGCAGTTGGAGGGGTATCCGGGCCCTGTGATTGCAGCGAGCGATTATATTCGTGCGTTTCCCGACCAGATTCGGGCTCACTTGGACCGACGGTATACGGTTCTGGGCACAGATGGCTGGGGCCGGAGCGATACCCGGGAAAGGCTGCGCGAATTCTTCGAAGTGGACCGGCACTCGGTGGTGATTGCAAGTCTCAAGGCCTTGGCCGATACGGGCGAGATCGAGGCGGGCCGGGTTGCCGAAGCGATTGACCGCTACGGGTTGGATGCAGAGAGGCCCGATCCGCGAATCTCGTGATTTGCGGATCGGTGTGGAGGAGCGGTTGGCTCAAGAGATCCTGATTCGGGTGCCGGATATCGGCGACTTCGAAGCCGTCGAGGTCGTGGAGATCCTGGTGGCCCCGGGCGACGTCGTCCAGGTCGAGGACCCTCTGGTCAGTATCGAGAGCGACAAGGCCACCATGGAAATTCCGTCGCCCGTGGCCGGGCGCGTGCACGAACTCCGGGTTTCCCTGGGCGACTCGGTTTCCGAGGGCAGCGTCCTCGCGGTTCTGCTGGCCGAGGAGTTGTCAGACGCGGAGCAGGCGGAGGTTGCCCCAGAGTCCGAGGGGGCTTCATCGTTCCCCGCCCCTTCCCCCGCCCCTTCCCCCGCCCCGCCCCCCGCCCCTTCGCCTCCAGCATTTAAGCCTCCGCATACCGGAACTTCCCCGGTTTCTGGGGCGGAGCGCGTGGATGCTCCGGTCGCTGGCACCGGCGCTCTCGGTGCTTCGTCGGGATCGTCTTCGGGTTCGGGGGATTCGGGCGGGGCGGCGGTTCACGCCAGTCCGGGGGTGCGCCGCTATGCGCGCCAACTCGGCGTTGATCTGGCACGCACTTCGGGGAGCGGCCCCCTGGGCCGGGTTCTTGAGACCGACGTCACCGGCCACGTGCACGCAGCAATGACCGGCGGTGCATCTCCGAATGGCGGCGGGGTGCCGCCGGTGCCCGATGTGGATTTTTCGCGTTTCGGGCCCGTTCGCGAGGAACCGCTGGCGAAAATTCGCCGGGTCTCCGCCCGGAACCTCTCCCGCAGTTGGTTGAATGCACCCCACGTCACTCAACACGACGAGGCCGACATCACGGAACTCGAGGCGTTTCGTCGAACCTGCAAGGCAGAAGCCGCCCAGCGCGGTTTGAAGCTTTCGCCCCTTCACTTCGTTCTGAAAGCGGTGGCCAGGGTGCTGGCGGAATTTCCCGATTTCAGATCGTCGTTGGCGCCCGGCGGAGAGGGCCTGATCGTCAAGGACTACTTTCATCTGGGCGTGGCCGTGGATACGGAGAACGGTCTCGTGGTGCCGGTGATCCGGGACGTGGAGACCAAGGGGATCTTCGAACTCGCTGGGGAACTGTCGGATCTCGCCGAGCGCGCGCGTACGAGAAAGCTCGGCCCCGCCGATCTCCAGGGAGCCTGTTTCAGCCTCTCAAGCCTGGGCGGGATCGGAGGAACGGCGTTCACGCCCATTGTGAACGTGCCCGAGGTGGCAATTCTCGGGCTGTCCAAGCTCCGGGTACAGCCGCGCTGGTCCGGAGGAAACGATCCCCTGTCTCCAGGGGAGTTCGAAGGCCGCGCGGTCCTGCCGCTATCCCTTTCCTACGATCACCGGGTAATCGACGGCGCAGCCGCGGCGCGTTTTACCACACGCCTGGCCACGGTTCTGGCTCATCCCGGGCACCTTCTTCTGTAGGGTCCAACGCG
>DUCT01000018.1:0-43772 GCA_012959665.1 Myxococcales bacterium | reverse complement strand
GGCTTACTCGGGGTCGTCGAATTTCGGTGCGCGTTTTTCCATGTTGGCCCGGACGGCTTCGATTTGATTGGGCTTGCCTATCAAACCGCCTTGGAGCCGAGCTTCCAGACGCAGTCCTTCCTCAAGGCTGACCAGGGAGGCGGCGTTGAGCAGTTCCTTGTCGGCACGGATAGCGCTAGGGGATTTCGAAGCGATTTCCATGGCCATTTCGTAGGCGGCCTGTTGCGGATTCTCGTCCACCTGGGTGGCCAGACCCAATTCCCGAGCCTCCAATCCTGAGATGATTCGCCCGGTGTAGGTGAGTTCCCGGGCGACGTCGTCGCGCACTAGATGACGCAGGGTCTGAGTCCCGGTCATATCCGGAACCAGCCCCCATTTGATTTCCATGATGGAGAGCCGGGCGTCCGGGGACACGATGCGCATGTCGGCGGCCAGAGCGATCTGCAGTCCGGCCCCGTAGGCGACACCATGAAGCCCGGCGATGACCGGCACCGGAAGGGTCCGCCAGACCCAAGCCGCGTTCTGGGCCACGGTGGCGGGGCTTTCATCCGACTTGGCGAGGAGTCCGCCGTCGTTGCCCGACGATTCGGGTTCATCTCGGCGAGGCTTGCGTTCCCCCGAAGCCATGCCGGCGAAACTCGCCATGTCCAGGCCGGCGCAGAAGCCTCGGCCTTCGCCGGTGAGCACGACCGCGCGTACGCTCGGCTCCTTGGCGAGTTGCTGTCCGGCTTCGGTCAGGGCCTCAAACATGGCCGAGTCGATGGCGTTCATTTTTTCGGGTCGGTTGAGACGGACATCGGCGACACCGGCCTTAAGATCGATGGTCACGCGGTCGGACACGAGAAATCTCCTTTGGGCAGAGGGGGAGGGCAGAGAGCAAAGAGCAAAAGACAAGAGGCTCGTAAACGCGGAGGATCAAGTCTAGCGAAGGTTTGTGTGGACTTTGTCGCGGCTCCGAGTGGCAAGGCGCGCTTAGGCGGGCGGGATGTTTGCGACCTCGCGCGCGAGGAAATCCAGGACCGCTCGGGTGAAGTGGTCGTTGCGGTCACCCGCCACCATATGGCCGGCGCCGGAAATGTCGACGAACTGTGAATGGGGAACCTGGGCGAGGAATTCGTCGGCGCCCTCTTGGGAAAGCAGGTCGCTCATACGGCCACGCACCAGGAGCGTCGGAATCGAGAGTCCCCGAGCCGCATCGTCGAGGGAGTCAAGGATCTTCATGGAGCTTGGAGTGAGCCGTCCGTTGACGAAGGCCGGATCCCAGTGCCACCGGTAGCGACCGTCTTCCTTGAGACGAAGGTTTTTCTTGAGTCCTTCGAGATCCCGAGAGCGAGGCCGATGGGGGTTGTAGGTCGCGATGGCTTCGGCGGCTTCTTCCAGGCTGGAAAATCCCTGGGGCATCTGGCTCATGAACTTGAGAATGCGCCGGGCGCCATCGATCTCCATCCGCGTGGCGATATCCACGAGTACCAGGGCCGAGGCGGGCGTGGGGCGGTTCTCTCTTTGAGCTCGGCCGAGGGCGAAGAGTGATGACATTCCGCCCAGGGAAGCGCCTACCAGAACGGGCGCTCGTTCGAAGACTTCGCTCACCGCGGTGACATCGGCTGCGAAGGCCTCGTGGTTGTAGTCGCCCCTCGGGCACCAGTCGCTGTCGCCGTGCCCCCGCGCATCCAGGGAAACCGCGTACCAGCCCTCTGCTGCCAGGGCGGCGGCGGTCCCCGCCCAGGCATGGCGGGTCTGCCCCCCTCCGTGCAGGAGCAGAACAGGGGCCGCTTGGGGATTTCCCCAGGCGTCGGCACGCAGGGTCAGCCCATCGGGGCTTTTGAAACTGATCCCTTGGCGGGTCGAGGAGACCTCGTCGCGGTTCACAGGATCGCCTTGACGAGTTCGCACTCGTTCAACTCGGTATAGAGCCGGTCGAGTTGGCCGCGACTGGTCGCCGTGAAGCGGAATGTATAGGAGACATAGCGTCCCTCTCGACTCGGCCGGGTTTCGATCTCTGATCCGTCGATGTCGGGGACGTGGCGCCGGACGATTTCGATCGCCCTAGCCTGGAACTCGCTCCCGGCGGCTCCCATGACCCTTAGGGGGTAGGCACACGGAAACTCCAGGAGGCTCGAGAGGCCATCGACATTTTTTCCTTTGTTGCTCTCCGGACTGGCGCTCTCCATGTTTCTTCCTAATTCACTCGGTAGTGCGCGCCGTGCTTGACCCGCTCGGCGTTGATGCCTTTTAGGGTTTGTGTGGCATCGGCGGCGATGTCCGCTCCCGCGACTTCATCGTCCTCGGCGCTGAGTTCGGCCATGTCTACCCACTGCGCGTAGATCGGGCGGGTGCGCTCGGTAATGATTCCGGCTTTAAGGAGCGTTTTGATCAAAACACGGAACACGTTGGTTCCGTTCGTCATGTCCTGGCGCCGATCCTGATCGCTGAACGCTTCGAGCACGGCTCCGCGGACCCACTGCCAATCCAAGCCGAATTCCTGATAGATCTCCTGCTTCTGTTCGGAGTTGACCAGATTGAAGAGAAGAACCTCAAAGCACTCGGCTGCCCAGGTTTCGACCTGTTCGTGCTCTTCCTCGGTCAACAGGGGAATCGTTCGGTCGGCCCAGATTTTCCCGAACTTGTGATGCGCGGCTTCGTCGGCCATGGTGAAGCGAATCAATCGGCGCAGGACGGGATCCCGGGTGTCTTTTTGAAAGGTGGCGAAGGCCCCCATTGCCAGCCCTTCGATGAGCATTTGCATGCCCACGAGTTTCTTGTAGACCGCGTCGGAGCGGACGATCTGGCCAAGAAGGGATCGCAGGGTGGGTCCAGAGGCCAGGGGGGTCCCCCAGCGGCTGCCGATGTAGTTGGAAAAGCCGGTCACGTGCCGGGCCTCTTCTCGAGTCTGGTTGGCTGCATACTCCTGGGCCCCGGGATCGCGCAGGATCGAGGTCAGGCTGGCCGAGAGTGAGAGGGCTCCCTGCTCGCCGTGGAGGATGCTCGAAAGCACGAACCGCGTGTTCTGGTTGGCCAATCGGATCTTCTGAGATTCGTCCAACTTGTCCGCCACCTCGGTGTGGAGTTCAATACAGAACTCCCGGGGCATGATGGTCTCCTCGGCAAGGTTGAAGGGTTCGGCCTTGAAATCCACGTAGCGCGGGTCCTGGGGATCCCAGAAGTGTTCCTCAGTGGCGGAGATGATCGAGTCAAAGGCGTCACTTCGATCCGCGTACCGGTCCACGTCCACGAGTGCTTCGAAATCGTCGCGATTCACCGTGTTGTAGACAGGATCGTAGTTGATCGTGCGGTCTGCCATGGGATATCTCCTGGGGCTAGCGGGGTTTGAGAGGCTCGGGGTGGGTGCCGTGCAATTGGATCTGGGTCAGGGTTTCGATTACGACCTCGCGGGGTGCGCGTGAAGTGTCTTCGGCCCACCAGGCCACAACACGCGCCCACATGCCGATCAGTGCCTGGGCAAAGACGTCGGGGTCGATTTCGGCGGGCATTCGTCGTTCGTCCACGAGTTGGCGGCGAACGATGCTGGCGCGATTGGCCATGAGTTGCAGAACGTCGGTCTGCACCACTGTGGCATCGGATTCCCTGCTGAAGAGAATGCGGATCAGGTCTCGGTTTTCGGCGGCGAAGCCGACCAGGGCGGTGGCTTGGAGCCGGACGGCCTTTCGGTAATCTCGGGTTGAATCGCTGACTGCGTCCAAACGCCCGGTCAAGCCGGCGAGGGCTTGATCGGTGATCTCGCGGAAGAGGGCGGCCTTGTCGTTGAAGTGGTTATAGAAAGTGCCGGCGGCCACGCCAGCATGGGCGGCGATATCGTGGGTCGTTATCCCATGGAGTCCCTGTTCGGCGAAGAGGGTCTTGCCGCTTTCGAGCAACCGGGCCCGGGTCGCAGCGCGCGCCCGCTCGCCGGCGGTCGAGCGGGAAGCAGTCGAGCCAGTGTTCATCGGCGTAGGGGGAGTGACAGGCATGTCAGTCAGTGACAATACCGTCAAGTGTGATTCGGGGCAAATCTCGGTCCGCGGAGGTTTCTCGGGATCCGGTAGGCTGCCATCGGCGTTGTCCCGGGACGCGGAGAATCGACCCGGACGCCAGGGAGGAACTCGGGATGGGTGCAATCCGGACTGCGGCGCGTGCGCTGATCGTGCGGGACGCGCGGTTGCTGCTCACGCACTGTCGCAGCGCCAAGGGCGAATGGTATACCGCTCCCGGGGGCGGTCAGGTCGAGGGTGAACGCCTACCCGAAACCCTGACGCGGGAGTGCAGGGAAGAAATTGGCGCCGAAGTCCAGGTGGGCAGACTCCGGTATGTGCGGGACTACATCGTTCGGCATCACGATTTCTCGTATCTCGAGGAATCGGCCCACCAACTGGAGCTCTTCTTCGAGTGCCGTGTGCCGGCGAGCTACCGCGCCCAGAACGGCCCCAGTCCCGATGCACACCAGGTCGGGGTGATCTGGGCGGATGCCCAGGCGCTCGAATCTTTGAGGGTCTTCCCGACGCGTCTCCGCGACGTGGTGGCCCCGGATGCGGACTCCCGGCTCTCCGTCTACTGGGGCGATGGGACATAGGGGCGATAGGAATAGGGGCGAAGGGAATAGGGGCGATGAAAATTAGCGCGATGAAAGTTGGCTCCATGAAAACCAGCTCCATGAAAACCAGCGGAACGGCGGCTGGGGTCAGGCCGATTCCTCAGTCGGGCCCTTGGATGGCGGTCTCCATGCGGACGAGCACCTGCTCCAGAATCTCTCGTGAGGTGGCGAAGTTGAGACGCACGAAATTTTCGAAGCCCGCGCCAAAATTAATGCCGTCTGAGAGGGCCACCTTTCCGCGATCCAGAAAGCGTGTGGAGGGTGAGCCCGGCCAACCCAGGGCGCTGCAATCGAGCCAAGCCAGGTAGGTTCCCTCGGCGGGCGTGCATCGAATGTCGGGAAAGCGCGTCTCCAGTTCACCCATCAGGTAATTTCGGTTGGCCTCGAGGTAGGCAACGGCCTCGTCGAGCCAGGGCTGACCCTCCCGCCAGGCCGCAATGGTCGCGTAGAGGCCCTGGATTCCCAGGCCGCCTCTTTGGTGCCGGGAGGAGTGCCCATCGAAGCGCTTGCGTAGGGCGTCGCTCCCAAAGTGGCCGACCGCGCACCGGAGCCCGGCGATATTGAACGATTTGCTCGCGGAATTGAGTGTGAGGGTGCGGGCTTCGATCTCCGGGGCCAGAGAGGCGAAGGGAATGTGCTGACCTCCGTTGAAAACCAGGTCGGCATGGATTTCATCGGACACCACCGTCAGGTCCTTCTCGAGCACGAGTTCGGCCAGTCTCTCGAGTTCGGTTCGGGTCAGGACCCGGCCCGAAGGGTTGTGGGGGTTGCAGAGCAGAAAGAGTTTGGTGGTGGGGTCGATGCTCCCAGCGAGAGCATCGAAATCGATCTCCCACCCTCCCGGCTGTTGGACCAGTGGGTTCTCGACCAGTCGCCTACCGCTTTCCTTGACGCCCAAGAGGAAGGGCGGGTAGATCGGGGGTTGCACCACGACGCTTTCGCCCGGCGAAGTGAAAGCGCCGATGGCCAGATAGAGGCCTTGGACCACTTCGCTTAAAACCTCGATCTGCCGAGGATTGACGGACCAGCCGAAACGTTCCTCCATGCGGTCGGCGAACGCTTCGCGTATCCCCGTGTTGCCCGGAGCGATGGGGTAGCCCACATCCCAAGAATCCAGTGCCCGCTTCAGCGCCTGCTGGATCGGCGTCGCGATGGGGAAGTCCATTTCGGCCACCCAGGCGGGGAGGACATCCGCGGGATAGGCGTGCCATTTTTCGCTCTTACGGCTTCGCAGGATTTCGATGTCGAGTCCGTCGAATCGGGCTCCAGCCATGGTGATTTCCTCGAGTCGGTTAAGGGGGTGGGGCATCGGGAAGCGCCCCGGCGCCGGCGGACCATAGCCGATCAGCAGGATCCTTCGTAGAGAAGGCGCGGGTTGGGGCAGGGTGCTACGCAATGGCGAAGCAAGTCGGCACCGGGTCCTGAGCCCTTTCGGCGCCGATTTTTTTGGACTCGATCGGCAAACCGGACCAAGCGAGGGGAGAGATGGCGGGAGCATCGTATGACGTCGTAGTGATCGGGGGCGGTCCCGGAGGCTATCCAGCGGCGATCCGCGCCCGGCAACTCGGGCTCAGCGTGGCGCTGGTGGAGCGCGAACACCTGGGCGGAATCTGTCTCAACTGGGGATGCATTCCTACCAAGGCCCTGCTGCGTTCCAGCGAGGTCGGACACCTCCTCTCCCGGTTGAGTGAATTCGGATACTCGGCCAGTGAGATTCATTTCGACATCGATGCTGTGGTCAAGCGTTCGCGAAAGATTTCCAAGCGCCTGGCCACGGGCATCAAGGCTCTGCTCAAGAAGAACAAGGTCGATGTGTTCGAGGGCTCGGCGCGTTTGGCGGCGGCGGGAAACGTCCTGGTTGAAAAGGACGGCCAGCTTTCGGCGGAACTCGAGGCGCGAAACGTGGTTCTTGCCACGGGTGCACGTGCTCGTTCTTTGCCGGGTCTTGAACCCGACGGGAAGATCGTCTGGACCTACAAGGAAGCCATGGTCCCCGAGTCGATGCCGGCTTCCTTGCTGGTGGTGGGGGCGGGGGCGATCGGGATGGAGTTCGCCAGTTTCTACCGGGATCTGGGAGCTGAAGTGACGGTCGTGGAGGCGCTGCCAAGGGTCCTGCCCGTAGAGGACGCGGAGATTTCGGCGCACGCCCACAAGCGGTTCGAGCGCCAAGGCATTCGCATTCATGTCGATTCGGTGGTCAAGCAACTCGATCGCCGGGAGGATGGAGCCAGCGTGCTGATCGAGTCGGCCGGAGGGGAGACGCTCAGTGTTGAGGCCGAACGCGTGATTCTGGCTGTGGGGATTGAAGGCAATTTCGAAGACCTCGGGCTGGAGGGCACTGCGGTGAAAATTGACCGCACCCACGTGGTCACCAACGAGTGGATGGAAACCGGCGAGCCCGGAATCTATGCGGTCGGTGATCTGGCCGGCCCGCCTTGGCTTGCCCACAAGGCGACCCACGAGGGCATTCTGGTCGCCGAGAGAATTGCGGGTGCGCCTGGTGCCCATCCCTTGAACAAGAGTCGAATTCCGGGGTGCACCTATTGCCGCCCCCAGGTGGCGAGCGTGGGGTTGACCGAAGAAGCCGCTCGCGCCGAGGGGTACGCCCTGAAAGTTGGACGTTTCCCGTTTGTGGGCAATGGCAAAGCCATCGCCCTCGGCGAATCCGACGGGCTCGTCAAGACGATTTTCGATGAAGCCACGGGTGAGCTGCTGGGGGCCCACATGATCGGCGCCGAGGTCACCGAGCTGATTCAGGGCTTTGTCCTTGCCATGAATCTGGAAACCACCGAAGCCGAATTGATGCAGACAGTTTTCGCTCACCCAACCCTCTCGGAAATGATGCACGAGTCTGTTCTCGAAGCCTGGGACCAGGCGATCCACATCTGAAAGTCGGCTGGAGAAGCCCAGGCTATGGAATATTCGACTTTGAGTCCCGGGACCGGGCGAACCCCGAAGCCGCCCTGGCTGAAGATACAGCTGCGTTCTTCGCCAATCGTCGAGGAAACCCGAGAATTGGTTCGGGCCAGTGGGCTGAATACTGTTTGTGAAGAGGCCGCCTGTCCGAACCTTGTGGACTGCTGGTCAAAACGCCACGCCACGGTGATGATCCTCGGCCGGGTCTGCACCCGGGCTTGCGCGTTCTGTAATGTGGCCACGGGTCGCCCGGATCCGGTGGATGCGGACGAGCCCGCTCGTCTGGCCGATGCCGTGGCCCAGTTGCGGCTCGCCCATGTGGTGGTGACATCGGTGGATCGAGATGATCTGGAGGACGGAGGGGCGGGCCATTTCGTCGCGTGCATGGAGGCGCTTCGCAGTCGTTCCCCGGAGACTTCCCTCGAGATTCTCACGCCGGATTTTCGCCACAAGCGGGGAGCGGTGGAAACGGTGATGTCCGGGGGCCCCGATGTTTTCAATCACAATCTAGAAACCGTACCGAGCCTTTACCGCCGAATTCGCCCGGGTGCCGACTATGCGCACTCGCTCTCCGTGCTGGCCCGGGCGAAAGCCCAATTGTCCACGGTTTTTACCAAGTCCGGGATCATGCTGGGCTTGGGGGAAACCGAACGCGAGGTGCTGGCACTCATGGACGATCTGCGCGGGGCGGACGTCGACTTCTTGACCTTGGGCCAATACCTGCGTCCGACCCCGAGTCACGCGCCTGTGGCACGCTATGTCGAACCCGAAGCGTTTACCGCATATGGAGAGGCTGCCCGGGAGAAGGGGTTCCTCCTGGTGGCGTCCTCTCCTCTCACACGTTCATCCCACCATGCCGGTGAGGATTTTGCTCGTCTGAGAGCCGCTCGCCGGACAAGGGTCTAACTCCCCGGGTCCGGCTCCTTCTTTTTCAGGGCGCTCCGCTCCATGTACCAGCCGATGGTCTCGCTGACTTCGTCCCGTTCGGCCCTCAGAAACTGCCCGACGGCGTCCGCCAGGCGCGGCTCGCGCAGGAAGTGGGCGCTTCGGGTGGGTTGAGGATCGAAGCCGCGTAACTGCTTGTAATTTCCGCCCGCACCGGGTTCGAAACGTCCAAGGCCGGCGTTGATGCAGTGCTCGATGGCCGCGTAATAGCAGACATTGAAGTGGAGGTATCGCAAGGATCGGGTGGCGCCCCAGTAGCGGCCGTAGAGAACGTCACCCTTGGCGACGTTGAACGTTCCGCCGATGAGTTGCTCGCCTTGCCGGGCGACGATAAAGACGAGACGTTCCCGAAAGTGGTCGCGGAGGAGTTCGAAGAGGGGGAAGTTCAGGTACTGGCGCCCGTAGAAGTGCTCCTGGACGGTGGTTTTGTAGAACTCGTACATGGGCGAGAAGAGATCGTCCGGGATGTCGCTGCCGACGTGAGTTTCGATTACGACACCCTGGTGCTCGAGTTCCCGTCGCTCCCGTCTAATCTGGTTGCGGCGCTTGCTACGGAATCGGGCCAGATAGTCTTCAAAGCAGCCATAGCCGTCGTTGAGCCAGTGGTACTGGAGGCCGAATCGGACCTGGAAGTCCAACTTCTCCAGCGCGTCGAGTTCTTCGTCCTGGCAGAAGTTGACGTGGACGCCGGAGATCTCGTTGGCGATGCAAGTGTCGCGCAGCGCTTCGCCCAGAAGGGCGATCCAGTGGCCTCGATCCTGTCCGGGGGCGGCGAGAAAACGCGCCCCGGTGACAGGCGTGAACGGCACTCCTACCAGAATTTTTGGGTAGTAGGGGATGCCCGCCCGCTGGGAGGCATCCGCCCAACCCCAGTCGAAGACGAACTCACCCTCGCTATGGAGTTTCAGGTAGAGGGGGCAAGCGGCAACCAATCGACCGTTTTCCCGGGCAACCAGCGGTCTGGATCCCCAGCCGGTCTTACCGCCCACGGCACCCGCTTTCTCGAGGGAAGCAAGCCAATCCCATTCGAGGAAGGGAGACTCGTCGCCCACCAGAGCGTTCCATTCATCGGCAGGGAGCGAGGCCACGCCTTCTGCCATTTCAAGATCGGCCATTGTCGTTCAGTCTAACCTCTTGGGGCGTGAACAGGGGCGGGCCGAATGTGCCGGTGGGGGCTAAGGTTGGGTCTGGGATTATTGGGAAAGCTGCTGGGTCTATTGGCAGAGCTTGAGCGGGACGATGAAGAGGCAGACGGTGACCATTGGTTCGGGTTCGGACGGGAATCCGCCCGATGATCCCAGGGGAGAGGGAGGGCTCGCGACCGAGATCCGAAAAAAGGTCGCCAGGCCCGACAAGTACAAGGTCCTCCTTTACAACGATGATTTTACACCCATGGAGTTCGTGGTGATGGTTCTCGAGAAGATTTTCGGAAAAGGTCCCTCTGCAGCGACCCAGATCATGTTGCAGATTCATCGTTCGGGGCTCGGGGTCGCAGGGGTCTATCTTCTCGAGGTGGCCGAGACCAAGGTGGCCGCGGTTCACAAAGCCGCCGAATCGCGCGGATTCCCCCTCCGGGCAGGGGTGGAGAAAGAATGAGCGCAATCGGTCGAGTGCTTCAGTTGACCCTGCAGGCGGCCCACAACGAAGCCGTCGCCCGCCGGCATGCCTACCTCACGGTGGAGCATCTCCTTTATGCGCTGCTCTTCTCCGACGAAGGCCTGGACATCCTGGGGAAGTCGGGCGCGGATGTCGACGCACTTCAACGCGATCTGGAACGCTTTTTTGACGAGGATCTGGAGAGGGTGCCCGGGAACGAGCCCGTGGATACGCTCCAGACCCTTGCCTTCCATCGGGTGATTCAGCACGCCCTGGATCACGCAGAAAGCGCCGAGAAGGACGAGGTGGAAATTTCCGATCTGGCGGTTTCGCTCTTTCAAGAGCCCGACTCCCACGCGCTTACCCTGTTGCGGGGGCAGGACGTCTCGCGCATGGACGTCATGCGTTACATCGCTCACGGCGAAGTGAAGCGCGGTGCCGGCGGCGGCCCCCTGGGCGCCAATGGCGAGGGGGTGGGTGCCGAGGGCGAGGGCGGGGAGGGCCTGCCCGCCGATCCCCTCGCGGCCTTTGCGACGAACCTGACCGATCGAGCAGCCCGGGCTGAACTTGACCCCATGATTGGGCGAGGCGCGGAACTCGACAGGGCGGTTCATATCCTGGCCCGGCGGCGCAAGAACAATCCCATCTTCGTGGGCGAGACCGGAGTGGGAAAGACCGCCATTGCCGAAGGCCTTGCCATGCGGATTCATGAGGGACGCGTGCCCGAGGACCTGATCGGCGCCGAAATATTCTCCCTGGATATTGGTTCGTTGTTGGCGGGGACGCGTTATCGCGGGGATTTCGAAGAGCGCTTCAAGGCTTTGCTCGCCGCCCTGGGAGCCAAAGAAAAGTCCATCCTCTTTATCGATGAAATTCATACGGTGCTCGGTGCCGGGTCGGCGCAGGGCACCACCATGGACGCTTCGAACATGCTCAAGCCGGGGCTGGCCGATGGGTCGTTGCGCTGCATGGGTTCCACGACCTATCAGGAGTACCGGCATTTTGAGCGCGACCGGGCTCTCGCCCGGCGATTCCAGAAGGTCGATATCGAGGAACCCTCGGCGGGGGAGTGTGTCCGCATCCTCCAAGGCCTCGCTCCCCGTTATGAGGATCATCACGGGGTTCGCTACACGTCGGCCGCACTCAAAGCCTGTGTGGATCTGTCCGTTCGACACATCAACGAGCGCTTTCTGCCGGACAAGGCCATCGACGTGATGGACGAAACGGGAGCCACGGTCCGGCTGCGGCCCACGGCGCGCAAGCGCAAGACCGTTGGATTGCGAGATGTGGAAATGGTCGTTTCCCGCATGGCGCGGGTTCCGCTCGAGAGGACGGCCAGCAAGGAGAGTCGTCAGTTGGCCGAACTCGAAGGAGACCTGCTGAAGGCCGTCTTCGGTCAGCCAGCGGCGGTTCGCTCGGTGGCCCAGGCGGTGAAGCGATCGCGCGCGGGACTCGGCGGCATGGATCGGCCAGTGGGTTCGTTTTTGTTCGCCGGACCCACCGGCGTGGGCAAGACGGAACTGAGCAAGCAACTGGCGAATTGCCTGGGCGTCCCATTCCTGCGCTTCGATATGAGTGAGTACATGGAGAAGCACGCGGTGTCCCGTTTGATCGGCGCTCCGCCGGGTTACGTGGGGTACGACCAGGGGGGAGTGCTTATCGAGCAAGTCCGCAAGCACCCCTACGCGGTCTTGCTGCTCGATGAGATCGAGAAGGCCCACTCCGACATTTTCGACATCCTTCTTCAGGTGATGGATCACGCGACGCTCACCGATAATCAGGGCAGGGAGGCTGATTTCCGGCACGTGACCCTGATCATGACCTCGAACGCCGGCGCTCGGGAGATGGCATCCCAGGCCATTGGCTTCCGGGGCGATCGGGCGGGCGACGGAACCAAGGCGGTGGAGAAACTCTTTAGTCCTGAGTTCAGGAATCGTTTGGATGAAGTCGTTCAGTTCGATCCCCTTGCTCCTGAGGTCATGGGCCTGATCGTCGACAAGTTCATCGCCGAGTTGGATGCCCAGTTGCTCGAACGCAAAATCAAGGTAGAACTGAGCTCTGCGGCCAAGGTTCGCTTGGCAGAAAAAGGCTACGACAAGGATTTTGGAGCACGGCCACTCGCGCGACTGATCCAGCGGGAAATCAAGGATCCTCTTTCGGACGAGGTGCTTTTTGGCCGCTTGGTCAAAGGGGGCAAGGTGCGGGTGGACGCGTCCGAGGACGGCTTCGCATTCGATTTTTCCGAGCCGGTCAAAGTTTCCAGCTGAAGAGGCCTGCTTCGGAGCGCCGCTCGGAGCCTCAGTCCCGGAGTTCCGGGGGGAGCTTGAAGTGCATGCCCTCGTCGATCACCGGCAGGGATTCGATGGTGCTGTCGTCGCCAGCAAGCGCGCAGAGGTGCTCCACGACCTGGGCCACCAGGAATTCCGGAGTGGATGCACCGGCGCTGACGCCCACGCAGTCGAGTCCCTCTATCCAGGCCGCGTCGATATCGGCAGCCTCGGTGATGAGATAGCTGGGCACCCCGAGTTTCGTGGCGACTTCAACGAGACGGTTGCTGTTGGAGGATGCCGGGGCGCCGACAATCAGGACCAATTCCGCCTGGGCGGCGAGTTCCTTGACCGCGTTCTGTCGGTTCTGGGTGGCGTAACAGATGTCGTCTCGTCGGGGCAGTTCTATGGAGGGGAAGCGGGCCTTCAGGGCGTTCATGACCTCGCGAGTATCGTCCACTGAAAGGGTGGTTTGGGTGACGCAGCCCAGTCGCGAGGCGTCCCGTACCTCGAGCCCCGCGACGTCTCCTGGCTTTTCCACCAAATACATGGCGCCGGGTGCCTGGCCCATGGTGCCCTCGACCTCGACGTGGCCCGCATGCCCGATCATCACAATGTCAAGGCCCTCGCGCCGCATGCGGTGGACTTCCCGGTGGACTTTCGTGACCAGAGGGCAGGTGGCGTCGATCGGGCGCAGACCACGTTTTTCCGTGACCCGTCGAACGGCCGGCGAGACGCCGTGGGCACTGTAAATCAACTGGGCACCCGTTGGAGCCTGATCCGGTTCCTCGACGAACACGGCTCCCTTGGCGTGAAGGTCATCGACCACCCGGCGATTGTGGACAATTTCGTGGCGCACGTAGACGGGTTCATCGGTGCGGGCCAGGGCGCGTTGGACGATTTCGATGGCCCGGTCCACGCCCGCGCAAAACCCTCTTGGATTGGCGAGAACAACCTTCATGGCGAGCAGACTAGCGGTCCTTGGGGAAGAGGGCAGTCGACGAAGTGTTTCCCGCGGGCGGAAAGAGGTGGTGGGGGTACACTCAGCTTCGCAAAGAAACGGTATCCACCGGTGAAGTGGCCGTAGTCGGGCGTAGTCGGCGATGATGAGATCGGGGTGGAGCACGCTGAAGCTTCGAAGCAGAGGGCAGAAGAAGGGGAAAGATGGCCGAATTGACCGCCGAGGATCGTTTTTTGCGCAGTTGTCGCGGGCAAGAGGTGGATCGACCTCCGGTCTGGCTGATGCGACAGGCCGGTCGTTACCTGCCCGAGTATCGCGCTGTCCGCAAAGGCGTGAGCTTCCTCGAGATGTGCCGGGATATCGAGCGCGCGGTGACGGTTTCGCTCCAGCCCATTGACCTGGTAGGGAGCGAGGCGGTGATCCTCTTCCAGGATATCTTCACTCCGATTCCGGCAATGGGGGTCGACTTCGATTTCGCACCGGGTCCGGTGATGGCCGACCCCCTGCGCAGCGCCGAGCAAGTGGCCGCCCTTCGCGTGCCCGATCCCCGGGAATCGGTGCCCTTTGTGTTCGAAATCATCCGAACCCTGCGCAAGGCTCTTGAGAGTCGGAGCATTCCCTTGCTGGGCTTCGCCGGTGCGCCGTTCACGCTGGCCGCCTACATGGTAGAGGGAAGCGGATCCAAGGATTTCGCGAGCCTGAAGACGATGCTTCACCGCGAACCCGAGCTGCTACGGGAATTGCTGGCGACCCTGACCGAGATGACCGTCGGCTATATCGATGCCCAGATCGAGGCGGGTGCTCAGGCGGTGCAGCTCTTCGATACATGGGCGGGGCTGCTCTCGCCCGCGGAGTATCGCGAGTGGATTGCGCCGACCCACAAGGAAATTATTCGACGCATTCGAAACGACGACACGCCGTTCATTCTCTACGTGAATAACGGCGCGCACTTGGTAGATCAAATGGCCGACTCTGGGGCCGATGTGATCTCTTTGGATTGGCGGGCCCCCCTGGCCGACGCGGCGGAGCGCTTCGGCGACCGGGTGTCGCTCCAGGGGAATCTCGACCCCTGCGCCTTGGCGGCGGACCCCGATTCGATTCGCAAGCGGGTGCAGGAGATGGCTCGGGATGCGGGCCCCGCCCGGGGCTTTATCGCCAACCTTGGCCATGGCTGCCTTCCGAGCACGCCGGTGGAGGGCGTCCGCGCCTTCACTTCGGCGGTGCGCTCACTGGGATAGGCGATCAGGGGTAGGCGATCAGGGGTAGGCGATCAGGGGAATGGGCGGCGCGTTCAATTTCCCAGATGAGACGCGACCCACGCCGAGACGGCCTCCACAAAGCCTGGAGAGTCGTTGACACAGGGCGCCAGGGCGAAGTGCTCTCCTCCGAGTTCTTCCCACTGTTGGCGGAGCCTTATCCCCACCTCTTCGAGGGTCTCGAGGTTGTCGGCGGTAAACGCGGGACAAACCACCAGCAGGGATCGCTTCCCCCCCGCGTAGAGTTCGGGGAGCACGAAGTCGGTATACGGCTTGATCCAGGGGTCTCGTGTCAGCCTTGATTGGAAGGAACTGCTGTAACCACCCTCCTGGAGATGCAGCGCGCGGCTCAACTCGCGAGTCGTGGCGAAGCACTGAGCGCGGTAGCAACGCCGTCCTGGAGCGCCGGGCTCATCGCAGCAATTTTCGTCGGATAGGCAACCCGGAATCGGCCGTAGTTGGGATTCGGGTAACCCGTGGTAGCTGAAGAGCACATGCTCCCAATTCCGGTCGGCCAGCAGGGGACGCATGGTGTCCGCTTGCGCCTCGATGAATCCCGGATCTGCATAAAAATCGCCGTGGGTGATGAGTTTGAAAGGACTTCCCAAGCGAATGGCTTCCTCTTGCACCCGAGCCACCGCCGAACCCGTAGCAGCCTCGGCATACTGGGGGAACTGCGGAAATACCAGCACACGCCGAACGCCTGCGGCCTGCAGTCGCTTCAGGGCGGATGCGATATCGGGCTGCTGGTAGCGCATGGCAAGCTCCACGCGAAAGCCCTCGCCCAGGTGAGTGCCAAGGGCCTCGGCCAGGGCGCGCGAGTGGATCAACAGGGGCGAACCCGCCTCGCGCCAGATTTTCGAGTACGCCTGGGCGGTCTTGCCCGGCCGGAAGGGCAGGATGATCAGGTTCAAGAGCAGCCAGCGGCTCAGGGGGGCCATGGTCAAGACCCTTGGGTCGCTCAGGAATTCGCGAAGGTAGCGCCGAACGTCGGACACCGAAGGGGAGTCCGGCGTCCCCAGATTAACGAGGAGGATGCCAACGGGCGACACGGGACTGGGAGGGGTCTGCATGAGGACCTGGGTGTCGTCTACGGAGGACGGGGCGAGACACATCAACCGCGATGGAGTCCGCCAAGTTTGAAGGAGAGGCCAAGGTAGAGCGCCGGGTAGGCAAGGCTCAACTCGGCCACATGATATTGGCTGGCCGTAGCCGGATTGAGGGCGGTCCATCCCAGGACAATCGCCCACAGGAGTCCCGAGTAGCTCGTGAAGTAGCGCAGGGCATGATTAGAGAGCCGGCTGGGGTAGACGTACTTGTAGGGGATGAATACCGCGATTCCCAGGCCGACGATCCAGAGCGTGCCGGCCAGGGGGGAGAATTCGAAGAGCCAGAGGTAGAAGGCAAGCACGTTCCAATAGGAAGGGAAGCCAAGAAAGAAGTTGTCATCGGTTTTGGCCTCCTTCTGGGAAAAGCCGAATGCACTCGCGAGGACGGGGATGGCGAGCCAGGCCGGGCCCAGGACGTTCCCCGCCTGCCATATGAATACGCAGGGCACGATAACGAAATTGAGGTAGTCGACGATGTCGTCGAGGCGACGGCCATCGACCCAGGGCGCGAACTCCTCCACCGCCAGGCGACGGGCGAAGAAGCCGTCGATCGAATCGATCGCCAGGGCAACAAGCATGTAGATCATGGCTGCGGGCAGGTCGTCGCGCAGAATTTCAATGAGGGCGAAGAGTCCGAGAACTGCTCCGCTCGCGGTGAACAGATGAACCGCCAAGGCGGCGATTCTATGGCCGGTTAGGCTCATCTCTCGGAGCGAATCGTCCGCTGAATGGTTCTGTTCCATGAGCATTTGGATTCTTGTTCGGGAGTAAGGGCATGGGTTCAGTTGATTCGGAGAGCATAACAAAGCCGCTATTGTCTGGGTGGCGGGAGCCCGTTCCGGATTCCGAGTTCGGGATGCAGGGGTGTCTAGAGATGAGGGGAAGGGAGAGGCAGTTGGGAGCGGACGAGGCGGCGACCCAATGGGCTGAGCGGGAACTCGCGTTGCCCCAGGCCGCAGGTTGGACCACCCGGCTGGAGAGCGCTTTGAATTGGTCCAGGAGTCACTCGCTGACGCCGATCTTTCTGACCGGAGGTTGCTGTGGGGCAGCGGGGATGGAGACGGGTATCGGCCCACGGCCCGATCTCGACGAACTGGGGAGCGGAATTCCCCACTACGCGCCCCGCCATGCGGATCTCCTAATCGTGAGCGGCCCGGTGACAGCGAAAAGAGCCTCCGCGATTCGCCGTCTCCACAGGCAAATGGCGGATCCCAAATGGGTAGTTGCCTTCGGGAATTGTGCCTGTTCGGGGGGGGGCAGTGATAATTATGCGGTGAGCCCAGGACTCGGAACGCTCCTGCCTGTGGATATATTTATCCCGGGTTGCCCGCCCCGTGCCGAGGCGTTACTCGATGGTCTGAGGAAATTGAGAGCGCAGATCCGTGGGTCGACCAACAAGTCGCCGTGAGGCGTCCGGCGGGGTTCGATTCTTCGGGAAGAGGTCCGCGGGCGTAGAAACCGGCGTAACATCCGCACCCGGGCGCTCCTCCAAAAGCTGAGGGGGAACCCGGGGTGCGGACTGCGCGGTGATTGGGCGATGGAGGCCCGGTGCGATGAGGGCTAGGGCGTTCAGGGGAGCAAGGAAATGAGAACAGGGGTCGAACTTCCCGCGCTTGGGGAAAGCGTGGTCGAGGGGACGGTTTCCAGATGGCTGGTTGCGGCGGGGGACCGCGTCGAAGTCGACCAACCCCTGGTCGAGGTGACCACCGACAAGGTGGATGCGGAGATTCCGTCGCCGGTGGCAGGGATCGTGGTGGAGATTCTCGCCGCTGAGGGCGATGTGGTGCCGGTGGGGGCCCGCTTGGCCGAGATTGATCCGGAAGCGAGCGGGGCGCAGACCGGGGTATCTCCGGCGTCCCCCTCCGCTCCTCTAGCCCCTTCGGCCCCGGTTGCAGGGGCTCCCGGAATTCGCCCGGAGTCCAAAACGGCGCCGGCGCCCGCGCCGAGCGCCGCTCGGGCCACGCCCGTGGCTCGCCGTTTGGCGGACGAAAGTCAGGTTTCCCTCGATGGGATCACAGGCAGCGGCAGCGCCGGGCGGATTACCAAGCAGGATGTTTTGCGCCATACCCAGACCCAGACCCAGACCCATCCCGGCCCGAAGGCCGACGAGGGCTGGGCGGCAAGCGGGCAACCGGCCGCTCCGCCGGTGGGTTCTGGTCCGGTCGCCCCAACTTCGGGACAGTCCTCCAAATCGCGGCCTTCCGGCAGCCGGGCTTCAAGGCCGGCGTATACGCCGGTCGAGGGCGATCGAGTGATTCCCATGTCGCCCATGCGCCGCATTATCGCCGAGCACATGGTCTATTCGAAGCACATCAGTCCCCATGTGGGAACCGTGACCGAAGTCGACATGTCCGGGGTGGTGGCTCTGCGTGCGGCACGGCGGGTGGCCTTTGAGGCGGCGAACGGCTTTGGTCTTACGTTCTTGCCCTTCATCGTTTACGCGGTGGTGCGCGCGTTGAAGGAATTTCCGGCCTTGAACGCCTCGGTGATCGAGGGAGCCATCGTCGAAAAGAAAAATATCAACGTGGGGCTGGCAGTAGAGACCGAGAAAGGTCTCGTGGTGCCCGTGGTGCGAAACGCGGATCGACTCTCCCTGTCCGGGTTGGCCGCGGCCATCGACGAAGTGGCCCAGAGGGCACGGACGAAAAAGCTGTCCGCCGATGATTTGCAAGGGGGGACATTCACGGTCTCGAATCCCGGCAGAAAGGGAAATCTCTACGGTTTCGCGATCATCAATCAGCCCCAGGTGGGCATTGTCCGCATGGGAGAGATGGTGAAAAAGCCCGTGGTTCGGACACTGGCAGGGGAGGACGCCATCGTGATTCGCCCGATGATGCACATTGCGCTCTCCTACGATCACCGCGCGGTGGACGGCGCTCCCGCGAACGGTTTCTTGTACAGGATTCGTGAAGGGCTCGAGCAAGCCGAGTACGACCTTTGATTCGAGCCCTCCGGTGAACCCTGTGGAGTCGCGCCTGAGCGTCGAATGGCTGGGCCGAGTCGCTTATTCGGAGGGGCTTGAAGTTCAGGCCAAGGCCGTCGAAGGTCGCCAGAATAGTGTCTCGGGCGACAGGCTCCTCCTCTTGGAGCATCCGCCGGTGATCACCCTGGGCAGGAACACTCGGGAAGCGAATCTCCTGGTCTCCCGCGAGATCCTGGCGGCTCGGGGGATCGGTCTCCACGAGGTTTCGCGCGGGGGAGACGTGACCTATCACGCTCCTGGGCAGTTGGTGGGCTACTTGATCGTTGACCTCGCGGCGAGAGGAGAACTCGACGTTCATCACTTTCTTCGCAGGATGGAGTCGGCATTGATCGAAGCCCTGGAGCGACTCGGGCTGCGAGGTCGATCGGTGGTCGGCCGAACGGGAGTATTCATGGCTGAAGAACGGGAGGGGGAGGGGCTTGCCCAACGCAAGATCGCTTCTATCGGAATTGGTCTCCAGCGCTGGGTCACGTATCACGGCTTTGCGCTGAACGTGACCCTGGATCTCTCGGGCTTTGACGGGATTGTTCCTTGCGGTCTCAAGGACGTGGAAATGACTTCGGTTGGCCGGGAGCTGGGGTGTGGGCCACTGGGTCTCGATGAAAGGGTTCGCCAAGAAATTGCCCGAACCTTCGGCCGGGCATTCGCATGACGGGCGGCGCCGTTCTACATTGCTCCCAATGCCCGGTGGCGTAATCGAAGTTCGGCGAAGTGAGCGGCTCAGCCTGCTTGAGCGACTCTGGTTGCCGGGGTTCTTGGTCGGCTTGTGGATAGCTGGCCGACGCTTCTCTCGCGGACGCCGGGATGCTGCCCGAGACCCGCGTCTCCTTCAGCCCTACCAACGTCCGGCGTTCATGCGTGGAATGCCGATTCTCGTGGCGGACGGCGGCCGTCCGCGTTGTGTGGGTTGTGGGCTTTGCGAGGAAATTTGTCCTGCTCGGTGCATTCGCGTCGAGGCGGGTGCCGAGCAGGGCACCCTTGAAGCAGACGAGGATCCGGTGCCCATGTCTCCGGCGACTGGGATCGACCGCTTTGAGATTGACATGGGTCGTTGTTTTCAGTGTGGCCTCTGCGAGGAGGTCTGCCCCGCCGATGCCCTGGTGATGAGTCCCCTGGTGGAAATCGCGGCTTCGGATCCAGGGAGCCTGATTTTCGATATGGACGCGCTCTCTGTGCCGGCCGCCTTGCTGAAGGGCCGGCTCAGGGATGACGACCGTTGAGTGATGCCCCCGGTAACTCCCCCGTGTTGAGCCGGCTCAAGGTGCTGGCACCCGATGCCTTCGAAAGTTTCGTCGAGGAGGTCAAGAGCGAGCATCGAGTGGTTGTCGAAAAGGACAATCTGAAACGGCTGATGGGGCGGCTGCTGAACGACGAAGTCTTGGGGACGGCGGTCCTGTGGGACCTGACGGCTCTCGTGCCCAGTCCCCAAAGTCCGCGCCTTGAAATTCGCTATTCGCTTGTGTGGCCCGAATGGCACTACCGCCTGCTCGTCTGCGTCGATTTGCCAGATCGGGCACCCCGTGTCGATTCCATGACGGGCATCTGGCCTAGCGCGGACTGGCTTGAGCGGGAGGTGTGGGATCTTTACGGGGTCTCCTTCGAGGGGCATCCTGATCTTCGTCGGATTCTTCTGCCTGAGGATTTTTCGGGTCATCCGCATCGAGGTGAAGCACCGGGTCTTCCCGACGAGCCGGGGCTCTGATGGCGGACGCAGCCCAACGGACGCCCCGTTCGCGTCGGGAGCAGAATCGCTCAGAGGCCTTGGCGGGGACAGCCCACCTGGATCTGAATCGCGAGCCCTATTCGCTCGAACTCGGCCCCCATCACCCGGCGATCCGAGGCGCTCTGGGTCTGAGGGTGGAACTCGACGGGGAGAGGATTCTTGCCCTGGAGGTCAGCCTCGGGTACGGGCATCAGGGCTTCGAGGCTCAGGTGCAGGACCGTCGTTGGCACCAAGCGATTCCCTATGTGGAGCGGTTGCAGTCGCACTCATCGATGATGGTGTCCACCGCCTACTGCTTGGCGGTGGAAAAAATGCTCAGCTGGGAAGCACCGCTGCGCTCGGACTGGCTGCGTGTATTGGGGGGGGAACTGGGCCGGGCGGCCGACCACCTTGGACGGATTGCCACGGTTGCCCGGGTTCTCGGCGCCGATGCGCAGGGGGCATGGGCTTTGGATGCTCGCGCGAGACTCTGGAGCCTCCTTGAACGACTCTCCGGTGCGCCCACGATGCACCACTATGTACGCCTGGGCGGGGTCTCATCCGGGCTTCCCCCAGAATTCGGAGCTCTCTCCCGCCTTGAGCTTGAGCGTGTGCTGCATGACCTAGAGGAACTGGATACATCCCTGGGCCAGAACCGAGTCTTTATCGACCGACTTGGGGGACGAGGCAAGCTGTCGGCCGAGGAGTGTCTCGCCTTCGCAGTGACCGGTCCGACACTCCGAGCGGCTGGGGTCGCTGCGGACTTGCGGCGAAGCGAGCCCTACCTCGTCTATGACGAGTTAGTCTTCGATTTGCCCGTGGGGCTGGTGGGCGACAATCTCGACCGCTACCGCGTTTGCGTGGAGGAGATTCGCCAGAGTCTCTCTATGGTGGCCCAGTGCGTGACTCGTTTGGAGGCTTTGGGTCCCGGCGAATTCAGGCTTCGCGACCCTTGGCTCGACCGCAACGACGCCCACCAAGGGACTGGGGCGCTCGCCGATCGGGTCGAGTTGGCTTCGGCCTATGCGCGAGGGCCAAGCGTGCCTCCGGGCGAGGGGAGTACGCGGGTGGAGTCGGCCAACGGAGAGTTCGGGTTCTCGCTGATCTCCGACGGGGGCAGTACGCCCAGGCGGGTGCGCTGCCGGGCGCCGAGCTTCTTTCACGCTCAGGCTCTGCCGGCGATGCTCGTCGGGCAGACGCTCGAGGATGTTGCACCGACCCTGGCCCTGGTGAATATCGAGGGCGCGGAGTGCGATCGTTGAGCAAAGAAAGCGTGTCTCTGGAAGAGAAGGTCGGTGCCGGAAGTCCGCCCGGGCCGCCCCCTCTCGAGCCCTTTGGGCTGGTACTCCATCACGACGCCCGCTGGAGTCACGAGGGGCAGCCGATTCTGAATCGAAAGCTGCGGGAGAAATTTGACCGCTCGGTGGTTTATTTGCCCGGGGAAGCCAAGTACGTGGTCCGGATCGGCCATTTTCGTGGCGAGATTGAACTGGAGGAGGCGGGCTTCTTTGTGCGGGATCTCGAAATGGAGACGGGCGAGGTGCTCCTTTCGGATGGGAGCCGGGAGATCCTTTTGGTCGAATCCCTACGTTTGTCTCCCCGGGATGGGGCGCTGCTTTGCCAGGTCAAGGCGAATCTAGTCGCGGGCGGCTTGACTGCGCGATTCTCTCATAGCGCCCAGGCAGAATTCCTGGGTGGGGTGGAGCCCGAGGCAGGAGGCTTCTTCCTGGTTTTAGGGGCTCGGAGGGTGCGGCTACCCGGGACAATGGGGCCGGCTCCGCCCTGGGACGATTGACGCCGGCCGGCCGGCTTGGTAACTCCTTGATCCCTCTTTTATTCAGGCCTTTTCCACGGCGTAGCCGGAAGGGGGAGGCCAGAAGGCGGCGTAGCCAAGTGGTAAGGCGCGGGCCTGCAAAGCCCTGATCACCGGTTCGAATCCGGTCGCCGCCTCCAAAACCCGCTCCCGGCCCCTCGGCAGAGCGAAGTGTGAAGGCTTTTCTAAGATTTTCGGTATTTCGAAATTGATATTGCTTTTCAAATTTAATACGCCAGAATGGGCCCAATCGGTTGGGGCGTGAATCGGGTCGAGGGAACGAGGAGCCGAAGCAATGCTGGTTTGCCAGTGCAGTGGAGTGTCGGATCGAACCATTCGTCGGGTGGTACGCGGAGGCGCGTCCACGGTGGGCCAGGTGGCTCGAGGATGCGGAGCCGGGGCCTATTGCGGCGGTTGCACTTCGGCTATTCGCGAACTGATCCAGTCCGATGTTGCCGAGAATCGGCCGGAAACGAGCAGTTCGGTCTCGGGCCCAGTGAACCCCTCCGCGTGAGACCCAGGCCGACCCGGCCGGCGGCTTAGCCCTAGCAGTGCGAGTCCTGGTCGCCCTCTGGTCAGGGCGTGGTCGTGGGATGGTCGTGGCGTGGAGCGTGTCTCAGATCGGGTTCCCTCGGGCCTCTGCGGACCCGGTTTCAATCCCTCTCTGTGGGTGCGAGATTGGCCGTGAGTTCGTCGATTCTCGCAGGGCAGGATCCAAGTCGTCGCCCCCTCTCGTCGAATATCGGCGACGATCGCCAGCCCCGGCGCTGTGCGAAAAATTGTAGCGACGTCAAAAGGACACCCAGTCCGTAGCGGACCGAGCGCTTGAAGTTGATCGACGACGCATCTTCGAAGTAGGCCGCGGGGCATGAGATTTCACCGATCTCGAACTCGTGGAAGAGTGCTTGGGCAAGCATCTGGTTGTCAAAAACGAAGTCATCGGAGTTTTCGAGTAAGGCCAGTTTTTCAAGGACGGGCCGCGTGAAGGCGCGATAGCCGCTGTGGTACTCCGAAAGCTTGGCGCCGCAAAGCAGGTTCTGGATGGCGGTGAGCGTGCGATTGGCGAGGTACTTATAAAGGGGCATGCCGCCCTTGCGCGCGGCGCCGCCCAGGATGCGAGAGCCCAGCACGACGTCGAAGGGGCCGTCGGTGAGCATGCTGATCATCGCGGGCAGCAACTTGGGAGTGTACTGATAGTCGGGATGAAGCATAACGACAACGTCGGCTCCTAGCTCCAGGGCCGCGGTGTAGCAGGTCTTCTGGTTGGCCCCGTAGCCGCGATTTTTTCGGTGCACGAGGGTCTTGAGGCCGAGCCTTCGGGCCTCTTGGACGGTTTCGTCGGAACTGGCATCATCGGTGACGACAACCTCATCGACGAGATCCAGGGGGATTTCGCGATAGGTCCGTTCGAGGGTACGAGCCGCGTTGTACGCGGGCATGACAACGACGATTCGTTTTCCGTGGAACAAGGCGACTCCCGGCGGCTAGAATAGATCCCTCGGCGCCGAGAGGCGATATTCGGCGCTAGGCTGATGTCGCTGGTCAGTATAGACTTGCGATGATGGGCAGCGCCCGGGTGGCGGAATGGGTAGACGCGGACGACTTAAAATCGTCTGGCCTTAGTGCCGTGCAGGTTCGAGTCCTGCCCCGGGCACCATCCGGATTAGGCCTGGCCCAAGCACAGAACCAACTGCAGGCCTCCTGCCAGCGATGATAGGCGCTTCGGAGTTCGGAGATAGGCGCTTCGGAGATAGGCGCTTCGAAGATAGGCGCTTCGAAGATAGGCGCTGCAGAGCCTCAGGGTTCCTTCCCATCGAGGATTCTCTCCCGGACCCCTTCCGTTTCCAGGAGGTCCTCCAGGGCGTTTCGATCCAGTAATGTGGTTCGGTAGTAGTGAAGAGCGGATTCCTCAATCTCCAAGCGAAAAATTTCCCGAGGCGTCGAAAAAACCCGACGGACCCGGAGAGACTGCTCGGGGCCGCCATCGAGGATCTGGCAGCGTAGGGAGTCTACGATGCGCTGACAGCGACCGAGCCCAGTCCCGAAGGGATCGAGTAGGGAGGGCGTCGGCGCGGGGTTTCGATAGCTGAGTTTGTATGTGCCGTGGCGTTTCATTGATATGCCAGCATACCGACTCGCTGGGTTCCGAATCAACCGGGCGAGGGTCTGGCCGCTCCGGAAAGTCCGCTTTCGACGGGCGAAAAACTGCCGAACCGCTCTCCCGGCAGTTCGCGCTACAGTCGCGCCCCTCGCCGAAAGGCTCTACCTCCGAGTCGAAGGATTCCCATGGCCCATCGAAGTGAGCGGCAGCGAAAATCCGCGACCGGGGGCATAGAACGTCTTCACGGCCGGCATGTCATCGAGGAGGCCCTTCGCGCGGGCCGCCGGCGCTTCCACCGGCTTCTGGTTAAAAAGGGAGGGGTGGGGCCCGATCTGGAGAGGCTGATCGGCCTGGCCCGGGATGTGGGATTGCCGGTGGTGGAGACCGATTCGGCTCGGTTGGTTGAAATCGGGCAGTTGGGGGACACGGGGCTCCAGGGAGCCATTCTTGAGGCGGGTCCGCTCCCCGAACTGGGCGGCGTGGCAGAGTTGTGCGAAGCCGTTGGGGGGAAGCGGGGGACGCGACGTTTCGTGATCCTGGACGGCGTTGAGGACCCGCAGAACGTGGGGGGGATCGCCCGGGTTTTGGATGCGGCCGGTGCAGGTGGCCTGATTATGACGCACCGCCGCTCTCCTCCCCTCAGCCCCGCCTTGACCCGAGCCAGTGCGGGTGCCATAGAGTGGCTTCCCGTGGCTCGGGTGACCAATCTGGTTCGAGCTCTTGAACAGCTGAAAAGCGAGGGATTCTGGATAGTTGCAGCTGACCCGGAAGCGGGCATGGACCTGTTCACCTTGCCCGATCGGTTATTGGAGGGCGACCTCGGGGTGGTTCTGGGCGCCGAGGGGAAGGGCTTGCGTCGAGGAGTCCAGACCGCGGTCGATCATCCGATTCGGATCCCCATGCAGGGGAATGTAGCCTCGCTCAACGTGGCGACGGCGGGAGCCGTTCTTCTATATGAGATTCTGCGGCGAACATCGGCGCGAGCCGGGGAGGTGGGATCTGGCTGATCGGGCCTCGTTGGGGGGGTGAGCACACAACCTCGACCATGGCCGGGGACAAGTGATTTAAGCGGGCCTAAAAGAACACGTCCGATTTCTGTGTATATTCGGGCCGATAAGAGCATTTGGCCGACCCATGGAGGTTGCCGGACGGGGCCGCTCCGTTATAGTTCCCCCTTGGGTCGTGGCTGGCGTAGCTCAACTGGTAGAGCACCGGATTTGTAATCCGAAGGTTAAGGGTTCGAGTCCCCTCGCCAGCTCCGCCAAGGGTGGAGTCACGCGGGACGCGGGTAAGTGGTTTTGAGAGGGCTTTTTTAGAGATTTTTGAGAGGTCTAGGGCGGCAGCCCGATTCTTGTCAGTCGTTCCACGAAAAATAGTCAGTCGCTCCAACGAAATAGCTCCAACGAAATAGCTCCAACGAAATAAAAGGCGAATAAGCGAAGCACTCCCTTTGGGTTCGGGTAAACCATCAGCCGATCATGAACTTTCGATCTTTCGATGATGGACCTTGAGCGTAGTGGTCTGTCTCGCTCTGATTACGGCGCACGGCGCGCGATCTGGGTTCTGAATTCTGAGCAGGTTTTCCGAGCAGGGACATCCGAGTGGGGTGAGACGGCGAGTGTTTCGAGTCGAGGGTTAGGTCGGTCGGAGCGAAACCCAAGAAACGAAATGAAAATAAATCGAAGAGGACCCATGTAGAGTCGGTAGAGCGGCGGCATCACCGGCAAATATGGCATCCATCGCTGAGGATTTTAGGGGGTTCGGTGCGAAGGTTGGCCGGCCAGTTAGGCGCTCCAACCACTGAATGCGACGCCTACACGCCCCTCGAGGCAGTAAAAGGGAGAGGTACCGAAGCGGCCAACCGGGGCAGACTGTAAATCTGCTGGCATATGCCTACGGAGGTTCGAATCCTCCCCTCTCCACCATCCCACATCAACCACCGGCTGAAAGAACTAGGCAACCGCCAGACAGCGCACAGACAATTCACAGGCAAACGACGCTCAGCCAGGGCCGGTTTGCGGATCAAGACTTCGCACCGACGCGGCTCGCATCGGCGGGAAGAAGACTGGGGCCAGAGAAAAGACAATTACTCGCGGGAATAGCTCAGATGGCTAGAGCACGAGCCTTCCAAGCTCGGGGTCGCGGGTTCGAGCCCCGTTTCCCGCTCCAAATATAAGAACTATAAGAATCATGAAAATCAATTGTGAGAATCAATCGCTCCGGTACATGTAATCGATTGATCCAGCCAAGAACATTCGAAGGATTCACAGGATTCAAAGAAAGAGAAGTTGGTACCTGGCAGGAAAGGTTCAAGCCGGCGGAATCAAGTGGGCGCAATCACTGTTGAGAGAGGTGGCAGAAACCCCGGATTCGTGAGGCGAAACCAAAGACCAAAGTAAAAAGCAAGAGGGTGCCCACTCAGGGAGACGGTTAGCGGGATCTGCTCACGTAGCTCAGGTGGTAGAGCACGTCCTTGGTAAGGACGAGGTCAGCGGTTCGAGCCCGCTCGTGAGCTCCAGAATGACAGATCCAAAATAACAGCTCCAAAATAACAGCTCCAAAATAACAGCTCCAAAATAACAATGGGTGCTCCGGTTGGGCGCGAGACTGCTGAACCAGGCATCTGTAAACGATCAAGAACGATTTAGACGGAAGGACGAGAGGACGCGATGGCCAAGGAGAAGTTCGAGCGGACGAAGCCCCACGTAAACGTGGGGACCATCGGACACGTAGATCACGGCAAGACGACGCTGACGGCTGCGATTACCCAACGGCAGGCCCATAAGGGGCTGGCGGATTTCACTCCTTTCGATCAAATCGACAATGCTCCGGAAGAGCGGGAGCGCGGTATAACGATCGCGACGTCTCATGTGGAGTACCAGACGGAGAGTCGTCATTACGCGCACGTAGATTGCCCCGGTCATGCTGACTATGTGAAGAACATGATCACGGGTGCTGCTCAGATGGATGGTGCCGTGCTGGTGGTTTCGGCGGCCGACGGTCCGATGCCCCAGACTCGCGAGCATGTGTTGTTGGCGCGCCAGGTGAACGTTCCCTTTATCGTGGTTTTCATGAACAAAGTGGACCAGGTGGATGACGAAGAACTCCTCGAGCTGGTTGAGATGGAAGTTCGCGAGCTTCTTTCGGACTATGAGTTTCCAGGCGATGACATTCCGATCGTCAAGGGGAGCGCCTTGAAGGCTCTCGAGTCGCCTGATGACGACGCTTCGAACGCTTGTATCGACGAGTTGATGGAGGCGCTGGATTCGTATATTCCGGAGCCCGAGCGCGCACTGGACAAGAGTTTTCTGATGCCGATCGAGGACGTATTTTCGATTACGGGTCGTGGAACGGTTGTGACCGGGCGAATCGAGCAGGGCATCATTCATACGGGCGACGAAGTTGAGATTGTGGGAGTTCGGGACACGACGAAGACGACGATCACGGGCGTGGAGATGTTCCGTAAGATTCTGGACCAGGGCCAAGCCGGGGATAACGTGGGTTGTCTTCTTCGCGGAACAGGCAAGGACGATGTGGAGCGGGGTCAAGTACTTGCGAAGCCCGGCTCGATCACGCCGCATACCCAGTTCAAGGCTCAGGCCTATATTTTGACGAAGGACGAGGGGGGACGTCATACCCCGTTCTTTAATGGTTATCGTCCTCAGTTCTACTTCCGGACGACAGATGTGACAGGCGTGGCCGAGCTTCCGGAAGGTACTGAGATGGTGATGCCCGGGGACAACGTGGAGATGAAGGTGACGTTGATTACGCCCATCGCCATGGATAAGGAACTACGCTTCGCGATCCGCGAGGGCGGCCGTACGGTTGGCGCCGGTGTTGTCGCCGAGGTGATCGAGTAGAGAATCAAGCAGCAAGTAGAAGCGGATCTGGACAACCGGGCTTGTGTAATGAAGGCGCGTAGCACAATTGGTAGTGCATCGGACTCCAAATCCGGGGGTTGGGGGTTCGAGTCCCTCCGCGCCTGCCAACATCAGAAAAATAACGAAGAAAAATTTCTAAACTGCGCAGAGTTGTCGCGAATGCGACTGGGAACCTGAGGATTGAATATGGCAGTGAATCCTGTCGAATGGGTAAAAGACACTCGGGTATACCTTGGGGACGTGCAGGGTGAGTACCAGAAGATTACGTGGCCGCCCCAATCCGAAGCGATTGCGGGCACCCTCGGAGTCGCTGCAATCGTTACGGTGGTCACGACCGCGCTGGGTTTCGTTGATTTTTTGCTCAGCCGGATAATGCAGTATCTACTCAGCTAGTCGCTTTTGAGAAGTTGGAAGGTTCTGGACTTGGGATGATGGAGGGGATTGCGAGAGGCATGGCTAAGAATTGGTACATCGTCCATACCTACTCGGGCCAAGAGGCGCGGGCCAAACAGTCGCTTCTGGAGCGAGCGCAGACCCTTGGGTTCGAGGAGAAGTTTGACGAAATCTTGATCCCGGAGGAGAGCGTTGTCGTGATGGTGGGGGGGAATAAGCGGACTTCCAAGAGGAAGTTCTTCCCCGGGTACATCCTCGTGCACATGGACCTAAATGACGAGACTTGGCATGTCGTCAAAGGCACGCCGAAAATCACAGGCTTTGTAGGTAACGCTACGGATCCACCGGTTGTCTCGGAAGATGAAGTTGAGCGCATGACCCAACGGATGAAGGAAGGGGCCGCTAAGCCCAAGCCGCTCATTCGATTTGAAGACGGTGAAGCAGTGAGGGTCGTTACAGGCCCGTTTGCAAATTTTGCGGGCTACGTGGACGAAGTGATGGAAGACAAAGAGAAACTCCGCGTGATGGTGCAGGTATTCGGGCGCGCGACGCCTGTGGTCCTGGACTACGCAAGCGTGGAGAAGGCCTGAGATAGAGCTACGGCGTTCGCGCCGAGCATTGAGCTCCGGCAAATAGCGCCGGAGTGAAGCCCTGGAGGGAAGATCGAGTGGCCAAGAAGGTCGTTGCCATAATCAAGTTGCACTGTCCGGCTGGACAGGCGAATCCTGCTCCGCCGGTCGGTCCGGCGCTGGGTCAGCATGGCGTCAACATTATGGAGTTCTGCAAGACATTTAATGCGCGAACCCAAGATCAAGCGGGTTTGATTATTCCCGCTGTGATCTCCGTGTACGCCGATCGCTCATTTACTTTCGAACTCAAGTCTCCCCCGGCTGCAGTACTCCTTAAGAAGGCTGCCAAGATCAAAAAGGGCTCGGACGAACCGCACAAAACCAAGGTGGGAACCGTGAGCCAGAAAGACCTGGAAAATATTGCAGAGATCAAGAAGGCAGATCTCAATGCCTGGGACATGGAAGCGGCCAAGAAGATTATTGCCGGGACCGCACGGTCCATGGGTCTGAAAGTGGAGGGCTGAGAGAAGTGGCGCGTCGAAGTAAACGCTATCAGAAAGCAGCTGAGTTAATCGACTCAGACAAGCTGTACACCCTGGAAGAAGCAATTGGGTTGATCAAGAGCTTTCCGGACACGAGCCTCGATGAGAGCGTCGATCTGGCTATCAACTTGGCGGTGGATCCAAAGCACGCGGACCAGATGGTACGTGGTGCAATCGTGCTTCCTCACGGGATTGGCAAGACAGTGAGGGTGCTGGTGTTCGCTAAGGGGGACAAGGAGCAAGAGGCCAGAGACGCAGGTGCAGACTTTGTCGGCGGAGACGATCTGGCCAAGAAAATCCAGGAAGAGGGTTGGTTGGATTTCGATCGGGTCATCGCGTCGCCTGATATGATGGGCGTTGTGGGCCGACTGGGTAAGGTGCTTGGTCCACGTGGCCTGATGCCCAACCCGAAGTTGGGCACGGTTACTCCGAACGTCGCTCAGGCCGTCAGCGAACAGAAGGCGGGCAAGGTGGAGTATCGCGTGGATAAATCAGGAATTATTCACTGCGCGATTGGAAAGCGCTCGCTGGAAGCACAGGCCATCGTGGAGAACGCCTCGGAACTCATCCAGACGGTTCAGAGAGCCAGGCCAGCCGCTACCAAGGGCATTTATATGAAGAAAATTACGGTTTCCACGACAATGGGTCCGGGGCTCAAGGTAGATCCTTCGGCTCCCCTCGCCGTGAGTGCCGCTTGATCTGAAGGGTTTGTGTTGTGCTGACACGTGAGCAAAAGACGGATGCCGTCGCCGAATTGAAAGACAAATTTGGTCGAGCGACGAGTGTTTTTGTGGCCGACTATCGCGGACTGAGTGTGGAAGAAGTGCGCGAGTTGCGAGGGCAACTTCGCAGCGAATCCGAGTCGGAGTTCGAGTATCGAGTGGCCAAAAATTCGCTGCTCAGCTTGGCCGTTGAAGGGCATGAAGCGGAGGTCCTGAAGGAGCACTTCACGGGTCCGACCGCGGTTGCGCTCTCCTACGGAGATCCGGTTGGCCTGGCGAAGATCCTGGTCAAGTACGCGGAGGATCACGAGGTTTTTGAAATCAAGGGAGGCGTGCTCGATGGCAAGTCCCTGGATAAAGGCGATGTGAGACATCTCGCCACCCTGCCGAACTTGCTTGAGTTGCGAGGCAAGCTGGTGGGTTTGTTGCAGGCTCCAGCAGTGAAGCTTGCACGGTTGCTCAACGAGCCCGGCGGTCAGCTGGCTCGATTGGTAGCGGCACGCAAAGACGCGCTTGGAGAATAGGGCTCTCGCGAGTCCAGCTTAGTTTTCGTTTACAGGCGGGAGGGGACGGCAAAGGCCGGATCCGCAATTAAACCGCCGCAACAAGAAGGGTTCAAGGAAAATGGCCGATCTGAACGAAATTGCCGAAACACTCTCGGGTCTCACAGTTATGGAGGCCGCAGAGCTGGCGACCTTGCTCGAAGAAAAATGGGGCGTATCCGCTGCAGCGGCAGTCGCGGTGGCTGCTGGTCCGGCAGCGGGTGGAGAGAGCGCTGCTGCCGCAGAGCAGACTGAGTTTGATGCTGTGCTGATATCCTTCGGCGACAAGAAGATCCAGGTCATCAAGGAAGTCCGAGCCATCACCGGGCTTGGCCTGAAAGAAGCCAAGGCCCTGGTCGAAGGGGTGCCGACGGCTATGAAGGAAGGCATCGAGAAGGAGGAGGCCGAAACGATCAAAGCGAAGATCGAAGAGGCCGGGGGCCAGGTCGACATCAAGTGAGATGATACGAGCCGAGTGTTCAGCTCGGCTATCTGTACGCCCGAAATCTCCGAATTTCGTCTCGGTCTGCCGTTCGGCGAGTCCTACATCGGGGCTCGTCGACCAGGTGGCCAGGAGGGGAGTCCCCAGCAGTGTCCGAAATTACTTACTCAGAATTCTCGCCCCGTCTTCGCAAGTCATATGCGCGGATCAAGAAAATAATTGACATTCCGAATCTGCTTGAACTGCAGAGGGCGTCGTTCGACAAGTTCCTCCAGTCGGGTGTGGAAATGGAGAAGCGGGAGAAGGTGGGGCTGCAGAGCGTTTTTGCCGCCGTATTCCCGATTCGCGATTTCAACAATACGGCATCCCTGGAGTTCGTTGGGTACACCCTGGAAGAGCCGAAATACGACGTTCAGGAATGTCTCCAGCGGGGAATGACTTACGCGTGTCCCTTCAAAGTGACGATTCGATTGGTGGCCTGGGAGGACTCCGAGGGCTCGCAGACCATTCGCGACGTGAAGGAGCAGGAGGTCTACTTCGGAGAGATTCCGATCATGACCGAGAACGGGACCTTCCTGATCAACGGTACCGAGCGAGTCATTGTTTCGCAGTTGCACCGCTCGCCGGGAATCTTCTACGACACAACGCTCTCCACCACTGTGACCGCTGCCGGCAAGAAGATTTATTCATGCCGGATTATTCCGTACCGTGGTTCGTGGCTTGATATCGAGTACGACCACAAAGATCTTGTCTTTGCGCGGATAGATCGCCGCCGGAAAATCCATGTGACTGTTTTGCTTAAGGCTCTGGGGTATCAGCCCGAGGACCTTCTGCAGCACTTTTATCCCTGTGAGACGATCAAAATCGATGGCAAACAGATCCAGAAGAAGGTCAAGCCTGAAAACCTGATTGGCCAGCGTTGCACCAAGGAAGTTAAGGACGCGTCCGGTACGGTCATCGTCCGGAAAGATAAGAAATTCACAAAGGCGGCCGCACGGAAAATCAGGGCTGCTGAAATTGAATGGATCGCTGTCGGTCCCAGCGACCTGATCCGGGTCGATGCAGTTAAGCGGGTAGCTCCCGTGGACATCGTTGATGAAACGACTGGCGAAGTCCTCATGGAGTGCAACGAGGAACTGACCCAGGAGCACCTCGACGACTTCAAGTCGCGGGGAATTAATGAATTCCCTCTGCTCTTCTTGGACCCGTTGACCACCGGAACTGCAATTCGCGACACCTTGATTGCCGACAAAACCTTGAGTCAGGGCGAAGCGATGATCGAGATTTATCGCCGACTGCGTCCCGGTGATCCTCCGACGCTGGAAACGGCTACGAACCTGTTCAACAACCTCTTCTTTAATGCGGAGCGTTACGACCTCTCGCTGGTCGGTCGTCTGAAGCTGAACCACAAACTCGATTTCGACAGCGAAGAACATGTCACGGTGACCGATGGCCAGAAGGCCGGAGAGGAACCGGTCTCCGCTCGCCTTGCTGACCTTCTTACTCTCCGCAGTGACGATATCCTCGGGGCGGTCAAGTACTTGGTGGACCTGAAGAACGGGACCGACGCGACTAAGCGCGTTGACGATATCGACCACTTGGGGAACAGGCGCGTCCGGGTTGTTGGCGAACTACTCGAAAACCAGTACCGAATCGGCTTGGTGCGCATGGAGCGCGCGATCAAGGAGCGAATGTCGCTTCAAGAGATCGAAACGCTGATGCCCCACGACCTGATCAACTCCAAGCCGGTAACCGCCGTCATCAAGGAGTTTTTCGGATCGAGCCAGCTTTCCCAGTTCATGGATCAGACAAATCCGCTGTCGTCGGTGACCCATAAGCGCCGACTTTCGGCGCTTGGCCCCGGAGGTTTGACACGGGAGCGAGCGGGCTTCGAGGTTCGAGATGTTCATCCGACTCACTATGGACGAATCTGCCCAATTGAAACACCTGAAGGTCCAAATATTGGCCTGATCGCCTCGCTTTCCACCTTCGCTCGTGTCAACGACATGGGTTTTATCGAGACACCCTACAGGCGAGTCGAGGGAGGCAAGGTACTGAGCGATGTCAACTTTCTCTCCGCGCTGGAAGAGGAGAGAATGTCCATCGCCCAGGCGAATGCGCCTCTGGACGAAGATGGGCGATTTAAACTCGACCGCGTTTCGGCCCGAAGGCAGGGCGAGTTTGAAATGGTCGAGCCTGAAGCCGTAAACATGATGGACGTTTCGCCGAACCAGTTGGTATCAGTTGCTGCATCGCTTATTCCCTTCTTGGAGAACGACGATGCGAACCGGGCGCTAATGGGCTCGAACATGATGCGTCAGGCCGTGCCCCTTCTCCGGACCCAGGCTCCTCTGGTGGGGACGGGAATGGAGGCAGTGGTTGCCCGGGACTCGGGCGTGACGGTCGTCGCGAAGCGGGACTGCATGGTCGAGTCTGTGGACGCTTCGAGGATCGTACTCAAGCCGATGTATACGGATCCTGCCGAGTCCAACGTCGACATCATCAATCTGATCAAGTATCAGCGCTCAAATCAGAACACGAGCATAAATCAGACTCCCATCGTTAAGCCCGGGGACAAAGTCAAGGAGGGTCAGGTCATTGCGGACGGTCCGGCCACGGATCGCGGCGAAATGGCTCTTGGCGTCAACGTGAAGGTCGCGTTCATGCCGTGGGGTGGTTACAACTTCGAGGATTCAATTCTCATCTCCGAGCGAATCGTCAAGGATGACTTCTTTACCTCGATTCACATCGAAGAGTTTGAGTGTGTCGCCCGAGATACGAAACTCGGCAAGGAGGACATCACCCGCGACATCCCGAATGTGGGTGAAGATGCGCTGAATGACCTCGATGAAGCAGGGATCGTTCGGATCGGTGCGGAGGTCAGGCAGGACGATATTCTCGTGGGTAAGATCACGCCTAAGGGAGAGACCCAGCTTTCTCCTGAAGAACGGCTGTTGCGCGCCATCTTTGGCGAAAAGGCTGGAGACGTTCGTGATACTTCGCTCAAGGTGCCGCCGGGTGTTATTGGTACGGTGATTGGCGCGCAGGTTTTCTCTCGTCGAGGTGTTGAAAAGGACGAGAGGGCGAAGGCGCTTGAAGAGGCAGAGATCGATCGCCTCCGAAAAGACCAAGAAGACGAGATAAGGATCATACGAAAAGGTGCATTTACGAACGTCTCTGCGGCCATTGTGGGCAAGCAGGCGGCGAATACCATCGGTGACGAACGCCGGGGCCTTGAGTGGGTACGCTCGGGAGATGTAATCACCGCGGAACTGCTTGAGGCAATTCCCGATCGAAGGTGGAGAGAACTCCAGGTCTCCGACGGAGTCACTCAGGATCAGATCGATCGCATTTTTGCGAATATCGAAGACCAAGCCATGGTGATCAAGGCCGTCTTTGATGAGAAAATCGCTCGCCTGAAGAAGGGCGACGAGTTGCCTCCTGGCGTATTCAAGATGGTCAAGATCTACCTTGCCATCAAGAGGAAGCTCTCGGTGGGCGACAAGATGGCTGGCCGCCACGGCAACAAGGGTGTGATCTCGCGGATTCTTCCCGAGGAGGATATGCCCTATCTGGCCGACGGCACCCCTGTGGATGTTGTTCTCAACCCTCTCGGTGTGCCGTCCCGTATGAATATCGGCCAGGTGCTGGAAACGCACCTCGGATGGGCGGCCCACGGACTCGGTCATATGGTGGCTAAACTTGCCGAAGAGCAGGCAGACCCCGAGGTTCTGCGGGCGAAACTTCAGGAGATTCACTCGGATCCGGGTATCAGCGCGCATCTCGAAACGGCTGGTCCTGACGCCCTGCGTTCCATCGCGAAGAACGTGTCCAAGGGTATCCACGTGTCGACGGCCGTCTTTGATGGTGCGAGCGAGAGTCAAGTCAAGGAGGAACTCCGCCGCGCCGACCTACCCGAGAATGGGCAGATGGTTCTCTTCGACGGGAAGACCGGAGATGTCTTCGACCGGGCTGTGACGGTGGGTATCATCTACATGCTGAAACTTCACCATTTGGTAGATGACAAAATTCACGCACGGAGCATCGGGCCCTACAGCCTGGTGACCCAGCAACCCCTGGGCGGCAAGGCCCAATTCGGGGGCCAGCGACTGGGCGAGATGGAAGTTTGGGCGCTTGAGGGATACGGCGCTGCCCACGCGCTGCAGGAATTCCTCACAGTGAAATCCGATGATGTGAACGGCCGAACGCGGATTTACGAATCCATCGTGAAGGGCGAGAGCACCCTGGAGCCCGGCCTCCCTGAAAGCTTCAACGTTTTGATGAAGGAACTGCACGCGCTCGGCCTGAATGTCGAGATGATCGAGGAATAGCCTCACTTGAGTTTCAACGGCGATGGACCGCTGAGCTAGGCGGGAAAACATCCCGGAACCCAGATCGAATAGGAGACAGCCACCTTGCGCGATCTCTACAATCTATTTGAAAAACCCAAGGACCCGCTCAGCTTCAATGCCCTCCGAATCACGCTCGCGGCACCGGATATTATTCGGGAGTGGTCATTCGGTGAGGTGAAGAAGCCCGAAACCATTAACTACCGGACTTTCAAGCCCGAGAGGGATGGGCTTTTTTGCGCGAAGATTTTTGGTCCGGTCAAGGACTACGAGTGCAACTGCGGAAAATACAAGCGCATGAAGCACCGTGGAGTGGTTTGTGAGAAGTGCGGCGTAGAGGTAATTCAGTCGAAAGTGCGCCGGGAGAGGATGGGGCACATAACACTGGCGTCACCGGTTGCCCATATCTGGTTTCTGAAGTCACTGCCTTCGCGAATTGGGAATATTCTCGAGATTACTCTCCGAGACTTGGAGAAGGTTCTTTATTTCGAGGCCTACTTGGTAATAGATCCCAAGGATACGGAGCTGATCAAGGGCGAGTTGATCAACGACGAGAGGCTGATTGAACTGCGTGAAGAGTATGGCCGCGATGCCTTTGAGTATGGAATTGGCGCCGAGGCTGTGCGGAAATTGCTTGCGGAACTCGACGTGGATGCCGAGTGTGAAACTCTGCGGGAGGAAATGCGGGAGGCAACGAGCGAGGCCAAGCGAAAAAAGGTGGCCAAGCGCCTCAAGGTAATGGATGCGTTCCGGGAGTCCGATATCAACAAACCGGAGTTCATGATCATGGAAGTGATCCCTGTTATTCCTCCGGACCTGCGTCCGTTGGTGCCCTTGGACGGTGGTCGTTTCGCAACGAGCGATCTCAATGACCTCTATCGGCGAGTGATCAATCGAAACAACCGACTCAAGAGACTCCAGGAACTCAACGCTCCCGAGGTGATTATTCGCAACGAGAAGCGGATGCTTCAGGAAGCGGTCGATGCGCTCTTTGATAATGGCCGAAGAGGCCGAATCATTACCGGCCCCAGCAAGCGCCCACTGAAATCTCTGTCCGATATGTTGAAGGGTAAAGGCGGACGATTTCGCCAGAACCTCCTGGGCAAGCGCGTAGATTATTCGGGCCGATCCGTCATCGTGGTGGGGCCAGAACTGCGCCTGCACCAGTGTGGCTTGCCCAATCGCATGGCATTGGAGCTATTTAAGCCTTTTATCTACTCAAGGCTCGAGCAGCAGGGTTACGTGACCACCATCAAGGCAGCTCGCAAGATGGTGGAGAGCGAGCGCCCCGAGGTCTGGGATATTCTTGCAGACGTCATTCGGGAGCATCCCGTGCTCCTGAATCGCGCGCCGACGCTCCATCGACTGGGCATGCAGGCTTTCGAGCCGACGTTGATCGAGGGGAAGGCAATTCAGTTGCATCCTCTGGTCTGTGCTGCCTTTAATGCGGACTTCGATGGCGACCAGATGGCGGTTCACGTTCCTCTTTCTGTCGAGGCACAGATCGAAGCCCGCGTTCTGATGATGTCCACGAATAATATCCTGAGCCCGGCGACCGGTCGTCCTATTATCGGACCCACCCAGGATATTGTTCTCGGACTTTATTATATGAGCCGGTACATGCCTGGAAGCCGAGGAGAGGGCCTGAAGTTCTCCAGCGCCGAGGAAGTTCGCATTGCCTATGACGCGGGCGAAGTCCATATCCACGCGATGATTGATGTGCGCATGGCGGGCGAAATGGTGCAGACCACGACCGGGCGGATCCTGCTGAGCGAAATTGTGCCCGACGATATCGGATTCGAATTTATCAATCAGATGATGGACAAGAAGGCACTGGGTGAGTTGATCGACCAGTGTTATCGACGCTTGGGTGATAAGGCGACGGTACTCTTGGCGGATAAACTTCGAACGCTGGGGTATGGCCATGCGACGAAGGCCGGTATCTCGATCTGTCTCGACGATATGGTCATTCCGCCCGACAAGCCGCGCTTCCTCGCCGAAGCAACAGACGAAGTGTCTCAGATTCACGACCAGTATCAGGAGGGTCTGATCACCGACGGTGAGCGATACAACAAGGTCGTTGATATCTGGGCCCAGGCCACAGAGAAGATTACAGAGCAGTTGGTTGCCGGTATCGCCGAAGATACAGTGATCGATGCGGCGGGAGTTGAGCAGACGGTGCCAAGCTTTAACGCAATTTTCATGATGGCTGATTCGGGAGCTCGAGGATCGACCCAGCAGATGCGGCAGTTGGCCGGAATGCGCGGTCTGATGGCGAAGCCTTCGGGGGCGATCATCGAAACGCCGATTACGTCGAATTTTCGTGAGGGGCTATCAGTACTCCAATACTTCATCTCGACCCACGGTGCGCGGAAGGGCCTTGCGGATACTGCTCTCAAAACCGCAAACTCGGGTTATCTGACTCGCCGTTTGGTGGACGTCTCGCAGGATGTGATCGTGCGGGGCCCAGATTGCGGCGCTGAAGATGCTCTTGAGGTCAGCCCTCTGGTGGAGGGTGGCGATATCGTCGAGCCCCTAGGAGAGCGAATTCTAGGTCGCGTCGCGGCGACAGATGTGCTCGATCCGGTTAACTCCGAGGTTTTGGTCGCGGCCGGTGACGAACTTGACGAAGATGGAGTTCGGGCCATTGAGCATGCGGGCGTAGAGAAAGTGATGGTGCGCTCGGTATTGACTTGCGCGGAGCCGTTTGGGATTTGCGTCAAGTGTTATGGGCGCGACCTTTCCCGCGGTACGATGGTCAATCTAGGTGAGGCAGTTGGAGTGATTGCGGCTCAGTCGATTGGCGAACCCGGAACCCAGTTGACCATGCGGACGTTCCACATCGGTGGCGCCGCGACTCGGCGCGCCGAGCAGTCACATGCGGAGTCGGGAACCGAAGGCGAAGTGCGGTTCCACAGCATTCGAAATGTCCAAGACACCGAAGGCCGGAGTACCGTGATGAGTCGTCACGGCGAAATCGGAATCGTTGATGCGAGCGGTAGGGAGCGTGAGCGACATCCGGTGGTTTATGGGGCAAGCCTGAGGGTGAAAGAGGGCGATGCTGTCCAGCCCGGAATGATCCTTCTGGATTGGGACCCATTTGCAAGCCCGATTATTTCCGAAATACAGGGCAGCGTGGAGTTCTTGGATATTGTCGAAGGTTCGACCATGCAGGAGCAGGTTGACGAGTTCACGGGCGTTTCTTCGAAGGTCATTATCGAATCCAAGGATCCGAGTCTGCGGCCCAGCGTGGTTGTCAAGGGCCCGGACGGCGAATCCGAGTCTCGATCGCTTCTGCCCGTGAATGCTTTTCTCTCGGTGGCCGAGGGCGAGGTGGTCGGTGCTGGACACGTTGTTGCCAAGATTCCACGGGAAGCGAGTAAGACCAAGGATATTACCGGCGGTCTTCCGCGTGTGGCGGAGCTCTTCGAAGCCCGCAAGCCCAAGGAATGCGCGGTAGTGGCCGAGATCGATGGCATCGTCTCGTTTGGTCAGGACGTCCGTGGCAAGCGTCGGGTTCTGGTGACTCCGCTGGAAGGAGGCGGTGATCCTGATGAATATCTGATTCCCAAGGGTAAGCACGTGAGTGTGCATGAGAACGACCGAGTGAGAGCGGGTGAGGCGTTGATGGATGGCTCCTCGAATCCCCACGATATCCTCAAGATCAAGGGTGAGAAGGCTTTGGCTTCCTATCTCGTAGACGAGGTGCAGGAGGTTTATCGCCTCCAGGGCGTCAAAATCAACGACAAGCATATTGAGGTCATCGTCCGTCAGATGCTGCGGAAAGTTCGGATAACCGATGCGGGGGACAGTGATTTTCTGCTCGGTGAACACGTGGAGCGGTCGCGATTCCGCGATACCAACGAGGCACTGGAAGCAGAAGGTAAGCAGCCCTCGTCGGCCGAGCCCCAGCTGCTCGGCATTACGAAGGCGTCGCTCTCCACCGAGTCATTCATTTCGGCCGCATCCTTCCAAGAGACCACCAAGGTGCTGACTGAAGCCGCCATCTGGGGCAAGACAGACGGGCTACGCGGGCTCAAGGAGAACGTCATCATGGGCCGGCTCATCCCGGCGGGGACAGGGCTTGATATGTACCAGGGGCTCGGAATTCAGGTTGAGGCGCCAGAGGGTGAGGTCTCCGTGGAAGAGGCGGATGTTTCAGCGAACCCGTTCGGAGAGAGAGCCCAGGGGGAGACCGGAATCGACGAAGCGAGCGTCCACTTCGACCCCAGCCCGCTCGATGGCTGAGAGCGTATTCTTCGGCGAGCTGGTCGGGGTGAGGGAACAGTCTCCACCCCGACCGCCCGTTGGACTGAGCGCGGTAGATCCCCTGTTCGGAGGCCCCGCCCCTCGCTCAGAGCAAAAACGGGAAGGCCAGGACCTCGTTGTTCGAGCGGGGAATCGTCTCTCGAGCGCTCTAGAGATAACCATTTTTTGGGCTAAAAAGGCCTCGGTAGTCGTCTTGGGTGGAGCCGGATCGCAGACTGCGAGCCCAGCAGGCTGGTTGACGTTGACATGGACTAGCAGGTCGCTAAGATGCGGCGGCTTTGGAACAGGAGACTGCATCTCCGCGTTCCGCCTCCGGATTTCGGAGGGGCTAGCTGAGGAAGCGAGTCTGCAGGCAAGGGTTAATCGATTGGTGCCTGCAGTCTTCGTGGTTTGCACGAGCCGTATTGTGCGGTTGTGCAGTGGGCAGATAGGAAATTTTCGCCTGCCTTCTCCGCTCCCTTCGTAACCGAGACGCGGGCACGGTGGATTCTTGTCTCTGGAGTTGGCCTGAGGGCTACGCTGAAAGTTCTGAACCCGACAGCAAGCCGGTGGTGCGACGAGCCGGAGAAAAACAACGGCCAATGGCCCGAAATCGAATAGTAAGAGACGCCGCCGGATCCCGGCGAGCCAAACATGAAGCCGAGGTGGCATGCCGACAATTCAACAGCTGATACGCAAGGGCCGTAAGCCCAAGCAGTCTCGAACCAGTTCGCCAGATTTGGCCAAGTGCCCGCAACGGCGCGGAGTGTGCTTGCGTGTTTTTACCGCAACGCCCAAGAAGCCCAACTCTGCATTGCGGAAAGTTGCCCGTGTTCGTTTGACCAATGGCAATGAGGTCAACGCTTATATCCCCGGTGTCGGTCACACCCTCCAGGAGCACTCGGTTGTCCTGGTTCGGGGGGGGCGAGTCAAGGATCTCCCCGGCGTTCGGTACCACATTGTTCGAGGCACCCTGGACGCGACCGGCGTGGACGGGCGTAATCGGGGTCGTTCGAAGTACGGAGCTAAGCGACCGAAATAGCGACCCTCCTGGGGGACGCATCGCTTGACAATTATTCATATATAGAGTCACAGGGATAAGAAATGCCGAGACGTCGAGTAGTACAGAAGCGGGAAACACCGGCTGATCCAAAACACGGTGACAAGATGGTTGGGCAGTTCATTAATGTTTTAATGAGCGATGGCAAGAAGAGCACGGCCGAGTCGATCCTCTATGGCGCTTTTGAAGAAATAGAGCAGAAGATGAGGAGTGACGCCCTGGCGATGTTTCGTAGGGCTCTCGAGAATGTTCGTCCCAGGCTGGAGGTGAAGTCGCGTCGAGTAGGCGGTGCCACCTATCAGGTTCCCACGGAAATATCTTCCAAGAGGGCGTCGTCCCTGGCCATGCGGTGGCTGGCGGCTTACTCCCGGGCAAGGCCCGGTAAGAGCATGAAAGAGCGTCTGGCGAATGAAATTATTGATGCCGCTAATGAACGCGGTGAAAGTGTAAAGAAGAGGGAAGACACCCATCGGATGGCGGACGCCAACAAGGCCTTTGCTCACTTCAAATGGTAGCGCGGCTAGGGCCGCTGTCTGAATTGGGCGCTCCGTGGGGAAGCGCGGGTTTCGGAAAGCCAAGGTTGAATCGCAGTGACGAGGCGAAATGATGGCGCGAACAGCGCCACTCGAAAAAATCAGAAATATCGGCATCATGGCGCATATCGATGCGGGCAAGACGACGACAACGGAACGCATTCTCTACTACACCGGCGTTAACTACAAAATCGGGGAAGTTCACGACGGTGCGGCAACAATGGACTGGATGGAGCAGGAGCAGGAGCGTGGCATCACGATCACGGCTGCCGCGACGACTTGTGAGTGGAGGGACCACCGAGTGAACATCATCGACACGCCCGGTCATGTCGATTTTACTATCGAGGTGGAGCGCTCCCTTCGCGTTCTAGATGGAGCTGTGGCTGTGTTTTGCGGAGTCGGCGGAGTAGAGCCTCAGTCTGAGACTGTGTGGCGACAGGCCGACAAGTACGGTGTGCCGAGGGTGGCCTTTGTGAACAAGATGGACCGAATCGGGGCAGATTTTCCCCGAGCGGTTGAGATGATTCGTGAGCGGTTTGGGGCCAATGCCATTCCGCTGCAACTCCCGATTGGCGCAGAAGAAAGTTTTGAAGGCGTGATCGACTTGATCCGGAATAAGGCGCTCTACTGGGAGGACGACAGCCTCGGTGCGAAATTCCGCGCCGATGAGATTCCCGCTAGGTTGCGCGAGACCGCGAACGAGGCCCGAGAGAAATTGGTCGAAGCGGCTGCGGAGTTCGACGATGACCTGATGGCCCGTTATCTGGAAGGTGCCGAGGTCAGTGATGAGAGTGTCGTGGGCGCACTACGTCGTGGCACTCTGGCCCTTGAGGTCGTGCCGGTTTTGTGCGGTAGTTCATTCAAGAACAAGGGTGTCCAGCCCCTCCTGGATGCGGTTGTTGATTACCTCCCCTCTCCTGTCGATGTACCTCCCATCGAAGGCATTCGTCCGAAGGATGGCGCCACTGTCTCCCGAAATGCCGACGACAATGAGCCTTTCTCCGCGCTTGTCTTCAAGCTAGTGAGCGACAAGCATGCCGGTTACCTTTCGTACCTCCGGGTCTACTCCGGAACCGCCAAGAGCGGTGAGACCTTCCTGAACGGGGGTAGCGGGCAAAAGCAACGAGTCGGACGATTTCTGCGGATGCATGCCAATAAGCGCCAGGACGTCGAGGGGGCCTACGCAGGGGATATCGTAGCGGCGGTTGGCCTCAAGGGTGTGGCTACGGGGGATACGATCTGCGGCGTCAACGCCCCGATTGTTCTGGAATCACTCGAGTTTCCTGCCCCGGTGATCTCTATTGCAATCGAGCCCAAGACGACCGCCGATATGACGAAGCTCTCGGAGTCGTTGGAACGGCTTGCTCTCGAAGACCCGTCATTCAAGGTGAGCACCGACGGCGAGACTGGTCAAACCATCATCTCGGGCATGGGTGAGCTTCATCTTGAGATCATCTCATCGCGGCTCCTGCGAGAATTCAAGGTAGACGCGAATGTCGGCCGACCGCAAGTGGCCTACAAAGAAGCGATCACTCGATCGGTCACCGTTGAAGGCCGATACGTCAAGCAGACAGGCGGCTCGGGTGAATTCGGTGTTGTTACGTTAGAGGTGAGTCCCGGCGAGAGAGGCGAAGGGTTCCATTTCGAGAATGCGATACGGGGTGAGTCCATCCCCAAGGACTTCATTTCCGCGATCGAGAGGAGCTGCAGCGAATCCGTAGAGAGCGGGATGCTCGCTGGTTTTCCCGTTGCCGATGTCAGTGTGAAGCTTCTGGACGGAGAGTGCCACGACGAGGACTCCTCCGAGCGGTCCTTCAGTGTCGCGGCCGCAATAGCCATGGGGGACGCGCTCCGCAAGGCGGACCCCGTCCTCCTGGAACCCGTCATGGCTGTGGAGGTCGTAACTCCAGAGGAATATAGAGGTGCGGTTCAAGGTGATCTGAATAGCCGCCGCGGTCAGATTATGGGAATCGACATGCGCGGCGGTGCCCAGGTGATCACCGCAGAGGTTTCGTTGGCAGAAATGTTCGGCTACGTGGGCGCAGTGCGCTCCATGACCCAGGGCAGGGCCAGTTATACGATGCAATTTTCGCACTACGATCGGGCGCCGGATTCGGTAGCCGACTCGATCGTGGCGCGGTAGGACAGGTAGTAGAAACGCGAAGTAGGGGACGCCGAAGGGCGTTCCGCCACACTTACGGAAGGACGAGAGGACGCGATGGCCAAGGAGAAGTTCGAGCGGACGAAGCCCCAC
>DUCT01000017.1:475-8097 GCA_012959665.1 Myxococcales bacterium | reverse complement strand
ACCGCCGGCCCTGCGCGCCTTCGGAAGGAGCCTGGCATTCCAGCGCCCTTCCCTGTGCCCCGAGATCGGTCTCTGGTTGCTGGACGACCAGGTCGATCTCGAATCGGGTTGCCTGGGTTTGGGCCACTTGCAGCCGCCTCCGTACTGGGCCTTTTGTTGGGGCAGCGGACAGGCCATGGGACGCTTCCTCCTCGACCATCCCGAACGGGTCCGCGGCCAACGGGTGATCGATTTCGGCGCCGGCTCGGGAGTCGCGGGCATCGCGGCCGGGCTGGCGGGTGCGGCTTCGGTGACCGCGGTCGATACGGACCCCGAGGCCCGGGCGGCGACCCTGCACAACGCCGCTAGCAATGGCGTCGAACTGGCCGCGCGTAGCAGCCTGCCCGACGACCCCGAAGAATGGGATCTGCTCCTGGCCAGCGACGTGCTCTACGAGCCCTCGCAACTCGGTCGCCTTCGGGCTCTGGCCCAGGGCGGACGTCCGATTCTGCTGAGCGATCCCGAGCGCCCGTCGTCGCCCCGCCTGGATCACCCCGCCCAGGCCCGCTACGCGGTGCGCACCCTGCCCGACGTGGACTCGCCGGCAAAATCCGCCGCGATCTTCCTGCTTTAGGGCGAGGGGGCGGACGCCTCTAGCGCCCCTTGAACTTAGCCGGGCGCTTCTCCACGAAGGCGCGCGGCCCCTCCTTGGCGTCCTCTGAATTGAGCACCTTCTGGCCCAGGGCTTTCTCGAGCACAAAGCCACTCTCGAGTTCGAGACTGCGCACGGCGATTTCCTTGGCGGTGCGCATGGCCAGAGGGCCGTTGCGGCACATCTTCTGGGCCCAATCCAGGGCCGTCTCCATCAGTTGGTCCGCGGGCACCACCGCGTTGATCAGACCGATCTCGTAGGCCCGCTGGGCGTCGATGTTCTTACCCGTCAGAAGCAACTGCATCGCCATGGCCCAGGGGATCTGGCGCGGCAAGCGAATGTGGGTGCCGCCCAGGGGCACCAGCCCCCACTTCACTTCGCCCAGGCCGAAGGTCGCGTGCTCCGAGGCGATCCGCAGGTCGGTGCCCAGGAGCATCTCCATTCCGCCGGCAATGCAGAAACCGTTGACCGCGCACAGCACGGGCTTGTAGACATCGGAGAATTGACGTTTGGTCCAGTCCTCGAAGCCCAATTGGTCACCCCCGGTGAGCATGGGGGCCGCTTCCTTGAGATCGAGCCCCGAGGAAAAGGCCTTTTCCCCCGAAGCCGTCAGGATCCCCACCCAAAGATCGGGATCGTCATCGAATGCCTTGAAGGCCACTTCAATCCCCATAAGCATGTCGGCTGTGAGCGAGTTCAGGGCACTGGGGCGGTCGATGGTGATGACCGCAACGTGGTCCTTTTTCTCAAAAAGAATTTCTTTGGGCAATTCCAAGACGAGACTCCTATCGGGTTAATTCCTACGCGCTGATTTTCAGTTTCCCGGGGACGCCGACGCGGTCAAGCGGACACCCGATTAAATATGGGGAGATGGATCGCGTCGGTGACGGCTTCAAAGCCTACTTCCACCCGCATGCCGATCGCCAGTTCTTCTGGCGACACCCCTTGTACTTTGCTCAGCACCCGCACCCCTTCATCCATCTGCACCACGGTCACCGCGTACGGTCCATCCTCCGCAAAGGCCGGGTGCAGGGCACGGCCCACCACGGTAAAGGTGAAGACCTCCCCCTTCCCGCTGGACAGCGCCCACTCCCAGTCCCAGCTGCCGCATTCGGCGCACAATTCCCGGGGTACGTGACGCCAGGCTTGGCATTCGCTGCAGCGCTGAAAGCGCAGCTCACCCTGCTTGCAAAAGCCGTAGAAATCCGCACTGAAGCCCTCGAGGACGGGAAGGGGTTTTTCGTATTCGCTCATGAGGCTTCCTTTGTCATCGGGCCCACAACTACCACCGGGCTAACACACCATCACCGGGCCAACACACCATCACCGGGCTAACACACCATCACCGGGCTAACAACGCGATACTGCCGTCCCCGAAATCGCCCCAGCCCGTGACCACACCCACCTGGGCGTCCTTCACTTGGCGCTCGCCCAAGCCACCGCGCAACTGACGAACGGCTTCGACAATGTGGCTCATCCCAAGCACGTGGGCCTCGGAGAGCAAACCACCGTGGGTATTCACGGGAAGTTCACCTCCCAGTTCGATCCGACCGCCCTCCACGAAGGAGCCGCCCTCGCCGCGCTGACAAAAGCCGGCTTCCTCGAGTTGCTGGAGCACTTCGAAGGTGAAGCAGTCGTAGATCATCGCAAAGTCCGCGTCCGAGGGCGTCAGCCCCGCTTTCCCAAACGCTTCCGGGGCCGCAATCGTGAGCCCGGTCTTGAAAATATCTCGGCGATTGGTGATCTCGTCGGCGGGATAGGGCTGGCCACAGGCCGCAGCCAGAATGCGCACGGGGCGGGTGGGCAGATCTCGTGCGCGCTCGGCGCTCGTCACCACCACTGCGGCGCCGCCATCGGTTTCCAGGCAGCAATCGAAGAAGCGGTAGGGGTCGGCCAGCATGGGCGAAGCCAGGTAGTCGTCCATCGTCATGGGCTTGCCGTGCATGACCGCCTTGGGGTTCAGCTGCGCGTGCTTGCGCATGGTGAGCGCAATGGCGCCGAGCTGTTCGCTCCGGGTTCCGAACTCGTGCATATGCCGGCGCGCCATCACGGAATACCATTGGGGAGGCGCGGTAAACCCAAAAGGGAGGTAGTAGTCCCGGGCGATGGCGCCCCCTGGAATCGAGGAAACATCCTGGGAAACCGTCTGCCGCACCCGGGCACCCGAATAGCCGTTCCAGCCCGCGGGCAGCAGGACATAATTCGCCATCCCGCTGTTCACGGCGGCGGCGGCGGATTGGAGGGACGCGGCGGGAGCCGCGCCCCCCATGTGGATGGTGGCCGCATAGCGGAGATTTTCGCAGCCGAGATTGGCGGCGATCTCCTCCGCCCTCCCCAGGTTCGGGAAGGGCATGATGCCATCGATTTCAGAAGCCTTGAGCCCCGCCTCGCCGATGGCCCGGGCCGATGCCTGGAGCTGTACGCCGAGCTGGCTCAGTCCCGAACCGGGCTTACGACAATAATCGGTCTCCCCGATTCCAACGATGCAGGCTTCCTTCATGGCGATGGTCGGTCTCCCCTCAAACCCGCTTGTTCGGTTCAATCTTCGCGAGCCGGGCCAAGTTGGTTCCCAAAAAGCCCTTGCGCATGTCCTCGGTGATCTCGAGATAGCCGTATTGCTCCCGAAGTTCCTCGGGAATCTGCAGGGTCCGCACCCAGTCGACCACGCGCTTCATGTCGTCGAAGGTCAGATCCAGGCCCATCACGATCTTGTGCGGCTCCACCCACTGCAGGGCGGTGCCGATCGCGTGATAGCCCCGGTAGGGTGAGCGCGCGTACCAGCCGATAATGCCCGACATGCTGAGGTAGAGATTGGTGTGCTTGCCCGCCAGACCGATCAGCTCCTCGGTATGGGGCCAGCCCATGTGGTAGGCGATGATCTTGAGTTCCGGGAAATCAAGCAGCACCTGATCGAGACGGTCGGGATGGGTGTGGCAGCTCGGCTGGGGAACCACGTAGGACATGCCCGTGTGCACCGTCAGTGCAATGTCGAGTTCGCAGGCCTTCTCGTAGAAGGGCCACAGCCGTCGGTCGTCGAGGCCACCGAGATCTTCCGGGGCGTAGACCTTGCAGAGCTTGGCGTTGCACTCCTTGACCATGTACTCGAGTTCCCAGATGGCATGTTCGACGCCGCGCCGAATGATCGGCCCCACCATGCACTCGAGGTACATGCGCTCGGGATAGGGCGCGATCTGCTGCATCATGAAGCCATTGGTCGACAGGGGCGCCGTCTGGCCACTCACGTCCATCATGCCTTCACGCAGGCAGAAGCAGACATCGACCTCGGCGATATCCATGTGCTTGATCAACTCTTCGGCCACGGGCGCCGGCCACTCGGCATCCTCAGCGGTGAGGTCTCGATCCGCCCAGGCCCGCATCACGCCATTCACGCTATCCCACCAGCGAGGCATTCCGGGGTAATAGCTGAGCTCCTCCATGGTTTGAGGATTCATGAAGTGGCATTCGGACAACGCTACGAAATGATCATTTTCGGCCATTCTTTTTTCCTTTCACAATGGGTTCGGATGAGAAATTAGGAGTTTGCGTCTGGAGACTCTGCGCCTCCTCGCGCGTCGTCTAGCAATTTCCAAATTCGGTTCGGCGACGCCGGAACTTCCCGAGCGGCGGTGCCCAGAGGGGCAAGGGCGTCGTTGATCGCGCACATCACCGCAGCGGGCGTCGTATGCATCGCACCTTCCCCGCACCCCTTGGCGCCCAGAGGCGTGAAGGGGGACGGCGTCTCCACCGCAACCATCTCGATCTTGGGTGCGTCGAAGACCGTCGGCAACAGGTAGTCCATGAAACTTGTGCACAGGGGCTGGGCATCGGCGTCGTAGACATACTCCTCGAGTAACGCCGCACCGATTCCCTGGACCACGCTGCCCTCGGTCTGGCCCTCGACGGTGTCGGGATTCAGCCGGGTGCCACAGTCATCGGCCAGGCAATAACGTTGGATTTCAACCATGCCCGTGTCCCGGTCGATCTCCACCTGAACGATATGCACGGCGTGGGCGGCGGTGAGATAGCTCTTGGCCCTGCCCTCTTCGTCGGCGGGAGTCCGGCCCGGCGCCGTCCAAACATGGGTGGCTTCGGGCCTGGGGTCGATCTCCGGGGGCAACAGGTCGCTGCGCGCCAACATCGTCCCCGCCACCTCGGCCACCGTCATTTCCGCGCCGGGCGCACCCTTCAACAGAAATTTCCCGTCCATCAACTCGATGTTTTCGGGCTCGGTCTGCATGAGGACCGCCACCACCCGGGACATCTTCTCCCGGATGCGTTCGCAGGCCCCAAGAACCGCCCCGGTAATGGCGACGCCCAAGCGGCTCCCGCCAGGCCCGAACGAGGGCGGCGCCGATTGGGTATCCAACTGCACTACACGAACCGCCTCGGGCTCGTATCCGAAATAGTCGGCCACCAACTGGCTCACCAGAGTGTACTGCCCCTGCCCTTCCAGGGAGAAACCCACGCGAACCGTGGCCAGACCCAGGACGTCGATACTCACCGTCGCACCCTCGGGCACGCCGGTGCCCGGCATCCCCACGATCGCGTAGGCGTTCCAATCGAAAACACCGGGCTCGATCGCGCTGGCCACCCCGATGCCCACCAACCGACCCTCGGCCCGAGCACGGACCTGATCGGCGCGTAGGGCCTCGTAGTCGGCCAGGGCGAGAACCTGGTTGAGCACCTCGTCGTAGTTCCCGCTGTCGTACTCGTTGCCGCTGGGAATCGTGTAGGGGAACTGGTCGGCGGGAATAAAATTCTTGCGACGAAACTCGGCGGGGTCTTCACCCAGAGTCCGCGCCGCGATATCCATCATCTGTTCGAGGACAAAGAAATGCGGCGGCGGGCCCATGCCCCGGTAGGGACCACAGGGCAACTTGTTCGTCGCCACGAGTTTCAGGTCGTACTGCGCAACGGGAATCGTGTAGGGGCCGGTGAATGCGGCCAGGGGCTTGGCGGCGGAAATTGCCCCATAGCCTTCCCCGGTTGCCCCCAAATCATCCACCAGGATCACCTTGAGCCCGGTCACGATGCCACTGGCGTCCACCGCCAGGGAGACATCGTAGTGGCGATCCCAGGCTTGGCTGCCCCCGGAGAGCAGGTACTCGCCCCGATCCTCGATCCACTTCACCGGACGACCGGCCGCCTTGCGCGAAAGCAAGCAACTAATATCGCAGCCCCGGGTCCCGCCCTTGCCCCCGAAGCTCCCGCCATGGGGCTGGGAAATGATGTTCACCTTGTTGGAGGGGAGACCGAAGCTTGCGGCCCGGCCCAGACCAAACATGCCCGGGGACTGAATGCTGCCGTGGATGGTCAGGTCGAGTGCCATGGGGTCCCACTGGGAAATACAACCAAAGGTCTCGGTGGGATTCGCGCCCAGGCGATTCCAACGAAACTTCTCACGGAACACGTGGGGCGCCTGGCTGAAAGCGGCATCGACATCGCCCCAGGTGAAGGTCCGGTCCATCATCACGTTGCTCTCCTGGGCATCGAGCACCCGAGGGCTGTCGGACTTCATGGCCTCGAAGGGATCAGCCACCGGCTCCAGTGCGTCGTATTCCACCTCGATGAGTTCCAGGGCATCCTCGGCCACCCGGCGGTTCGAGGCGGCCACGGCGGCCACGGGTTCGCCCACGTAATGGACCTTGTCCCCGGCAATGCAGTGAACTCCCCATCCGTCGGGAGATGACTGGGCGGGATAGCTCCAGCGCCGGGCATCTTCTCCGGTCACCACCGCCACCACTCCATCCAGGGCCTCGGCCCGACTCGTGTCAACATTCGTGATGCGCCCATGGGCGAGGGGGCTCCGCAGGATCGCCGCGTGAAGCATTCGGGGCAGAACCAAGTCGTCGATGAACTGAACGCGACCCGTCAGCAAGGCGGCATCCTCGACCCGCCGCATGCCCCGGCCCACGAAGCGCGGTTTTGTGGTCGGGAGCTCCGCCAGACTTTTCGGAATTTCGATCGCCATGCCGATATCGACCCTCGCCCTTCTGTCGCGCCCGCTTACGGACGCGAAGCGCTCATCTTGCTGACGGCACTGTTAACCGCGCGCAGGATTGAGTTGTAGCCCGTGCACCGACAAATCTGGCCGCCGACCACATCCTTGATTTCCTCTTCACTCGGACTCGGATTGCGCTCGAGCATTTCACAGATTGCCATCATGAAGCCCCCGGTACAGAAGCCGCATTGCAGACCGTGCTCCTCGATAAAGGCTTCCTGGATCGGATGCAATTTGCCCCCCTCGGCGAGGCCTTCCACGGTGCGAATCTCCCTGCCATCGGCCTGGGCGGCCAACATCAAGCAACTGCGCACGGTGCGACCGTCCACGAGTACATTGCAGATGCCGCAGACCCCGTGCTCGCAGCCTACATGGGTTGCGGTCAACGCGAGCTCCTCGCGCAAGTAGTCGGCCAAGTTCATGCGGGGATCGATCTCGGACTCGTAGCTGTCCCCGTTGACCTTCAGGCGAATTTTCAAGCTGGGGGGTGACGCCGTCATCGATTCAAACTCCCGGACCTTCATGAGTCGCTCGCTCGGCCGCGCCTCGGAATGCCCGGCCCCCGAGCACCTGGGCGAGATGCCGGCGATATTCCTCGCTGGCGTGCACGTCGCTGAGCGGATCCTCCACCGCCTGGGCAATTCGGGCGGCCGCCCGCGCAAAGGCTTCTTCCTCGGCGGGCTGACCCGCCAGCTCGGCCTCGGCCTCTCGGATCCGAATGGCACGATCCGCCGCACCGAAAATAACCAGACGCGGGTCGACAACCACCCCGGCCTCAATCCGAAGCGTCGCCACCGCACCCACAATGGCAAAATCCCCGTGACGCCGGGCCACTTCCTGAAAGGACCAACCCGTTCCCGGCGCACACCTTGGAATCCGAACCTCGGTCAGGATTTCCCCGGGCTCGAGTGAAGTGGTCAGGTAGGTGACAAAAAAATCCTCAGCCGCAATCACGCGCTCGCCGGCTGCACTCACCGCCACCAGTTCCGC
>DUCT01000017.1:0-395 GCA_012959665.1 Myxococcales bacterium | reverse complement strand
GCGTCCAGGGCGATCGCGGCGGCCGGATATTCCGAAGCCGGATCGGCCTGGGCCATGGAGCCGCCCACGGTGCCACGGTTCCGAATCGGCGGATGACCGATGGCCACGGTGGACTCCCAGAAGAGGGGATGCTGGCTTCGAATCAGTTCCGACTCCTCCACCGTCCGCTTGGTCGTCATGGCGCCAATGGCCACGCCGCTCGGGGTTTCCCGGATCGAGTCGAGATCCGGGATCCGACCCAGATCCAGCACCAGTTCCGGTCGGGCCAGACGCATATTGAGCAGGGGCATGAGGCTCTGCCCCCCGGCCATGAGCTTTACATCGTCGGGATCGTTCTGGCCAAGGATTTCCAGGGCGTCACCCAGGGTGGTGGGGGCCGCGTACTCAAAGGGCGC
>DUCT01000016.1:5308-8471 GCA_012959665.1 Myxococcales bacterium | reverse complement strand
CACACCCGCACCCACACCCGCACCGACCCCCAGCCCCAGCCCCTCCGCCTCCGAGATTTCCCGAACCCCGGGCAGTGGGGTGGAGGCACGGGGCTTGACCCGACGCTTCGGCCCCCACTTGGCCCTGGACAACGTCAGCCTCCGCCTTGAGCCCGGGGAAAGCTTCGGCCTGCTGGGCGCCAACGGGGCCGGCAAGACGACCTTCATCCGCCTGCTGACGGGTTTCCTGGCCGCCAGCAGCGGATCCGTCGAGGTGGACGGGCTCTGCCCCACCCGGGATCCGCGCCGGGTCCAGGCCCGCATGGGTTACGTGCCCGAGACGCCCCGCCTCTACCCCGAACTCCGAGTCAGACATTTTCTCGCCTTCGCGGCCGGGCTACGCGGCCTGTCCGGGGCCAAGCGAAAGCGCGCGGTGGCCGAAACTCTGGAACGGTTTCGTCTGGAGTCGGTCTCCCATCGCCTGATCGGCCATCTGTCCAAGGGCTATCGCCAGCGTGTTTCCCTGGCCCAGGCCTTTCTCCACGCCCCTTCCCTGCTCATCGTCGACGAACCCACCAGCGGCCTGGACCCCCTGCAATGCCAAGAAATCCGCGAGGTCCTGGCCGGGCTCGCCGGGCACTGCACGCTTTTGCTCTGCACCCACGATCTCGCCGAAGCCCGGGCATTGACGACCCGCTGCGCGGTTCTAAGGCGGGGGGCCCTGGTGGCCTTGGGCGAAAGCCAAGCGCTACTCGGCGGAGGCAACCCCCTGGCGCTGTTTCGCGGAGGAGAACTCGGCGGCGAGAGCTCTGATTACAAGAGCTCGGTTTACAAGAGCTCGGTCCACAAGGGCTCGGTCCACACGGGCTCGGTCCACACGAGCTCGGGCAGCGGTCCGCCCGAGTCGGGAGGCGCGGATTCATGACGGCGTTTCTCGCCCTCGTCCGCAAGGAGTGCGCGGTGCTCTTCGCCTCTCCCATCGCCTACGCGGTGCTCACCACGATCACCGTGCTCACGTCGATTCTCTTCTTCGAGCACCTTCGCCTCTACAACCAGCAACTCTTCCTTTATGCGAGCAGCAACATGGGGGGCTTCGACTCGGATTCGATTCCCGACTACATCAACCTGCGCGACACGGTTTTCTTTCCCGTCATGGAGCAGCTGGGGCTGACCCTCTTGTTGCCGATTCCCGCCGTCACCATGCGGGTCTTCGCCCGGGAGCGGGCCAACGGCACCGACGAACTGCTGCTCACCAGCGGCGTCTCCCCGGGCCAGATCGTGGCCGCCAAATTTCTCGTCACCTACGGGTTCGTATTCCTCATGATGGCGGTCAGCTTTGTCTACCCCGCCGGCGCCATCGCCCGGGGTGGGATCGGCCTCGACCACCTGTTCTCGGTTTTTCTCGGACTCTTCCTGCTCGGAGTGGGGATCGCCTCCATTGGGCTCGTCTGCTCGGCGCTCACCCGCAGCCAAGTGCTCGCCGCCGCCACCACCGTCGGCTTCGCCTATCTCTTCTACGATTTCGGTTGGGCCCACGGTTTCCTCGGCCCCCACGCCGCCGGCTTCTTCGATGGCCTGGCCCTCCACGGCCACTACGCGCACTTCTCCGAGGGCCGGGTCGCCCTGGCCGACTTGGTCTACTTCGTGGCCCTGGCCGGAGCTGCCGGGGGCATCGTACGCGCCGCCCTGGATTGGCGGAGGTTCACGGGATGACCGGCGCCCTTGTTCTCGTGGGGCTCGTCCTGAGCCTGTTTGGCTGGGCGAGCCAGCAAGCCCTGGGCGAGGTCACGCCCTTCGCCCTGGGCCAATTGATGGCCGGCGCCGGAGCGCTGACCGCCGGGGGCCTGGCCGCCCTGATGCGCGCGGGCCGCAACGCCCAACCCGCGCTGCGCGGCCCCATGCTCGGAGTGCTCGCCCGGGGCGCCGGCATCTGCGCCCTGGCCGTGGCCCTCTACTTGGCCGCCGGACGCAGCCACTTCCGGTTCGACTGGACCTTCGAGGGCCGCTACTCCCTCTCCGAGGCCAGCCTCGGCCTGCTCGCTCAACTCAGCGAGCCGCTGGTTCTCACCCTCTATACCGAGGCCGGCGACCCGCGCGTCCGGCATACCCGAGCACTCCTTGAGGAATTCGCGCGCCCTGGCCAAGGCCTCGCCGGTGGCGCCATCGAACTGCGCACCCGGGCCCTCGACGAATTTCCCGAGGACGAGGATCGCTTCGGTATCGGCTCTTCCAACTCCGTGGTGGTGAGCCTGGGCGAACGCTGGGCGCTGGTGGAACGCCCTCGGGAGGGAAGCCTCTATGAGGCCATCGCCGGGCTCCGGGTCAACCCGGACCGAATTCTCTACACCGCGGTGGGCGCGGGCGAGGGCGACCTCTGGCGCTCGGGGGCCGAGGGCTACTCGGGGCTCGGGGCAGCACTCGCCACCGAGGGCTACCGCGTGCGGCGCCTCCCCCTGGCCGTGGTCGACGCGATCCCCCCGGATGCCGCGGGGCTGCTGATCCTCGCCCCGGAACGCCCCCTGCCCGACACGGCCCTGGCCGCCATCGAGCGCTATGTCGATGGCGGCGGCGCCTTGGTGGCCTTTCTCGAGCCCGGCTATTCCAGTGGTCTCGAAGCCGTGCTCGCCCGCTATGGGCTCGAGTCGCCGGACCGCTGGGTGGTGGATCCCGCTTCACTGGCCCTTGATGACCAAGCCTTGGGACTCGCCCCGGTGGCCTCAAACTATGCCGAGCATCCGTCTACCCATGGGCTCAACCCCAACCGCATGACTTTCTTTCGCCGCGCCCGGGCGTTCAATTTGCGCAAAGCCCAGCCCGGCGACCGACTGCGCGGCGTGGTCCTCACCAGCCGGGATGCCTGGACGGACCCGGCGGCCGACCGGTTCCAGGCCGACGACGTCCCGGAACCGCCCCCGGACGCGCGCCCGGACTATCACGCCCTGGTGGCGGTTGCAGAAATCGAACGCGGCGCGGGCCGCGCGCGCATCGCCGCATTTGGCGATGCCGACCTGGCGAACAACCGCTACCTGCGCGCGCTCTACAACCTGGACTTGGTGATCAACACCTTCCACTGGGCCCTGGAGCGCGAGACCGCCATCGCCCTGCACCCCAAGAGCGGTGGCCGCCAACTCAATCAGTTCCCGGTTCCCCTGGAGCGCTCGCTGCAATCGCTTTATGGCGCCGG
>DUCT01000016.1:0-5140 GCA_012959665.1 Myxococcales bacterium | reverse complement strand
ACCCGGCCCCATTTTCAACCCGGCCCCATTTCCAACCCGGCCCCATTGCCTCCAACCCGACCCGTTCACCCCCACCTGGGCCGGCTCAGTTTTCCGGCGGCTGCTGGGTCGCGATGGCAATGCCCTCGGCCCCGGCCTTCTGGGCCAAGTCCAGGATGTTCACCGCTTGGCCAAGCAGAACGTTCTGGTCCCCCTTGAGGACCACGACCTTGTCCTCGGCCACTTTCAGGGCGGCTTCCAAAGCGGCCCCGAGGTCCGCCTGGGCAACCGGCTCGGCGTTGACCTTGAGCAACCCAAGGGAATCGATCTCCACCGTCACACCCTCGGGCGGCGTTTCTTCGGCGACTTCCGCCGAGGGCAGATCGATGTTCTTGCCCTCCTCGTGAACCGCCGTGGTGGTCACCATGAAGATGATGAGCAGCACGAGAAAGATATCCGTCAGCGGGGTGACGTTGATCTCGGCAACGATGCCATCGCTCTCCCCGGAGTCACCACCGCTATCGATCAGGGACGCCCCCATCAGGACCCGTCGCCTTCTTCAGCGCGTTCGCCAGCGCGTTTGCCAGCCCGGGTGGCGCCGGACTCGACGAAGAGAATCGCCTGCACCAGGCGCTCGGCGGCCCGGCCATAGGTCGCCGTAATCGAACCGACCCGGGTATTCAGGTAGTTGTAAAGGATCAACGCGACAATCGCGACACCCAGACCCGCCGCCGTCGCGATCAACGCCTCGGAAAGGCTCGTCGCCACCACGGCGAAGCCTCCGCCGCCGCTTTCGGAGAGGTCCGCAAAGGCCCGAATGATCCCCACCACGGTGCCAAAGAGACCAACGAAGGGGGCCAGGGAGCCCACGGTCCCAATAATCCAAATGCCCCGGCGCAATTCCCTGCCCATTTCCGCCCGGAGCGTGGCGAGGATCCGGTCGTAGTCGTCCACCGCGATATTTTGCCAGCGCAGGGCCTCGTGCAGCATGGCGCCCACGGGCAAGTTGGATTCGGCGCAGAGCGCCTGGGCGCCGTCGAGATCCCGGGCCACCAGGGCATCGATCACCCGGGTCGCCAGCACGCGGCTCTTGGCCTCGAGCCCGCGAAAGATCCGGATGCGATCGAAGAAAACCCCCAGGGTGAGGATCGAGCCGATGGCCAGGGGAACGTTGGAGAGCCAGCCCATGATGAGCAGGTCGATAAGGTGGTCGGCGTTAAACATGATCCCCCGGCTTGTTCCCACGTGCACACATTGCCCGGCCACGCGTACGCCGGCCCGGCGGATTCTCCCGACGTTACCCAACGCGCCCGGGCGTTGCATTCGCCCGGCGGCACGGGCTTGGCCCCTTCGCTAGTTTCGTTTCGAGCCTGACCCGGTTGCCTCCCCCCGGCGCCCGGCTGCAGCGGAGCGTTTCCCCTTGACACGGTCTCTCGTTATAGCGCCCCGGCGCACCCGCCCCCGGCGGCCCGCCTTGGCCTTCGCCGGCGGGCTTGCGGCACCGGCCGATGACCCGGCCCGAGGCCCGCTGCCTCATTTTGGGCTTCCCGAACCCTCGGATCCCCGGGCCCGACGAAAGTCGGCGCTGATTTCGGCGGGGCTCCATGCCGCCTTCCTGGTGGGCCTGCTCTTGGCTGCTCTGCTCGCCCCACCCGAACTCATCGAGCGGATCATCCCGGTGCAACTCATGCCCGCCCCCCGGCCCATCGAATTGCCCGGAACCAACGCCGAGCCCGCGCCCTCGGGCCCACGCTCGGTGGGCGCCCGGCGGCCCAGCGCCGCCGCCCTGGCCGCGGCCGGCGGTCTCACTGCCGAGCAGGCCCGGGCCCTGCGCGAAGCCGCCCGGGAAGCCGCCCGGCGTTCGATCCAGCAAATGCAGGTGGAGGCCGAACGCCAACCGGTGCTGCCCAGCCAAGTCGAGCGCCGGCCCGCTCAGGCCGAGCGCCTGGCCGCCCGAGCCGCCGCTGCGGTGTCGCCCCACGAGCGCGTAGAGATGAAAGAACTCGAACCCGTGCGCATCGACCCCGCCGATCTCGAAGCCCTGGATCTCGATCTCGACGGACCCCGAGAGATCGACGCCCAAAGCCTCGGCGACCTGTCCGCCCCCGCCGCCCTGGAATCCCTGCGCGCCCTGGGGGCCAGCGACTACTCGGGCTCGGTGAACCCGTCCGCGGCGGTGCCCGGAGCGGTGCTCGCCGGCCCGGGAAACGGCGGCCTCGACACGGGCCTGGCCGAGGGCTTTATGGGCGGCAGCGGTGGTTTCGGGAGCGGCGCAGGCAGCGGTGGCACCGGCCAAGTGGTGGGCGCCGTGCGCTGCCTGGAGAGCGCGTCGGTTCAGCGCTACCTCGACCGCCTGCGCCTGCGCACCTATCAACGCTGGACCGTGCCCAACGGCGTCCCGGCCAACGCCGAGGTCGTGCTCCGCTTTGCCGTGGACGCCTCGGGAATGGCAACGGATACCCAGGCGGTTTTTTCATCCGGCACCGACACCCCCAGCGACACCGGCACCGGCACCGGCATCGACACCGGCATCGACACCCACACCGAAGACACCCAAGACGCCGGCCGAGAGCAGAACCCGGCGTTGGCTGAAAGCGCGATCCAGGCCCTGGGTTCGGCTTCGCCGTTTCCGCCCATGACCGACGCGAACCGGTGCCTCACCGACAAGCGCATCGTACTCACCTTTACGGTGCCCAACCCATGAGCCCAGGGTCCGTGCACCGTTTTGCGTTTTCGCTCGGGCCCTGGATTTTAGTCGGCGCGCTGGCCGCCGCCCCCGTGTTCCCGGTGCCGGCCCGGGCTCAACAAGCATCTGGTCAACAAGCGCCTGGTCAACAAGAGCAACAAGCGCTTGGTCAACAAGCGCTTAGTCAACAAGCGCTTGTGGATCAAGACCCAGCGGACCAAGCGCCCGAGGGTGCCCTGCCCTGCCCCGAAATTGATCTCTTCTTTGACGACAACGAGCAGGTTCGCGAAAAGCGAACCGACAGCAACGGCGACTGCCGGGCGGATCAGGTCGTCCACTATGCGGCGGGCCTTCCCCAGCGCGCCCTGCAGGATCGCGATCACGACGGCCGGATGGACAGTTGGCTCAGCTACGGCGAGGACGGTGCCCTGATCCGGGAGGCCCGGGACCGCGTGGGCGATGGCCAAGCCGATACCTGGACCGAAATCTCCGGCCTCCATCCCAGCGAGCGCCGGGAGGACCACAACGCCGATGGCGAGGCCGACGTGGTCATCGAATACGTGAAGGGCGAACCCACACGCCAACGCGAGGACAGCAACCTCGACGGCCAGCCCGATCGCTTTACCCGGTTCGAGGGGGGTGTCGCCCGGAGCATCGAACAGGACCGCAACCACGACGGAAACGTCGACGCCCAGGCGGAGTTCGATGCCCAGGGCAAGAAAAGCGTCGAGCGTCAGGACGAAAACCACGATGGCGCTTTCGAGATCACCATCCTCTATCGCGCCGGGGTGCGGGAGCGCGTGGAGGAAGACACCCGGGGCGACGGACAGCCCGACGTGGTCGTCATCTATAGCGCCGACACCCCGAGCGATTCCGGCGACGAAGGCCCCGCCATCATCCGACGCGAGGTAGACAGCGACGGCGACGGCCGATTCGAAAGCGTGGCGCGCTTCGACGGGGGCATCGAACGCACCCGCCAAATCGACGCCGATGGCGATGGCTTTGCGGAAGTCATGGCCTGGCTACTCCCCGGTGGCCAACTCGAGCGCGAGACCATCGACAGCAACGCCAGCGGGCGCCACGACGTCACCCGCCACTATACGGCGGGCCAACGGGTCCGGGACGAACGCGACGCCGACGGCGACGGCCAGCCCGAACGGATCACCCTCTACAGCACGGAAGTCCCGGATCAAATCATCGAGGAAAAAGTCGACACCTCGAAAGACGGACAATTCGACACCCGAGTCGTGTACCGCCAGGGCCTCAAGTACGAGCAATTCGAAGACCGCAACGCCGATGGCGAAACCGATGCCCGCTACCGCTTCGACCCCGAGGAACGCATCGTCTTCGAGACCGTGGACGCCGACGGCGACGGCCGCTTCGAGAGCGAAGCCGACTTCTCCGAAGGCGCCATCCAACAACGTCGCGTGGATTCCACCGGGGCCGGCCGACCCGACCGGGTCGAATTCTACCGGGGCGGCGAATTGCTTCGCGTGGAGCGCGACAGCGATCAGGACGGCCGGGTGGAAGCCTGGGTGTTCTACGACGAGAGCGGTGGCTTGGCCCGGCGCGAAGAGGACACCGACGCCGACGGCCGGGTGGACCGCTGGCTCAGCTTCGGGCCCGACAGCCCCGAGGCGATCCTGGTGGAGACCGATACCCGGGGAGACGGCGTCCCCGACACCTGGCGCATCGCCAACTCAAAGGGCCAGCCCCAAAGGCTCGAAGAGGATCGCAACGGCGACCACCGCGTCGACTACTGGGTTCATTTCGAGGGCAGCGCCCCCGCCCGCTACGAGCAGGACCGGGATTTCGACGGACGCCTCGACGCCCGGGGCGACCTCGATGCCGACGGCAACCCCCGACAAAACGAATTGGACACCACCGGGGACGCCCGCTTCGACCTCCGCCAGACTTTTGCTGGGGGCGTCCTGATGCTCGAGGAACGCGACACCCGCACCGACGGAAACTACGACGGAGTCACACGCTTCGAGGACGGCGTCCGGGTGCGCCAGGAGATCGACAGCAACGGCGACGGGCGCTTCGACACCCTGGTGCTGTTTACCGCCGACCGCGCCGTCGAGCAGCGCCGGGACACCCGGGGCGATGGGCACTTCGATCAGACCGTCCGCTTGGATGAAAGCGGCCTGCCCACTCGGGAAGAATTCGATACCGACGGCGACCAAAAAATCGACCTCGTGCGCGACTATGCACCCGGACCGGCCCCCGGACCGGCCCCCGCACAGTCGGGCGCCGCCGGCGCCCTTCCCGCCCTTCCCGCCCAGCGCCCCATCGCCCGGGAAGCCGTGGACGCCGACGGCGATGGCCGCTTCGAGCAGGTTTCCGAGTACGAAGGCGGCCAAATCGTGCGCACCGAAACCGACGCCGATGGCGACGGCCAGGCCGAGGACGTGATCGAATACCAGCAAGGCCAGGCCATTCGCCGCAGCCAGGGCCGCAACGCGAGCGGCCAGC
>DUCT01000015.1 GCA_012959665.1 Myxococcales bacterium | reverse complement strand
TACGGTCTCGATGGGGTTGGAGAGACCGAGCAAGCCGCGTCCCACGTACTCGGCGCATGGATGACCTCTATTGAGTGAGGAATTTCGGAGGTTGTCTTGGGCCGGAAACAATTCTTCGCCTGAACCGGATCCCCTTGAAATCCCGACAGGTCACGCCCCGCCGAGGTTGAAATCCCGGCCGGTGGACTCGATGAAGGACAGCACATCGTCCCGGGCGCTACCCCCGCCATCCCCAACCATGTCCCCCATGCCGCGCATCAGAATCAGGCGATGGACGCCGAGGTCCTCAAAACGCTTGACGGTGTCGGCATCCACCGCACCCGGCGGTGTGATACTGATTTCGAGGTCTCCGAGTTCAACCGGACGCTCGATTTCCTTGGCCGCCTCCTCGAGGCTGGCCAGGGCTGCTTCGGTGGCCGCGAGATTCTGGAAGAATCCGTACCAACCGTTGCCCCGGGCAATGGCCCGGCGGTGCGCGGCGGCGGACATACCGCCCACGTGGATGGGGGGATGGGGGCGCTGGAGGGGAAGGGGCCGGGACTGGATCCCGGAGAAATTCGTGAAGCGCCCGGAAAATTGAGGCTTCTCTTGGGTCCAGAGCGCCCGGATCACGTCGATGTGTTCGTCCATGCGCGCACCGCGCTCGGCGAAGGGAATTCCCAGGGTCTCGTATTCCCCGGGCACGTAGCCCACCCCGGCCCCGAAAAGCAGTCTTCCCCCGGAGAGTACGTCGACCCCGGCGAGCTCCTTGGCCAGGACCACCGGGTTGCGCTGAGGGAGCAGGATGATCCCCGAGCCGAGCAACAGTTTCCGGCTATGGGCCGCCGCGAAGGCAAGCGCCGCGATGGTGTCGAGAAAAGGCGTTTCGGGCGGGGCTGGAGAGGGGGGCGCCTGGGGGTCGATGAGCACCACGTGCTCGCCGGTCCAGATGGATTCGAAGCCCACTTCTTCAACGAGTCGAACCAGGCTCGCCATGTTTTCGGCGTCGCAGAAAGGTCCCATGTTGAGACCGAAATAACCGAACTTCATCCCTTTTCTCCCCCTTGCTTTTCTCCCCGAACGGAGTGCGCACGAGTATGGCCGAGATGGCGGGTCCTTGCCGGGTGAGGCCCGTATCCGGTCCTCTCAGAGACGGACAGTTGCTGGGCAACGCCCACTCGCTTGGGAATTCGGCGACGGATTTGAAAGTGATAGTGTTTGGTTCATCCAGCGGGTCGAAAAAACCCTGCTGGCATGCGGAACGTGGCCAAGGAACCAGACCCAAGAGATCCGCGAAAGTACGCGGCTCAAGGAAAATAGGGAGACCCAATGGGCTTTACGGGCGGGTGTTATTGCGGTGCGGTTCGATACGAGGCGGGGGGCGACGCGCTCTTCAAGGGGCAATGCCATTGCCGGGAGTGCCAATATATTTCGGGAGGCGGGCCGAACTTTCTGATGGGACTGCCCGAAGCCGATTTTTCCTACACCCAGGGCGAGCACAAGGGGTTCACCCGCAGCGATCTCGAGAGCCCGGTGACCCGAGATTTCTGTCCCGATTGCGGAACCCACCTTCTCTCCCGAGTTCCCGGCATGCCCGGGGTCATGTTCATCAAGGTGGGTACGCTGGACGATCCCAGTCTCTTCGAGTCCTCCCAGATGGTGATCTTCACCGTCGACCAGCAGAGCTTTCACCAGTTGCCCGAGGGAGTTCCCACCTTCGAGCGCGGCCCCGGTTGAGCCGACCTCCGAATATTCTACTGATCGTTGCGGATCAGCAGAGGGCAGATCACCGGGGGAAACCCCATCGTGCGAACGCCGAACCTCGATGGCCTGCCAGCGCGCGGAGCGTTCTTCGACCGGGCCTAGGTGGCCAACCCGATCTGTGTGCCCAACCGGTGCAGCATTCTGACCGGCGGGGTGCCTCAAGGCCTTTCGGCTCGCCGCTTACGTTGCGGACGAGTCGCTGGCGCTCTGTGTAACTCGGTAAATCTGTTCGGTTCGGATAGGACGTTCGGAGATGCCGTCGAAGCCCGCCCCGCCCCCGGAGTAGCTGTCCTCGCAAAGTACCCGGGCCTCTTCGTCGAAGCCCCAGACGATCAAGAGCCTTTGCTCGTAGAGGTAGAGGGTCGAGGGATCGGGGACGTCAATCCCCAGGGCGCTGAGCACCCCGCCCGGGTAGCCCATCTTGAGCTCCCCTTCGGTGGTCAGGGTGTCCTGGCCCACGGCCATGCGGTCGACATCGTGTTCGATGAAATGACAGCCCGACTCGACGATGGCGGCATAGTAAGCAGCCACGCCTTCTTTGCCCTGGGGGCTCTGAGCTTCATTCATGGCTTGGTCGTTCGTCGCGTAGCTTTGGTAGTGGGCCTGGGGCGAGACCGTTGCCATCAGAGCCGGAAAGTTTGCGGCGGCCTCGGCCTTGGCGTGGGCGATCAGGGTTTCGAGAATACTGCGGCGTCGAGGATCCTTCTCCCGGGCAAGATACTTTTCGGCCATATACCAGTTTTTTCGAGGGTCGATGAGGTAGCCCAGGGTGGCTCCTTTCGAGTTTTCAAGCCTGGATGGTGGTCGGCTCGGATAAACCTGAGGCTGTCCGGTCTAGGAAACGACATCCGCTTCGCGCAGGGTTTTTCTTTCGTCGCTCGAATAGCCCATTTCTTCGAGGATGTCCTCGCTCTGCTCGCCATAGAGCGAGGGCGGAGAGGTGGGTTCGAGAATCGTGCCGGAAAATTTTGCCGAGGGTGCGGCTCGGCGATAGCGGCCGTACACGGGATGCTCGGCTTCAATCACGCACCCGTTGTGAATGACCTGGGGATCCAGCAAGACATCCTCATGGGAAAGCACCGGGGCGGCTGGAAGCTCATGCTCGATGCAGCGACGGTAAGCTTCCTCGCTGGTCAATTTGGCAAAGCCCGCATTGACGGCTTCGGTTCGGGCGAGTTGGTTCTCGTCCTTGAGCATCGGCTTGCCGCGCTGCTCCGGGCTGTTGGCGAGTTCGTCTTCGCCGACCACGAGCAGCGAAGCTCGCATCTGTTCGGCGGTGCCCGCCCAGACAACGAGCTGGCCGTCGGCGGTGCTCATCAGCTGATAGCGCTCGCCGGGAACTACGTAGTGGTCGACGCCCTCGCCCGGAAGGGTGTGCCGTAGCATTCCGTCGGGCCAGAAAAAGGCCAGCCCGGCATCGAGCATGGCGACCTTGACATGCTGGCCATCGGCTCCGCGTTCTCGGGCGTAGAGGGCTGCGGTGATCGCCTGGGCAAGGGAGTAGGATGTGGCCTTGTCCACCACCGCATTGCGGACCAGATCCGGGATCGGGACCTCCGGGTTGGTCTGGGCGGCTACGTAGCCCGTGAGGCATTGAAAAATCGGGTCGTAGCCCCGCCGGCCAGCGTAGGGCCCGTCATCGCCATAGCCCGTGATCGAGGCATAGATGATTCGGGGATTGACCTCTCGCAGGGCGGTTTCACCGAGGCCGAGACGTTCGGCCGCTCCCGGCCGCCAATTTTGCACGAAGACATCGGCTTCCCGAATCATTTCCAGGGCCAGTTCGAGCCCGCGTTCGGACTTTAGATTGATCCCGATGGAGCGCTTGCCGTGGTTGCAATTGGCGTAGAGGCCAGCCATGCCATTGCGATAGTTGGCCAACTGGCGGCTCTCTTCCCCGTATCGCGGAGGTTCGATCTTGAGAATCTCGGCGCCCTGGTCGGCGAGGATCATGGTGGCCAGGGGGCCGGAGATCACTTCACTCACATCGACGACACGAACGCCGGATAGGGGGCCAGCCATTTCAAAGTCCTTTCGGGTGCACAGGGTCGGTGCCCGATGCAGATGGAGCTTTCAATCGAGGCCGGTACGCGCCTCGGAAATTTTTACGACTCGTACCGAGGGTTTGGGGTGCGCATCGGTACGGACCCAGCGCAGAGCCATGACGCCGTGGTGGTGGCCCGCGGTTTCGATCCAATTCTCCGCATCGGGATCTTCATGGGCCACGACGATTCGAAACGAGCCGTCGTCGCGGTAGACCGCTCCGCCGCTGTTTACGTGGACTCGGTGGTTTCGCGAGTCGAGGGATTCCGCCCAGATGTTGGCCAGTTGGAAGTTCCAGTAATCGCACTTCGGAGGCATGGCATCGATGACCAGGGCCTCATCGGGAGCGAGGTTCCACATGCCCAGCCACATCCGGATGTTGGGATCACCGCCCATCACGCGATGCTTCTCGAGGTCGGGCAAGTGGAAGTCGTTGATGGGAGCCTTCTGGGGAAATTCCATGACCCAGTCGGCAAACCACTGGGCGCACCCCATGGCGTAGAGGGCCGCGCCCATCAACTGGCCGGGGACGCGGTCGGGTTCAAGGGGGCTCGGAGTGCCCGTGGCCTGGAGGCATTCGATCTCGACCTCGACGGGTTGTTCCTTGTCCCGGTGCAGGAAGGTCTGCCGTATCAGGATCTGTCGGGTCTGGTCCGTGGTGCGCAGCCAGTTGCCGGGTTGCTCGTTTTGGCTCGCCAGGATTTCGAAGCTGCCATCGGCCTCGACTTTGAGCTCCGAGTCGTTTAGATGGCCGGCGCCTCCAGTGATCTTGTCCTTGGCGGCGAAGTTCTGGTTCTGGGCGGCGAAGCTCAGGTAGTGGATCGTGCCGCGCTTGCCGCGAATGCGGTAGTCGAGACGGGGATTGATCGACGCGCTCACGTAGTAGTTGTCCGGGTTGTCCAGGCCCATTTTGACCCCATCGGGCATGGGCCGGAAAATGGGAAATTCAGGGCCTGGGTTCTCTCCGAAGGAGAAGAGTCCCGCCCGGAGAAGTCGACCCAGGTAACGCAGTCCCTCGCCCCGGTCGAAGAGCGTAGTCTCGAGATCCTCCCGCAGGATGACATCCCCCGCCTTCTTGAGTTGATCGCAAAAGTCGGTCCAGGCTTCGGCGGATTGGACCTTGTCGTCGGCAGTGGGCATCTGGAGAATCCTCGGAATCGGATGGGTCTGAGTCGAGGGGGGCGAGCATAACAGTGCCATCGGCAACGGGGTAGAATGCGATTTCAGGAAAACCCCGCCCCGGCAAGGAGAGAAAATGAACGCCCAAGAATTCATGAAAGCCCTGAGTCTTGAGGAGAAGGCCCAATTGACCGCCGGAGCCGATATGTGGACGACACCGGCGGTCGAGCGGCTGGGGATCCCTGCAATTCGGGTGACCGATGGCCCCAATGGTGCCCGGGGTTCCGCCCTGCTCGGCCTGGGCGACGTGACTTCGGTCTGTATTCCCTGCGGCTCGGCTCTGGGTGCTACCTGGAACGCTGAGCTCATCGAACGCGTCGGAAAAATGTTGGGTCAGGAAACCCGAACAAAAGGGGCGAGGGTGTTGCTGGCGCCGACGGTGAACCTTCAACGCTCGCCGTTGGGAGGGCGAAACTTCGAGTGCTATTCCGAGGATCCGCTGCTCTCGGGGCGCCTAGCGGCGGCGTATGTTCGCGGCGTTCAATCCCAGGGCGTGGCCACCACGGCCAAGCATTTCGTGGCCAACGATGCGGAGTTCGAGCGCAACACCATCGACTCGGTGGTGGACGCTCGCAGCCTTCGGGAACTCTACCTAGTCCCCTTTGAGTTGATCGTGAAGGAAGGCGGCGGTCTCGGGATCATGACCGCCTACAACCGAGTCAACGGAACCTATTGTTCCGAGGATGCCGAGCTCCTGACCCGGATCCTCCGCGACGAGTGGGGCTTCGAAGGCTTTGTGTTGACCGACTGGTTTTCGGCGGGCTCCACCGAGAAATCCTCTTCGGCGGGTCTGGACCTCCAGATGCCCGGCCCGGGGCGCTTTTACGGCCCGGCCTTGGCCGAGGCCGTGGGGGACGGGCGAGTCGAGGAGTCTCGGCTGGATGCCCAGGTGGGTCGCATGCTCGCTGTCTGGGAAAAAATTGGCGCCTTGGAAGGGGGTGCGCCGGAGGCGGAGCAGAGTATCGATCTTCCCGAGCACCGAACCCTGGCCCGGGAGGTGGCGGCGGATTCTGTTGTCCTGCTGCGCAACGAGGGCGTTCTTCCCCTCTCCCGAGACGGCCTGACTAGGCTTGCGGTGATCGGACCCAACGCCGGGTGCGCGCAAATCATGGGGGGCGGCTCTGCGGCCCTGCGGCCTCACTACACCGTAACTCCGCTGGAGGCCCTGCAGGCCAAAGTGGGTGCAGGCACCGAGGTCGTTTACCAGCGTGGGTGTTGGACCGAGAAGACAACGCCTGCTCTGGCCGCTCCGTCCCTCGCCGGTCCCGGCGGTGAGGGCGCGATGACGGTTGAATTCCATAGTGGTCTCGAATGGTCGGGCGACCCGGTCCTGTCCAAGGTCGTGGACACTTCTCAGCTCCTTTACTTTGGTTCGCCCGGGGAAGGGCTTGTCCCCGGGGCTTTTTCCTTTCGAGCCACGGGCCGCCTAACCCCCACCGAAAGCGGACTTCATGTTTTCACCCTGATTCAGGCGGGTCGGTCGCGATTGCTCGTCGATGGAGTCGTTCTCATCGACGGCTTTGCCGATCCGCCGCCGCCCGGGGAAGCCTTTTTTTCTCTGGGCAGTCGCGAAGCCGAGGCGAGCTTTGAACTCGTGGCGGGCAAGCCGGTGGAGATCGAAATTCAATACGCGGCCGAGGGAGCGGTGATTCTTCAGGGCGCGAAGGTGGGCTTGCGCCCTCCCTTGGAGCGAGACCTGCTGGGCGATGCGGTCGCGGCAGCAAAGAGCGCCGACGCCGTGGTGCTTGTCGTGGGCACCAATGCCGATTGGGAATCCGAAGGCCACGACCGGGCGTCCATGGATTTGCCAGGGGATCAGGACGAGTTGATTCGCCAGGTCTGCGAAGCGAATCCGCGCACGGTGGTCTGCGTCAATACGGGTTCGCCCACCACGATGCCATGGGCAGAGGATCCCGCCGGGCTCTTGCAGATCTGGTTCGGGGGTCAGGAAATGGCTGGTGCTCTGGCCGATGTGCTCTTCGGAGATGCCGAACCCGGCGGCCGTCTCCCCACGAGCTTTCCCGAGCGGGTCGAACACAGTCCCTCCTTCGGAAATTTTCCCGGTGAGAACTCGGAGATTCGTTACGGAGAAGGACTCTTGATGGGCTACCGGGGGTATACGACTCGCCACCTTCCCGTCCGCTTCCCCTTCGGGTTCGGGCTTTCCTATACCTCGTTCGAAATCGGGAAACCCCGGCTCTCGGCGACAACTTTTGAAGCGGGCGACATTCTGGAGCTAGAGGTCGACGTCACCAACACCGGCGAGCGAGGGGGTAGCGAGGTCGTGCAGTGCTACGTGGCTCCGGAGGCGTGTCGTCTCTTTCGGCCTCGGATGGAGTTGCGCAGCTTCGGGAAGGTTCGCCTCGAGCCCGGAGAGTCCACCACGCTGACGCTTCGCCTCGACGATCGGGCCTTCGCCTACTGGGACCCGGCCGATGCCGAGTTCGAAAACCTCCAGGCTCAGGGGGGCGCCATCGCAGTGGTTCCCGTGGGTCGGGGGCATGGTCATCGGACCGAGCCCGGCTGGTACCTGGATGCGGTGGGCTATTCGCTTCTGATCGGTCGCTCGTCCGAGGAGATCGTCCACCGGGTTCGGATCGAGGTGGCCAAGGAGGCCGGACCCCTCGCGCCTTGAGCAAGCCTTCGTGTGGGGCGGCGGTCAGGGCAGTTGGGCGAGAAAGAAGCGGACGACGTTTTCGCCCATGACCTTTCGGATCTCCTGCTCGCTGAATCCTTCGTCGAGCATGGTTTGGGTCAGGATGGCGAGTTCACTGCTATCGAAGAGAACCCGGGTGGCTCCGTCGTAGTCCGAGCCCAGGGCGATGTGGTCGACCCCGATCAGATCGATGCCATAGCGAATCGCCCGGACGACGCCCGTGGGGCTGTAGTCGCAGGCTGCCCCTGCCCAGAACCCCACCCCGATCAGCGCGCCGTGTTCGGCGAGTTGAATCATCAGGGAATCCTCGAGGTTGCGAGCCGAATCGCAGACGCCCTTGAATCCTCCATGGGACAGGATGACCGGGCGGTCGATCAGCTCGAGAACATCCTCGACCATGCGCGGAGCGGCGTGGGCGACATCGATCACCATGGATCGCCGGTTCGCCTCGAGAACCACCTCGCGACCAAAGGGGGTCAGCCCCTCCCCCGTGATGCCGTGGAGCGAACCGCCCAGGCGGTTGTCGAAGAAGTGGGTGAGACCGACCACCCGCAGTCCCAGAGCGTCAAGGCGGGCCAGGTTGTCGAGCTCGCCGTCCAGGGCGTGGGCACCCTCCACGCCAAAAATTCCTCCCAGTGCCTGGCTCCCGCGCTCTCGGTCTTCCAGCAGTTTTTCCAAATCGCCTCGACTGCGAATGACGCGAAAGTCTTCGCCGCCTCGCCGATCCCAATCCGCCAGCTTCTCGCCCTGGTAGACGGCGCGCTCGAAGGGGCTGTTCCACGTTCCCAGGGGCCAAAGTTGCGCCATGGCGAGGTAGGTGATGGTGTCGCTGTCCGACGCGTTGGACTCGTAGTTCTGACCCGAAGGGCTCTTGGTGACCGCCGTCAGAACTTGAAGGGCCACTCCG
>DUCT01000014.1:1014-8538 GCA_012959665.1 Myxococcales bacterium | reverse complement strand
ATCCCGGCCAAAAGAAATGGAGAGGTTTTCGAGGGTCAGAAGTGGCATGAGGCGCGCAGCATAGACCTTTATCCCATCGCGTCACTCAAGCTGGGGAATTCCTTACGGAAAAAGGTGTTCTGGCGGAAATCCGGCCCGACCCCCGGCCCCCCACCCACCCGCAGAACTGCCCGCTGCTCTGTGCCGGGGGGGCCCCGGGCTCAGCCGGCTTCCTTTCGTTTGAGTTCGAAGATTTCCACGGAGTCACGCCCGTCGTGGTTCACCGAAAATAAAGCGTGGCGGCCGGGAGCCAGCACCCGATCCTGGGGGTTCACAAGTCCACAGTGGGCCATGATCGAGCCCACATCTTGGCAGGTAACGAGAATGCCGGGATTCGGCGTCTCCGGGACACGGGCACAGGCTGCCGTCCTAGCCCGTTCGGCCCTCACGACAGCAGAGAGGGCTCGGCAGACAGAGAGGGCTCGATTCGGCCGAAGCTCAGCATTCAAGGGGTGGGCCCTGGAGAGCGAAGCCCCTCCAACGACAATCCCCCTGGGCCGCGGTGCCCCTTGGCCGAGCAAAACGACGCTCCGTGGCGCGGGGAAGCAAAACTCCAATTTGGAATGGTCGAGCAGGAAGATGCGCAATCAGAAGGAGATTCAGTGCGGATTTTGGCCCGTGGGCGGCTAGTATTGAACGCCTATTTTCCTGCGACGGGCTGCCAGCGCCCTTTCGCGGAACCCCGGAATCCATGCAATTCAACCCATCCCCGGTGACGACCTAGGCACTCATTCGTCGCCCCGCCAGGAGATCCCGATCATGAAAATGACCACCGAAGAAGCCTTCGTCAAGGTTTTGCAGATGCATGGCATCGAGCACTCATTCGGCATCATCGGCTCCGCCTTTATGCCCATTTCCGATCTCTTCCCCAAAGCAGGAATCACATTCTGGGACGTTGCGCACGAGACAAACGGCGGGCTTATCTGCGACGGATTTACCCGAGCGAGCGGAAAAATGGGGATGGCGATCGCCCAAAATGGTCCCGGAATCACCGGTTTTATTACCGCGATGAAAACCGCCTATTGGAACCACACGCCCATGCTGCTGGTGACGCCCCAAGCGGCGAACAAGACAATCGGCCAAGGCGGCTTTCAGGAAGTCGAGCAGATGGCGATGTTCCACGACATCGTCTGCTACCAGGAAGAAGTGCGCGATCCCTCGCGCATTGCCGAAGTGCTCAATCGCGTGATCCTCAAGGCGTGGCGCGGTTCGGCGCCTGCCCAAATTAACGTCCCTCGAGATTTTTGGACCCAGGTGATCGATATTGATCTGCCCCAAGTCGTTCGTTTCGAGCGACCCTCGGGCGGACGCCAGGCGATCGCGGACGCCGCGGCACTCCTCTCCCAAGCGAGCTTCCCCGTTATACTCAACGGTGCCGGCGTCATTCTTGCCGGAGGAATCCCCGCCTCCCAGGCACTGGCCGAAAAGCTGAGCGCTCCAGTCTGCTGCAACTACCAGCACAACGACGCTTTCCCGGGAAGCCACGCCTTGGCGTGCGGCCCCCTCGGCTACAACGGCTCAAAAGCGGCGATGGAGTTGATCTCCCAGGCTGATGTCGTACTCGCGTTGGGTACTCGGCTGAACCCATTCTCCACCCTCCCGGGCTACGGCATCGACTATTGGCCTGGCAAAGCCAAGATCATCCAAGTCGACATCAATGCTGACCGCATCGGGCTGACCAAACGAGTGAGCGTCGGCATCGAGGGTTGCGCCAAGCTAGTCGCCGAACAACTCCTCGAGCAACTCTCAGAGAGCGCAGGAGAAACTGGCCGAACTGAGCGCGAGAAGCTGATCCGGGACACCAAGGCCGACTGGCAGAAAACCTTGGCAGTCATGGATCACGAAGAGGATGACCCGGGCACAACGTGGAATGAGCGCGCACGAGTCCGTGACGCCGACAGAATGTCGCCACGACACGCCTGGCGCGCGATCAAGGAAGCCCTGCCTGATAACGCGATCATTTCCAGCGACATCGGCAACAATTGCGCGATCGGAAACGCGTACCCAAGCTTCGAGGAGGGGCGCAAATATCTAGCACCGGGCCTGTTCGGGCCATGCGGTTATGGTTTTCCGTCGATCATTGGTGCCAAAATCGGCTGCCCCGATGTACCGGTCATAGGATTCGCGGGAGACGGCGCGTTTGGCATCTCAATGAGCGAAATGAGTTCCATCGGTCGCGACAATTGGCCGGCCATTACCATGATCATTTTCCGCAACTACCAGTGGGGCGCCGAGAAGCGCAATACGACGCTTTGGTACGATGACAACTTTGTAGGGACAGAGCTCGACCCACAGGTAAGCTACGCCGGTGTTGCCGAGGCCTGCGGACTCAAGGGCGTGACCGTGCAAAATCAGGCTGAGATGACCGAAGCGCTCAAGATCGCATGCAAAGAGCAATCGACCGGTGTCACCACTTTCATCGAGGTCCTTCTCAATCAAGAATTGGGCGAACCCTTCCGGCGCGACGCCATGAAGAGACCCACCATTGTTGCGGGGGTCGACTCAAAGGACATGCGACCGCAAGAATAGCCGGCGGGTCCTTGCAGTTCTTCGTTTCAAACAATCCCAGTGGCGTGTCCCTCTCGGCACGGGACAAGGGCCCTGGGGAATGACATTTTCTCGCCCAAACGGGCTGAGCATTGCGAGTCCAAGGGGTCAGCGTCTGATTGTTCCGTCCGACACATTGTGGCAGACTCTATGCCAATTCCATAGTTCTCGAATCTTGGCGGACAGGCTCGACAATCAACCCCTCCCTCCCCATTAAAAAGGCCCCCCATGAAGTGGCTTGGCTCTGCACTCCTGCTCCTCGCGATCATGGCCTACGCGGGTTGGCAAAATCGAATCAACTTGCTGGTCTGGGGTGCCCCCAGAGCCATGGCACTCATGGATCCCATTCGTGAAAACGTACCCACTCAGTGGCAGCAAGGCCCGGCCACCCGGACCCTCCCACCCGCCGAACGTCCGCCCAATGTCATCTTGATCTTGGCCGACGACATGGGATTCAACGACCTTTCTCTTCATAACGGCGGAGCGGCAGACGGCAGCCTCATGACTCCGAACATCGACGCGCTCGCCCACGAAGGGGTCGTGTTCAACAACGGCTACGCGGCGAACGCGGTCTGCGCACCTTCGCGTGCGACCATCCTGACCGGACGATATTCCACCCGGTTCGGGTTTGAATTTACGCCCTTTCCAAAATCGGGCGCCACGATTTTCCGTTGGATGCAAGAGATCAACCCACCCGCGCTGGCTAGCTTGATCCACACCGAAGCTCTCGCCGACTTACCCGACATGCTCGACCTCGGCATGCCGCCCAGCGAAGAGACCATCGCTGAGGTCATGAAACGTGCCGGCTACTACACAGCCCACATAGGCAAGTGGCACCTGGGGTCAAGGGGCGGAATGCGACCCGAAGACCAAGGTTTCGACGACAGTCTGTACATGAAGGGAATGCTCTATCTACCCGAGGACGACCCCAATGTCGTCAACGCAAAGCGCGAAAAAAGTGGTATCTCGCGTATGGTCTGGGCGAATGCCCGGTATATGGCCACGTTCAACAACAGCCAGCCATTCGAACCAAAAGGCTACCTCACCGACTACTACACCGAAGAAGCTGTCAAGGTCATCGAGAACAATCGCAACCGTCCCTTTTTCCTCTACCTCGCGCATTGGGGAATTCACAATCCCCTTCAAGCGACCAAGGAAGACTACGATGCACTCGACGGTATCGAGGACCACCATCTTCGGGTATACGCGGGCATGATCCGCTCCCTCGATCGAAGCGTTGCCCGTATCACTGGGGCTCTCGAGGAAAACGGGTTGACGGACAACACCCTGATTATCTTCACCAGCGATAACGGTGGCGCCAGCTACATCGCATTGCCCGATATCAATAAGCCCTATCGAGGCTGGAAGCTCACACACTTTGAAGGGGGAACCCACGTTCCCTTCATGGCCAAGTGGCCGGCAAAGATTGCACCCGGGACCGAGTTCGATGATCCCATTCACCATATCGATCTATTTCACACAATCGCCGGGGCCGGCGGCGCATCAATCCCCCAAGACCGCAAACTCGACGGAGTAGATTTACTACCCCACATCACCGGGCAAGCCACAAATCCTCCACACAAGACTCTATTCTGGCGGGAGGGTTACCAACAAACCGTCTTGCACGAGGGCTGGAAACTGATCCGCACCGATCGCCCTGCAAACAAGCGCTGGCTCTTCCACCTCGCGACAGACCCCACCGAGCAAGAAAATCTTGCAATGACCCAAAAAGATCGAGTCGCAAAGCTCGAAGGACTCCTGGATGCCCACAACCTCGAGCAGGTCGAGCCGGCCTGGCCGAGCGTGGTCGAAAACCCAATCCTCGTCGACAAACACGGAGGCCAGGCCTACGTCGAGGGAGACGAATACATCTACTGGCCGAACTAATCCCGCGGCCTAAACCCAGGAGACCCCCCCTTGCCGGGGAGTCCCGCCTGCTCCCCAACCCCCTCGGCATAAGGGATTTGGTCGCCGGCGATACGAAACAGTAGAAGGGGTCCTTTCCTTGCTACAAATCCGTCCAGCCAGCTCTTGATGCCGAGACAGTCCATTTCATCTTTTTGGCGAAGAAGTATTGGGGGCCAGCCAAAATTTCATACAGTTTCAGGTATTCATATTTCTAGGATCAACCCCACCTCAAAAAAGACGTTAAACCTGATATGACCGGAGACAACCAGAACCTACTCGCAGACGTACAAGTCGTACTCCTACGCCCAAGGTGGGCGCGAAACCTGGGTTCCGTGGCACGCGCAATGAAAAACTTCGGACTCGAAAAACTCACTCTCGTGGATTCGAAGATTGGATCCTGGAACGACGCCTACCAGATGGCTGTGCATGCCGATGATGTCCTCGACAACGCAAAGACACTGGAACTCACGGAAGCACTGGCACCCGCTACTTGGATCGTGGGCACGACCAACAACCCGCCCCCCGGCACACACCAAATGACCCCACGCGAAGTGGCTGAAGAGGCCGTCGCCCGCGGCGCCCCCACCCTCCTCTTCGGAGGCGAGATCCATGGACTCGACCCCGCCGAATTACTGCGCTGCCATGTCGTTTCCTCCGTCCCGACGGCTTCCGAGCAATCCTCCTTGAATCTCGCGCAAGCGGTTTGCGTTTACGGTGCCGAGTTGTTCGCCGCACTTAAATTCGCGGCAGAGAGCGATTCATCTGACGCAAGGGAAAAAGAAACCGAGGCGCTCCGCGCTTCCACCGAAATGCTCCAGCGCCTGGAGGTTGCCCTGCAACGCTTCCTCCAGAATTCTACGTGGAGCAAGGCCGACCGGCCCAAGAACGCGATTGCTGCGCTCATGCAGCCCTTCTATCGAGCACAGTTGACCGAAAAAGAAGCCCGCGCGTGGCTCGTCGCTCTGGGGAAGCAGCTCCCTCGCTCGGAGTAAAACTCTCCCGCAGGGATTTCGCCGAAATGGATTCCGAGTGGTTCGAAGGCTCCTCTCGCGCATGGCAAGATGCGGAACGCTTTCGTGACCCTCGACGCCTCAGGCGCCCCCCTCTGCTGAAACATTCAAGACTTCCGGGCAGCGCAAGACGCTGCGTTGCGGGGCCGACCGTTCCGGATCGAGCAGCCGGGCACGAGGTAGACGGTCGAGCAAAGTATTCAGTGCGACCGCCATGTTCTTCTTAGCGAGATGTGAACCAGGGCAAGCCTTTATGCCCCTTCCGAAACTGAGTGATTCCTGGTTATCGCGTCCAATTTCAAAGCGATCCGCGTGATCGAAAATTTTGGGATCTCGATTCGCACCCGCCATGGCGAAAAGAACCCACGAGTCGGCGGGGATCTCTACCCCGTGAAATGTGATGTCGATGCTAGACGACATTCTTGGCAGCACCGCAATCGGCGACTCCCACCGCAGGGATTCTTCAACAGCCCCGGGTATCAGCGTTCGGTCGCTTTCCAAGGCTTGCCAAGCACCCTCATGACAAAGCAAGGCATAGAACAAGTTAGCCAGGGAGCCATGAGTAGTTTCACCGCCTGTTGGAAGCAACAGGCGCACGTGACTATAGATCTCGTCATCTGTGAGAGCCTTGCCTTCAACCCTCGCCTCCACCAATTCCGAGATCACATCGTCACGCGGTTCCAACCGGCGGGCTTCAACCACAGGCGCCAGAACTTCGGTGAGTTCCTCCTTGGCCCGTGCACCAGCAACAGGGTCGTCGCGAAACCGCAGGAGAGCAATGGCCCATTCATGGAAGGCGTCCTCCTGCTCCTGGGGAAGACCGAGCAACCGAGAAATAACTCGATACGGAAAGCGTGCCGCGTACTCGGCCACCAAATCGACGCTCTCCCGCCCGGCGAGGTTGTCCGCAAGCTCAGCAGCGAGTTTTCCGAGCCCCTCCGCCTCATAACTCGCCACTGCCCGGGAGCGAAATGCGGGAGTCGCCAACTTTCGATAAATCCGATGTTGGACTGGGTCCTCCATGGAGATGAAGCTTTTCCCTATTGCACCCTCGAATGACGCTTGGTACATGCGGTGGGGCGGAAAGCGTTCGGTGTCCCTAAAAGCGTCGAGTAGAGCCGCGTGTCCGGTGATGATAAAAGCCGGCAGCGTGAGGAAGCGTGTGAGCGTTACTGGCCCGCGCTCCCGATAACCGTGCAAAATCTCATGAAGCTGTTGGCCGGGCATTGCGTCCAGCGCGAAGTCGGCTTTATCCAGGAGCAGCGACGACACAGAACCGGGGTCGGGGACACTTTTCATGAGATTCTTCACTCTTCCCTGGGACATCAAGCGATCACTGATCCCGGTGGCTCACGAGTAACCCGTAGTTTATGGGACGATCAGGCCTAGTTCCATACTCACGTACGCCGCGAACCGGTGCCCAATCCCCAACTCTCTGAGCAAGCACGGCATACGCGCTTCAAAGAGGACTTGGGAAGCCGATTCACGGCACACTTCGGGGCCTATCGGGGAATTCAACAACTCTGGCCCGAACAAACTCCGGCTGCTCGCCAAGAGCCCAGGATATCGCTGGTCCAGTGGCCAAGTCGACTGGACAGACTGTAGACTTCGCGTCACGCAGACAAGAGAGCCGAGCAGGAATTTCTTCAGGCCGACTGGGCTGGGGTCAGCGGCGTGGTCGATGAACGAGAGCAAGCTTCAGCTATGCGCATACAGCGCTATTTTGAGCACACAAATGAAAATCGACGCCGTCATCGCTGCGAACATGAAGCAAATAGGGGAGGAGGCTTCCCGCCTCGAGACCCTGGGCTACGACGGACTCCGTCTGGCCGAGTTGAACCACGATCCATTCATGCCGCTGGCGCTCGCTGCAGCGAATACCGACCGCATTGAACTCGTGACATCCGTAGCGGTTGCATTTGCCCGTAATCCCATGTCCATGGCGATTCTTGCGCACGATCTCAACGCGTTCTCAGGCGGCCGTTTTGTGCTGGGACTCGGCTCACAGGTAAAGCCCCAC
>DUCT01000014.1:0-878 GCA_012959665.1 Myxococcales bacterium | reverse complement strand
TATGTCGGCGAGTACTATCAACACACGCTAATGCCAGCCACCTTCAGGCCCGAGGATACCCGTGGCCCCCGCCCGCGTATCGCTCTCTCGGCAACGGGCCCTCTGATGACCAAGGTTGCGGCCCGGGTTGCCGACGGAATGATTATGCATCCCTTCTCGACTGAGAAGTACATGCGCGAAGTGACGATACCCGCGATTGAGGAAGGCTTGGGTGAGAGGGGACGCACCCTCGACGATTTCGAGCTCGATTACGCACCGATGATCGCCCCGGGCTCGAATGACGAGGAGATTGAGCGCGCCGTGGGGTTCATCCGCGGGCGCATTGCGTTCTATGGTTGTACGACTGCCTATCGGCCGGTGCTCGAGATTCATGGTTGGGGTGAACTGCAGGATGAACTGATCGCACTGAATCGCCGGCACGAATCGGACGAAATGGCCAGACTCATCACTGACGAGATGATTGACACCTTCGCAATCGTGGGCCGTCCGGCTCACGTCGTCGATGAGATGCACAAGCGCTTCGGCGGAATGATCGATCGGACTGGCTTTTCGGTGCAGGGTTTACCTGACGACGAGTTGAGCGCCTTGCTTGAGAAACTGAGGGCCGGCTAGCGGCACACCTCGAGGCCGGTGAGGAACGACAGCGCCAGTCGCCGCCAACCACCGCCCATCGGCCCCAATGTCCCCAATGGCTCGGGCAATCGCACGGGCACCGGCAATCCGCTTTCGTCTATCCCGGCTCACGGCCAAAAAAGGGACAGGAATTAGAGTGAATCCTTCGAGACGACCCGGTTCGGCGGCGCGCCCGGGTCACGACGACATGGTACCCTCTGGGCCATCATGATTTATCCCCACAGTAACGAGACTCAGACCCGCTG
>DUCT01000013.1:7936-8572 GCA_012959665.1 Myxococcales bacterium | reverse complement strand
GAAGCCAGCCGGCTTCTGCGCAGCCACTGGTCGGGAGTTTCCAGTATTGCGGACTGCCTTTACCAGCGTGGGTCCCTCAATGGCGACCGAATTGACGCACTGCTCTGCGACGCGTTTCCCGTCTGAGACCCGCCGGTTCCCGGGGCGAGCCCCCGGGCCGGTGGGAAGGGCATTGGCCTATGAATGCCTTCGACCCGCTGGATCGCGAGCTCCACATTGCTCCGGGCACCCAGCGAGCTAGGGTCCGGCCGATTCCGCGTCCGGGCCCCGAGGGTGGCTCTCCCTGCGGATCTCGCGGGCAGAACTGGATCAACGGCTTCGCTGACTACCGCCTTCCCACCGCGGATTTGGCAAGGGGACTATGTCTTCAGAATCGGCTCCGCTGGAGGACAAGGCTGAATCCGCCTTGCGCCCGGAGATTCCGGGCATCCTGCGCTTGGCTTGGCCGGCGGTGGCCAGCAATCTCGCTTACTCCATGGTCGGGCTGGTTGACATCAAGATCGTCGCTTCCCTGGGGTCTTCGGCGGTGGCGGCGGTGACCACCGGACACCGCATCTTCTGGGTCTTGCAAGCTGTGATGATTGCCATCACCGCAGGAACCACGGCTCTAGTGGCTCGGGCCTGGGGGGCCAAGAA
>DUCT01000013.1:0-7880 GCA_012959665.1 Myxococcales bacterium | reverse complement strand
GCCATGACGCTGCCCGCCTTCTTTTTTGCCGATCAACTCGCGGGCATCTTCGAACTCGATGATGCGACGGTGGCGGATGCGGCGAGCTTCATCCGGGTGATGAGCTTGTTCAATGTCGCCTTCGCCATGAGCATGGTGATCGGCTCGGCGCTCCGTGCGGCCGGGGACACACTCACCCCCCTGTGGATCGGGCTGGGGACCAATTGTGTGAACGTCTTCCTGGTCTACGGGCTCGTGTTCGGACAGTTCGGGCTGCCCGCCATGGGGGTGAGGGGAGCCGCGCTAGCGACAGGTCTCTCTCTTCTCTCCGGATCGATGGTCAGCCTCGGGCTGTGGTGGGGAGGAAAACTGCGGATTCCGCGGGGTTCCGGCGTCGCCCTGACCCAGCAGAGAGTTCGGCAGTTGATTCGCATCGGCTACCCGGCGGGCCTCGAGCAGGCGGCGATGCAGGTGGGATTCATCGTCTTTCTCTGGATTGTCTCCCTCTATGGCACCGCGCCCTATGCGGCCTACGGCATCGGGGTCCAGATTCTGTCTTTTTCCTTTGTGGTTGGCATTGGCTTCAATATCGCGGCGTCCACCCACGTGGGTCAGAAACTCGGCGCGGGCGATCCAGAGGGCGCCGAGCATTCGGGCTGGCGGGCCATGCGCTTGGCGGTTTTGACCATGGCGATCTTGAGTGGCCTGATCATCATGACCGCGGAGTCCATTGCTTCGTTCATCATTGACGACCCCGAGGTTGTTCGGTTGACCGTCGTCTTCATTTATGTGCTCGGGGCCGCCCAGCCGCTGATGGCCATCGACTTCACCTTGGGTGGAGCACTGCGGGGGGCGGGAGATACGCGTTTTCCCCTGGTCACCACGATCGCCGGGCTGGTGGTGGTCCGGGGCTGCGTGGCCGGACTCCTGGCACTGTTGGATTTCGGGGTTGAGTGGGTCTTCTGTGCGCTGCTCTTCGATTACTGCGTCAAGTCGAGTTTGATGAGTTGGCGCTTTCGTCGCAGGGCCTGGCAGAAAATCGTCATTTGACTCTCGCCTCTCGCCCCCGCCCCTCGGCCACCGACCCCTAGTGACTTGCTCTCCCCAAGGGCATCCCGGCGTATTCAGTGCCGTATTCAGTGCCGGGTTTTGAGGCCGCAGGCCTTCATTCGATCGAAGGCGTAGCTCCGGATGCCGGGAGTGACGCCCAGGGTATTGGCCGGAGCATCCGAACCATCAAAGCCGTAAAGGTGGGTCATCTCCACCGCGAGGCCGCCGCTCTCGTAGGAGGCTTCCAGGTTCAAGAGGACCGGGCACGGGATGGACTCGATTTCCTCGCGCGTGTCGAGACTGCGTGAAGCGTTTCGATCGTAGTCGCTGACCAACTGATGCCGAACGGCCTCGTGCCAGCTTTTTGATCCCCCTTTGCCCGTGCTCGGGCGGTACTCGGTCGGATCGCCGCCGCCCACCGCACCTCCCGAGCCCCGGGAAGGTCTGGGACCGGCAGAGGGGGGCGTTTGAGAAGGTTTCCGGTCCGGGGCTGCCGGGGGTGCTCCGTCCGAGGATCCCGGTGGGGTAGGGCGGCACTCGGCCGGACCCGGAGACAGCTCGGCCCGCAGGGCCAGGACCTGCTCGGCGCGGACCTGGATCTTCCCCTCCCAGGGTTCAAAGCCCTCCTTCTCCACCCGGACTGTGTGAGCGCCGGCGGGAACTCGATATTCCCCTGGACCCGTTGTGCCCACGTCCAGACCATCGATCTTGAGCCGGGCCCCCTCGGCGTTGGACTCCACAACCAGTTCGCCTTCACCCTGGCAAAGTCTTGGGGAGTAGTGCCGCTCCTCGCCCGAAGCGATTTCGATTTCACGCTCCCACTCGTCGGGGCAGTCCCCATGCTCCACACGCAGGCGATAGGGTCCCTGGGCAAGGGAGTACGCCCGACCGTCGGCCGGGCCCTGGGCGATCACCCGGTCATCCTGGGGGTCGAACAGGATCCAACTGGCATTCTCGGGTTCCGCACCGACACTGATTTGTCCGGGGGCGACGTGCTGCCGAGCCTGTTCGTTTGCGGCTGGGGGGATTGCGAGGAATCCCAGGCTGGCCGCGGCGGCCCCGAGCAGTAAGCCCACTCCCCCCCAGAGCCAGGGTCGGCCACCTCTCGGACCGATCTGCAGACCTTCCCGCGCGAGTTCGTCGACCAGGCGTGCCGCCTCTCGTCGCCGGGCATCGGCGAATTCCTCCGTGGGGGCCGCGGCCAACCGACCTTCGATATGGCCTCGCAGCTTCTGGGCCTGGCTGCGGATTCGGCCGCGGCCTGCGGAGTCCGGCAATCCCAGCAAGGCGCGAATTGCCTTGTTCACCCGACGCCGCCCGGAATTTGCCATGGCGAAAAGCTACCTGTCCGGGTCGCAACCCACTAGCCTATAGCGCTGACTTAGACCGAAACATTTTAAGGAGATCGATTCGAGTGCGGACTCCGGATACCTGTCCCCACTGCGCGGCGGAAACGGAGTTTTCCGACGCTGCGCCGGGCTCGGTGGTGGATTGTCCCGCCTGTGACCAGTCCTTCGTGCTGCCGAGCTCGAAGAGCGAATTGGCCGCGGATTCGGCGCTCCCTCCCGGCACAATGCCCCGGAATGTTGGACTTGGCCCCGGTGGCTCCGAACCCATGCGCCTGCCCGACCTAGCGGGCGCGGCCGACTCCCATTCCCGGGATGTCTCCTTTACCAAGACGGGCCTGATCGCCGCTGGGCTGACCACGGCATTCTACCTGGTCGTGGTATTCCCCCTGGGCCAGACGTATTTCGGCGAACTCTTCGGCGCTCGGGGATGGGTCCCGTACGCGGTCAGCTACCTGGCGGCCTGGTGTGGCGTACTCTTGACCGCCAAGTATGCCCGGCTTCGGCGACGGGAGCGTGTTCTGAATTACGACTTGCTGCCCCAGGCGATTGGCGAGGCGATCACGCCGGCCAACGTGCCCCAATTCCTCGACTATCTCTCCCGCCTGCCCGGACACTTCGCGGACGATTTTCTCTTTCAGCGCATCCGTCGTTCTCTTGAGCACTTTCAGGCCCGGGCGAACGTGGCCGAGACCGTCGATCAGTTGCGGAGCCACGGCGAGCGAGACGAGGGCATCGTAGAGTCCAGCTATACGATGATCCGGGTCTTCATCTGGGCGATTCCTATTCTCGGTTTTATCGGCACAGTGTTGGGCATTGGTGCATCGGTGAGCGGCTTCTCCGATGCGGTGTCCAACGCCGCCAACCTCGACGTGATGAAAAATGCCATCGGGATGGTGACCTCGGGGTTGGGCGTCGCTTTCGACACGACCCTACTCGCCCTGGTCATGAGCATTTTTATCATGGTGCCTACGAGTTCTCTGCAAAAAACGGAAGAGGACTACCTGGCCCGAGTGGACGATTACTGCCAGCACTACCTGGTCACCCGCCTCGAGGATGGAAAGTTGGGCGGACCGGGTGCCCCGGATGAATGGCTGAGCGCGGCTGCTGATCGCCTGGCGAATCGGGTCCTTGAAGCCTTGGATAGCCGCCGGCCGGGATCGGACTAGAGCTTGGCGCGCCGCCGTCGGAACGACAGCGAAGTTTCTCTCTTCCCTTTTTTGAGTGTCCTGGCCTGCGTGATTGGCACCCTGATCCTGCTCCTTTCCGCGGTCGCGGTGGGCGGAATTGGAGAGCGCTCCCTGGATCAAGTCCGGCTGTCCGAGCGAATCGAGGCCGCCGAGATCTTCATCGCCGGAGGGCGAGCGGTCCTTGAGGATTTCGATGCTCAGATACGCCTGGCCCAGACCATCGCGGAGGAGGACGAGGAGTTGGGGCGTGAATTGGCAGGGCTGGGATTGAACCCGGATATATCCCTGGACGACCTGACCGAACTGGTCAGTCTGGAGGAAGAATCCGCCGATCTCGCCGAACAGAGCCGTCGGCTCAAGGTGCAGAGTCGAAAACTGGCCAAGGCCTCGAGTCGCACGGACGACCAACTGAAGGAAATTGATGCGGTCCGCCTACGCGCCCCGATCCTCATCGACCCCAGTGGCATCGGGCCCAACTACCAGCCGTATCTGGTGGAGTGCACGGCCGACTATCTCGAGTTGCACCGCACCAAGGGGGACTTCTCGTTCCGTATTCCCACAGAAGAGGTGGCTCGCAGCCCGGAATTCAAGAAGTTCTTGCGCAGGGTACGCGCCATTAGCCGCGGCCTCGTGATCTTCCTGATCCGCCCCGAGGGCGTGGGCACTTTCAAGGCTGCCGAGCAAGTCGCCCTCCAGTTCAAAGTGCGTAACGCGAAGCTTCCCCTGCCCGGGCAGGGGAAGCTCGATTTCCGGCTCATGCAAGGGGCGCGGCCGTGAAGCGCCGACGGGTTCGGGGCCAGGGGGCGGGGGAGAGCATGGACTCCCTGCTGGACACGATGGCGAATGTGGTGGGAATATTGGTCGTCCTGGTGGCCGTCATGCAGTTGGCCGTGGGGGACGCCGTGGACCGCATTGTCGAGGAGGGCGTTCGCCAGCCCGCCTCTCTTCCGGAAGTGGAGAGCGCCGAACGGGAGCGGGAGGCGGTGGCAGCGGCCATTGTCGCCGCGCGTGGAGAGTTGGAGGCCCTTCCCCCGAGCCCCGTGCGACGGGGAATGCTTTTGGAAGATGTACGCCCCCTACTCGAAAAGCTGCGCGCATTGCCGGGATCCGAGAAAAATTCGGGGCAGGAACTCGACGCTTTGCAGGACGAGGTGCAGAGAAAATCCGAATCAGTCGCCCGACTGCAAGAGGAAGTGGAGAGTCAGAAAACTGAATTGGATCGACTCGACGCGCAGTTGACGAATTCGCCCCCGGAAAATCGACCCAAAGTGGCGCGTTTGCCGGATCCGAGACCCCCGCCCCGGGGCGCGGAGGAGGTCGTTTTCTTTTGTCGCTACGGCCGGGTGACGGCTGTCGATCGCCACGCGATGCTGACCGGACTTCACCTAGGGGTCGAGAAAGCCTTAGGCGAATCTCGTGCCCCGGTTGAGGCCGACGGGCCCTGGCTTCAGAACTTTTTCCGCAAGCAATTCATCGGTTGGGAGAATTTTTATTGGAGTATTCGCGATGAAGGTCCCCGGGTACTCTTCGCCGACATGGCCTGGCGTGACGTGGATTTCGGGGAGCGGGCGGTTGAGCTGAGGGTGGATGGAAGCCGGCTGGAAGGCATCATGGGCCAGCACGAACCCGGGAAGCAATACATCCGTTTCTGGGTCTGGTCCGACAGCTTTGAGGTCTATCTCGAAGCACGTTATCTCGCCGAGGCGGCGGGTTTCGACGTGGCCTGGACGGTGGTTCCGGTGGGCGAAGAGGTGGGAAGCAATCTCCTCGGGGGCAGCCGCACCCGGGTGATGATCGACTGAGGTTGCCCCGGCAGGCCCCCGGCCCCGGCCAGACCCCTGGCCCCCCCGGTCCTGGAAGTAGAACGCAGTCTTATTTTGGGCTTCGGTCGACCCCTCTCCGGAATTAGTCCTTGTGCGAGGTCCGTGTTGTTGTTTATAAACTAAGACTGTCCAAAATTCGAGGCACGCGGAGGCGTCTTGAGTAATCCCGTCATCGCAGAGGAACTTGACCTACTCGCCAAGGTTGTGGATCTCTTGCGCGACCTGCCCGAGGCCAAGACCGCCTCGGAGGCGCCGATTGTGCGCGAACTCGAGCGACTTCGCGCCGTGATTCTCTCTGGCGATGAGGCCAAGGACATCTCCGCCCTCAGCGAGCAATACCATCATCAGGCCGCTGTGCTGACTCAGTTGCGAAGCGCCGGGGCCGCTACCCGAGTGGATCGCGACAATCCCTATTTTGCCCACTTGCGATTGAACGAAGAGGGTCGCGACCGAGATCTTTGTCTGGGCCGGACAACCTGCATCGAGCGCGGCGTTCGCATCGTCGACTGGCGCGATGCACCCATCTCCAAAATTTTCTACAGCTACCGTCAAGGCGACGAGTACGACGAAGAAATCGCCGGCCGAGAACGCATCGGTGTTGTCTCGGTGCGCCGTACGGTCCGTATCCAGAAGGGTGAATTGCAACGTGTCCAATCTCCTGAGGGAGACTTCACGCCAAATCCCCGCAGTCCCGATGGATGGCAGTGCGCAGAGCCGGCCAGCGCACGCATGGGCGGGGGGGAGGGCGTCGCGCTCCGGGCCTTCGACCTCGGCGAGGGCGCCAGTCGGCGCTTGGGGACGGACGACGAAAACCGGAGTATGCGGGCAGATAAACGGCTGCCCGAGATCACAAGCCTGATCGATCCCGAGCAGTTCGAACTGATTACCCATAGCCGCCCAGGTTTTCTCGTGATTCGCGGCGCAGCGGGCTCGGGCAAGACAACGGTCGCCCTCCACCGAGTCGCTTATCTGGCGTTCTCCGATCCACGGGTGGACAGCCCCGATACCATGGTGGTGGTTTTTTCGCGTGCCCTGCGCAATTTTGTCGATCACGTTCTGCCGTCTCTGGGCCTGCGGAAAGTGCGGGTAGAAGGCTTCTCGGATTGGGCCTCGGAACAACGGCGCCGGCACTTTCCGCAACTGCCCGCCGGCCAGCGGGAAGACACGCCCGCCTTGATCCAACGGATCAAACTCCATCCTTTCCTCGCGGCTGCCCTGGAGCAATACGTTCAGCAGCATCCCGGGGTGGATCGTGTGGCCCAGGCCATCGACGACTGGGCGACGGTCCTGCGAGAGACGGCTCTGCTGAAGGAAGTTGCCGGCCGGCTGGCGCCGGGTGCCTTCTCCGAGGCCGAGATCGAGCGCTTTGTCGACTGGCATGTTGTTCAGATCGACGCCGTTTTTAACCGGTTGGCTGGGGATGGTTCCGCTGAGGCCGAACTCGATCCCGAGGACGACGCGCTGTTGCTACGGGCCTGGCAACTCCGAGTGGGCCCCCTGCGCGGAGCGGGCAAGAACCCGCTTAAGCTGCGGCATCTGGTTGTCGACGAAGTTCAGGATTTCGCGCCCGTCGAGATCCGTCTCCTGCTCGACTGCATGGACGACGAAGCCGCGATTACCCTGGCGGGGGATACCCAGCAGCACGTGGTGGCTCAAAGCGGATTTACCTCCTGGGCGAATTTCTTCCGGTTGGTGGGGATTCCGGGGACGGAAATTGAGACGCTTCGAGTCGCCTATCGATCCTCCCGCCAGATTGTAGAGTTTTCGACGGGTTTGTTGGGCGAGTTCCAGGAAGAAGAAGGGCCACCCGAAGCCCCACGCGAAGGCCCGCCGGTGGAACTCTTCCGCTTCGCCGAGAGGGGGGATTGCGTGGGCTTCCTCGCCGATGCGCTGCACGCGCTGACTGAGTCCGAGCCCCTGGCCTCGGTGGCCATCTTGACTCCGTCCCGGGCGATCAGCGCTGCCTACTACGAGGGCCTTGAGCGAAGCGACATTCCGAGGCTTCGCTGGATTCAGGATCACGATTTCAGCTTTTCAGCCGGGGTCGAGGTGGCGGAGATCGAGCAGGTCAAGGGGCTTGAGTTCGACTACGTGGTCCTAGTCGATGTTGATGCTGCGCTCTATCCCGATACAGCCCAGGCCCGTCGGCTGCTGCATGTGGGCGCTACACGGGCCATTCATCAACTCTGGTTGACGAGCCTAGCCACCCCATCCCCCTTGGTGGATGGGGTTTGGCAGGGCTGACCGACTCGAACCCCGAGGCCCATGCGTGCGGGGATTCCAGGGATCTGTTAGGAATTCGAGATGGCATTTTCAGATGGGGACCGAGTCCGGATTTTGAAGGACCGAAGTGAGTACACCGGCTGTCGCGGTGTCGTTGTCGCGAAACCCCTGGACCCTCACGAAATCGTTTCGGCCCTGGGGCATTTTGTGGCCATCGACGGCGAGAACGGAAAGGTTCGCCCCTTCCTCCTCTCCGACCTGGAATTGCT
>DUCT01000012.1:3268-8584 GCA_012959665.1 Myxococcales bacterium | reverse complement strand
GCGGTCTACCGGGCCTTCCGCGCGCCCAGCCTCAACGAGCTCTACCGGGGCTTCTATGCGGGCAATACTCCGTTCCGACCCAATGCCGACCTGAATCCCGAAAGCCTCCGAATTGGCGGGGAAATCGGCGTCGATTATCGCGATGACCGACTCCAGGCGTCCCTGACCGGATTCTGGAACGAATTGGAGGACACCATCGCATTCGTTTTCAACTTCGTTCCCGGAGGCGGCTCGTTCCTCAAACGGGAAAATATCGTGGCCACCCGAAGCCGGGGGTTCGAGTTTGAATCTGAAATCGAGATCGCCGAGGAGTGGGTGCTCGCCCCCTCTTATGTCTTCACCGAAGCGACTATCCAAAACTTTCCGACTCGGCCAGACCGGGTGGGGAATTGGCTGGAGGATATCCCCCGCCACCAGGCGGCGGTGACCCTAACCTATGACAACCCCAACCTGTTTCAGTTGATGATTCGCGGCCGATATGTCGGAAAACGCTACTCCAGCGATGCCAATGACTTCGAGATGCAGTCCTTTGGAATCCTGGACATCTCGGCGTCCAAGCGGCTCGGTGAGCACCACGAAATATTCCTGATGGTCGAGAATCTCCTCGATGAGGAGTACGATGCGGACCGCACGGGAAGAACCACCCGGATCGGCGCGCCCCGCCAGGTCTGGGGTGGCCTGCGAATGCAGTTCTGAGGACTGGCGACTCGATGCAAAATAAAACTTCGATCAGCCCGCACGCATCGAGAACGGATCGGTGGGGGCCAGGCGCTCGGCGACTGGCGCGCGTGGGCGCCATCGCCCTACTTCTGATGGGGGGATGCAGGGCGCCGGATCGCCCTTTGGTGGCCTTCGAGGACGCACCGCGCCCCCTGAATGCGAAGCCCTCTCGAGATCCCCAGCTCCTCGTCCGGGCCTCGGGCGCCATTGCTCTGCTGGCCGTGGAAGAGGCCCCCCCAGGCGGGGAAGACCTGCGTCTGTATCTCTCTCCGAGCGGCGGGGATGTATTCACGCCGGGCCCCCGGGTCAACGACTGGGAGGGCAGCGTTCGCTCTCACGGCGAGGGAATGCCGCTTCTGCTCGAAGGCACCGAGGGCAAGTTCTATGCGATCTGGCTGGGTCGCCGGGGTGAAGGGCAGCGGGGAAACGTCATTCGAGTCGCGCGCTCGGACAATTTCTTGAAGAGCTTCGGGCCGGCAACGGAACTGGGCGCCAGCTCGGGCCGGGGACCGGGGCCAGCTTTCTTCGATGCCACCGTGGCCCCGGATGGAACGCTCATCGTAGCGTGGCTCGGCGAGGGTACCGACAAGACCCTCTCGGGCTCGAGCCATGTGCTGGTGAGTTCCAGCCACGATCAGGCACGCACCTTCTCGCCCCCGGTCGCGGCCGCTGCGGACGTCTGTCCCTGCTGCCGGCCCGGCCTCGCCGCCGACGAGAGCGGCCGCTGGTTTCTGGCTTGGCGCAACATGGACGAAGACGATGTGCGCGATCTCGCCGTCGCGGCGTCGAGGGATCAGGGAGCGACCTGGTCCTCGGCCATGACCATGCCCGGCCCCAGTTGGCAGATCAACGGCTGCCCCCACTCGGGTCCATCCTTGCGGGTTCTCAAGGGGGATCTCTTTGTCACCTGGTACACCGAGGCCACGGGACAGTCCAGGCTTTACTGGTCTCGCTCCTCGGACGGCGGCCGGGAATTCTCCGCCGCCGCGGATATCGCCGGAGAAATCCTCGACCCCAATCATCCCCGCCTGGCCGAGGTGGACGGACGACTCTTCGTCGTCTTCCAAGGCCGGGACCCCTTGGCCGAGGGAAGCTGGGGCGCCTCGCGACCCTTTATCCGCGCGATCGGGCCGGGCGAGCACTCGCCTCCCGTACCGGTCCCCCACGGCGAGGGCAGCGCGTCTTACCCGGTCCTCAGCGGGCTCGGCGCGGGCCGCGTCGTCGTGGCGTGGACCGATGCCAGCCAATCCGGCTCCCAGGTGCTCGCCGCACGGGGGCGCATCCCGGGCGCACCCAGCGCCCCATAACAACCGAGCACTCGACACCGCCCACGCACCTCCGCTCCGGGACCCTGGGCCGAGGCGTGCCCCAGCGGCGAGGGCTCAGAGCGAGCGGGCGACCGCTGCGGTGCGACGCACCAACTCGGCCAGGGAAAGCTGCTCCTGGCCGGCCAGGGAAACGCCCACGCGATCCTGCCAGGGCCGCGTCCAGGCCTCGGGGACGGGTTTCCCCTGGAGAGCCCAGAGCGCGCCCACAGTTGCCCCGTTGCAATCGGTATCCCAACCCGCCGCAACCACGTCCCCCACAGCTGCGCCGAAATCATCCGGGTGGCGCAGCAGGGCCCAGACCACCAGGGCCAGGTTGTTGAGCGTGTGCACCGGCGACATCCCGGCGTAGTGGCGATGGATCGCAGCGGGCCCATCACCCGCCGCAGCATTTTTGCGGGCCAGGGCGATGGCCTGGGCCACACCTCCCCCCGGTGCAACCTGGGCCGAAGCCAACTCCAGGGCCGCGTCAAGATTCGCGCTCCCGGGAAGGGCCGCTCCCCAGGCCGCCACCAGGACTGCGCCATCCACACCATCGCCGCGGTGGGAGAGTTCGGCATCGACCCGGGCGAGTTGCCCGGCCAGCCCCGGGTCCCCCGGCGTCACCCACCCATACACGTCCGCACGAATCTGCGCGCCGATCCATTCGTTGTAGGGGTTGTCGGAACAGCGGCTAAGATCAAAGCCCGGCTCGGCTCCGCCCGCGAACCACTCGGCCCCCTCGCTGAGCAGCGTCCGATACGCAGCGCGCTCTGCGGTGAACGTCATCCCGGCCGGCAGGCGGTTCAGCCAGGCCCGGGCGACGTCCTCCGTACGCAGGGCGCGCCCGTGCGCTTCGAGCAGTTCCAGCGCCAGCAGCGAGTAGTTGATGTCGTCGTCGGCCGCGCTCGCGGAAAACTGACCCCGACATGCGGATCCAAAAATTTTCGCGGGGGCGCCCTCGATGAGCGGAATATAGTCACGAAGGGGCAGCGCATCGGCCGAGGCCAGGTACTCGGTCAGGGCCTCCTGGCCCTGGGTCATGGAGTAGATCTCCACCGCCTTGCCCAGCATGCAGCCCGACACCCTGCCCTGCCAGGCGCCACGAAGTCTTTGTTCGAGCCCTTCCCCGCCGTCTTCATCCATGGCCACAACTCCCCCCCCCGGGCCGAGAAGCCCCACCACGACCACGGGGTCGCGACCCACGCCCGCACCTCCTCGAAAAGCCCATCAGACCTCCCGGCAGAGCCCGCTCCGCGCGCGCACCGAATCGAGCAGACCCAAGTCCCCCGCCTCGAGGGGGTAGCCTTTGGGAAAGGGGGGCCGGCTCTCAAGCCCCAGGGCCTCGACGACCCGAGGATGTTCGTAGTAACCCGTGTAAAGATGAAAGAGCAGGCTCTCCACAAAGCCCGGGTGCTCGGCGCCCACCTGCTTTACCAGTTCGACCTGAGCTTGCTCGGCCAACGCCGGAAAATCTGCCCCGTGGCTCTCGTTGGCCCGGGCATCGAGGGCTCCCAGTCCACTGGCTACCCCTGAACCGCCCTCCCCCAGGCGCGGCTCCACGTAGGCGGCCAGCCCGAGGCTCCCCGCTCCCGGAAGCGAGGGGGACCGGGCGGGAATCAGAACATCGAGAAGGGAACTAAAAATCGGTTCGGGCAGTGGGTTTTCACTCATGACTCGCCTCGGGTGAATGGCGCAAAGAATCGGCGGGGTTGGGGACCGGCACACGCGGGCTCAATCGAAAAGAGTCTCCAGGTTTCTCTTGATGTGATCGGCGACGTAGAGGGAAATGGCCTGCAGGGTGTTGGTGGGATTCACACCGCCGGAAGTCACGAACACACTTCCGTCGACAACGAAGAGATTCTTGACATCGTGGGCTCGCCCCACTGAATTGACCACCGATTTGCCCGGGTCGGTGCCCATCCGGGCCGTTCCCATCAAGTGCCAGCCGGCCGGGGGCAGCGGCGCCTCGGGCCAGGTCTGGCGCGCGCCGGCTGCTTCCAGGGCCTCGGATCCCCGAGCGACCGCGTGGTCGAGCATCTTGAGGCTGTTCTCGCTGAGCCGGTACTCGATTTTCGGGGCCGGGATGCCGTCGGAATCCACAAGGTCCGGGTCGAGGGTCACGCGATTTTCTGGCTCGGGGAGATCTTCGCAGATCAGCACCATCCCGGCGGTGCGATCCCAGAGTGCATCGTAAGCCGCATGATGCCCCTGCCCCCACGGAAGCTGGCTTGAAGACATTCCCCAGAGCGCGGTGGAAACCGGACCCATACCCCGAATCATTTCGGCCGAGTACCCGCGAACGAAACCCCGATCGCGATCGGTTTCATAAAATTCTTGACTGATGATCGAGCATCCCGTGGGTCCCTTGTAGCCCTCCAGCGGTTCATCGAACAGACCGGTGACCATTGCGTAGGGGTGGAACATGAGGTTCCGCCCCACCAGACCGCTCGAGTTCGCGAGCCCGTCGGGAAACAGCTTCGACCGAGAATTGAGCAACAGGCGCGGCGTACCGACGCCGTTGCAGGCAACGATTACCATCTCGGCGCGCTGGTGGTGCTCGTTCCCTTCGGCGTCCACATAGATGGCTCCGCTGGCCATCCCCTTGTCGTCCACGGTGATCTCGCGCACTCGGCAATGGGTGCGCAGTTCCACCCCTTCGCGCACGGCCACGGGCCAATACGTCACGTCGGTGCTGCCCTTTGCGCCCTGGGCGCAACCCGTGAGGCACGGCCCCAAATTGATACAGGCCGCCCTGCCCTGGTATTCCTCGGTGGCGATGGCGCTGTCCGACGGCCACCAATGCCAACCCAGGTGATTGAAACCTCGGCCCAGAGTCTCTCCCAGCTTGCCCAGAGGTACCGGGGGAAGGGGGAGTTCCTTGGGCGGGTAGGCGGGGTCTCCCGCCAGCCCGGCGACCCCCATCATGCGGGCATTCAGATCGTAGAAGGGCTCGAGGGTCGCGTAATCGATGGGCCAGTCGTCGGCCACGCCGTCGAGGGATTTCACGCGAAAGTCCGAGGGGTGGAGCCTCGGAAAATGCGCCGCATAGAGAATCGTGCTGCCCCCCACGGCATTGAAGTTCGAGATCTTGATGGGCGAGTCGCTGTCGTTGATCGGGTAGTCTTCGCGCCGCCCCCGCCCATTGGGGCTCAGGCTAAACGCCCCTTGGAAACGCTCCTGTTCCCAGCCGGTTCGCGTGGAGGGATAGTCCGCGGGATTCATCCACCCCCCCTGTTCGAGGCAGACGATCCGCATGCGGGTTTCGGCCAGACTCCAGGCCATGGCGGCC
>DUCT01000012.1:0-3073 GCA_012959665.1 Myxococcales bacterium | reverse complement strand
CTGGCCGAGCAAAAGCAAAACCCCAAAAGGAAAAACCCATGCCCAACGCCCCCTCAACTTGGAAAGCTTTCAACTCCGCCGATCTGATCGAGCGCAGGAAAGAATCCGGGGTGCCTTACCTCGAGTTCTTGAGAGAGCCCAACCTCAGCTGCGGAATCTATTCCCTGGCGGCCGGCGCCAAAGACCTGCAGAGCCCCCACGATGAGGACGAGGTCTATTTTGTCATCAGCGGCCGGGCGCGACTGAAGGTCGAGGACGAGGAGCGAGTGGTCGGGCCCGGATCCGTTCTTTATGTGGGCGGCACTTCCGAGCACTCCTTTGTCGAAATCGAAGAGGACACGACGCTTCTGGTATTCTTTGCCTCGGGCGGTCCCTCGGCGGACTAACCCACCTCTCATCAGCGCATCATCAGCAGAGCCAGAAAGTAGAATCGGAAAGCAGAACCAGAAAACAGAACCGGAAAGCAGAACCGGAAAGCAGAACCGGAAAGCAAGGAGCCTCCATGACCGAATTAACACACTTCCAGGCGGGCGATTCGAGCGAGGCCATGCTGGCCTGCATTCGAGCCGACGGCGCATGTATCGTTGATTCGCTGATTCCGGCCGAAACCGTGGCCCGGCTCCGGGGTGAGACCGACCCCCACATGGAGGCCACCCGGAATGGCCAGGACGATTTCACCGGCCGCTCGACGACACGGACCGGCGGGTTGGTCCTTCGCTCCCCCACGAGCCGAGATCTCATCCAACACCCCGAGATTCTGGCGCTCTGCGACGGCTTCCTGTTGGAGTACTGCGAGCGGTATCAACTCCACCTGGGTCAGATCATTCGCATTCGCCCGGGAGAGAAGGCCCAGCATATTCACCGCGATCGCTGGGCCTGGGGGACTCACCTAGCCCACGTGGAACCTCAACTGAACACAATCTGGGCCCTGACGGATTTTACCGCGGAGAATGGGGCCACCCAGGTCGTCCCCGGAAGCACGCGCTGGGAAGACAACCGAAAGATCGAACCCCAGGAAATTGCGTCCGCGAAAATGACCCTCGGCTCGGTGCTGCTCTACACGGGGTCGGTCTTTCACGGCGGCGGACAGAACCAAAGCACCCAGGACCGAATTGGACTCAATATCACCTACGCCCTGGGTTGGCTTCGCCAGGAAGAGAACCAATACCTGTCGACCCCACCCGACCAGGCGCGCGAACTGAACTCGGACCTGCAAAAACTGATTGGGTACAGCATGGGCCAGTACGCACTGGGCTACTTCACGCCGCCGGGCCGAGCCGGCGAGCCCGCCGATATCGCCGACCCTCAGGACGCCGTAAGAAGTGGGATTGGAGCATTGGAGAGCCTGGGCTCACCCGAGTCATACCAGAATCTCTCGAATCGGGTCCAACACGCATCGGACAAGTGAGCTTCAGCGGACCAACCCCGAGAAAAATCAGAGCGTGGAGATCGTGAAACTCGAAACGTTGCCGTCCCCCTCGCCCAGGACGATCCGCCGAGCAGCAGGAATCCGCGCGCTCGGCCTGATTTTGCCCGGCCTAGGTCTCCTCGCGTGGGGATGCACCGGCGCCTCCCCTGCCCCGCCCCCTTCCATTTTGCTGGTGGTCATCGACACCCTGCGCGCCGATGCGGTTTCGGCCTATGGCAACGGCCTGGACACGACACCCACTTTTGATGCCCTGGCCGAGGAGGGCCAGCTCTACACACGAGCCTATGCGCCTTCGCCCTGGACCGTGCCCTCCCACGCCTCCCTGTTGACCGGGCAAACCATCGAAGACCACGGCGTCGGCCTCTCTGGCCGGGTGGTTCTCCCCAAGGCCGCCCGAACCCTGGCCGAGCGACTCCGGGACCGGGGCTACGAAACCGCGGCCTTTAGCGAAAACGCATTGATCAGCGAAGACTTTGGCTTTTCCCAGGGGTTCGACCACTTCGCCGTACGCACCGCCGAAGAGCAGATGGCTGCCGGGAAAAAGGGGACCATCGATGTTGTCGATGAGCTCAGGGACTGGCTCCAGGGACGCGATCCCCAACGCCCCTTCTTTGTGTTCGTCAACCTCTACGACCCCCACGAACCCTACGAACTTCGCGACGTAAACCCCTTCCTGCCCGCTGGCACCAGCACCGCCGAGGCGAAGCTTCACAAGGCCGGGGGTCGCACCTCTCACCTCATCTGCGACCGGATCCCCGGAGAAAACCCCCTGGAAATTCTCCGCGGCCTCTACCTGGGCGAAGTGGCTTCCGCCGATCGCAAGTTGGCCGGAATCCGGGCCGCCCTCGAGGCCCAGGACGAACCGAATTTGGTGACCGTGGTGACATCGGATCACGGCGAGCACTTCGGCGAGCACCGCTTACTCGACCACGAGTTCAGCGTGCACGAAGAAGTGCTGCGCGTTCCCCTCGTGGTGCACGGCCCGTCCCTGGAAGCCGGTCCGATCCAGGCCGCGCGCATCGATGAACCCGTGGAACTCCGCGACGTGGCGCGCACCCTGCTTGGCTGGGCTGGAGCCGACACAGCCGGCGTCGGCGGCCGGGACCTTCGCACCGAAACCGTTCCCCCCGCGCCCCGGGATCTCATCGCGGTCTACAGCGACAACCGGATGCGGCTGCCCCCGGCGTTCGATCGAGACGCCGCGCGCGAAGTCCAAGACTTCAAACGCCAGGGCTGCGGCGACGCCGACCGCGTCTTCGGCGACATGCTGGCGGTGACCCGTTACCCGTTCCGCGTCAACTGGTACGCGCGCTACCCGAGCGAAGTCGTGGATCTGCGCCCGCCGGCACAGGCGTCCGCCCCACGCCCCCCGCCCCCGCCTGAGCTGATTGCGGCCCTGCGGGCCCAGGCCGAGCAATTCGCCGCCCGGGCGCGCCTGGGCGAAGACGTCGCCCCGGAGCCCCTGTCCCCAGAATCCGAGGAGGCCCTGCGCAGCCTGGGATACATCGACTGAAGCCCAGCGCCCTGGCCCGGTTTGGGTTTGAGCCTATGGAGGCGGCCCACGGGCCATCCGGACTCGGAGCAGCGCCGGGGATGGGGACTGGGGGACGGATTGCGGCTAATTCCGTCTGCGTAATGGTCGGG
>DUCT01000011.1:42229-48272 GCA_012959665.1 Myxococcales bacterium | reverse complement strand
GATGGTGGTTCTGGACCGGGACGTGTTCGCAGAAGGGCCGAAGGCGTTGCTTGAAACGAGCATTCGTCTAACAATGATGGACGGTCGGGTAACTTTTTCGGCGGAGGCGGATGCCTGAGGGCGCCTGTCCCGTACCCAGTGGATTAGCTCATTGGCCTATTCACTCGCCTTATTCACAGGCCCTACTCACTCGCCTATTCACTGGCCTTCTTCACGGGCCTCATTTACTGGCCTGCTGTCGGGTGCAGGCCAATGAGCATGGCGTTGATCACATCACCGGCGAGCCCTTCGTATTCGGTGTTCGGCATCATCATTGCCACCGTGGCGACTCCGTGAACCGCGGACCAGAGCATGATCGAGAGTTCGACGACGTCCCGGTTGACCAGACGGCCGATCTTGATCATTTCGCTGATGTCGGCAAAGCTGGCCTCGAAAGCACGGGAGGCGGCGTCCAGTTCGTTGTCAACGTCAATCGCCAGCTCCACCGGCCGGTACTGGAACATCAGCCGAAACAATTCCGGGTGTCCCACCGCGAAGGCGACGTAACCGAGGGCACGATCTCTCAGGCGCGCATCCGGGCTGGTCCCATGGATCCTGCTGAAACAGGACACGAGTTCCTCGAAACCCTCCGCCGCTACAAGGCCGAGTAGATCCGATTTCGAATCGATGTGGTCATAGAGCGCGGGCGCCGTGACCTTGAGGTCTCGGGCTAGCGCTCTCAGCGACACCGCCTCGAAACCGTGGGCTTCGACTTGGCAGCGCGCTGCGGCCACAATCGTTTCACGGGAAAGCATCTTCCCCGGCTTCCGGCGAGTCAGCGTGGGTCTGGGATCCAACTGCTATGAAACCCGGCAACGACTCTCCGTGGGATGTGGACTTCCGCGATGGGGTCGGCCGCAATGTTCGAGGCGTCGAGGATCACGAGGTAACTCGTGTCGGTTTCGGGCTTCCAGACATACGTCATCAGATACCCATCGTCCTCACTGGTCGCGCCCGCTGCGGGTACAAAAACCGGTTCCCCCGGCTCGTGACCTGTGGGGAATTGATGAACGGTTTTCGAACCGGCCTTGGCCAGGTCGTACTTGAAGAGAGCTCCCCCCATGCCCGATGTCCCCGTGCCGTCACCCGTGACACCGAGTGAATACCCGTAACGAAATTCGTAGCCCTGTTTCGCATCGGCGATTCGGGGAAATTCGCTGGAGTCATCGTCGAGATAGCCCTCGGAAACGGCGCCGGTGGAGCGATTGAATCGCCACTCGTGCAAGCGGGGCTTTGATGCCGGATCAACCTCCGCGTCCAGGGCCATGGCGGATGAATCGCGCCAGATCTCCGGGATTCGCATGCCATACACAACGGTCTCGTCCCCGTCATCGAAGGCATTGAGGGTGTGGAAACAGTATCCGGGCTTGACATCGAACCAACGCATGTCGGCGTCGGCGCCCTCGCGTGGCATGATGCCGAAGCGGGCGGGGTATTCGTCGCTCCAGCGGATGGGCATTCCGCCCTTCATGGCCAGTTCGAAGTCGAAGATTGCGGGTAGATCCATGAAGATGGTGTGATCACGGGTGGCCGCCATGTCATGCATCATGGTTGGGCCGGTCACGCCAATGGGTGTTTTCTGAACCATCTTGCCGCCCGCATCAACTCGGTAGTAAGTGAGGAAGGGCTCGACTTGTGCATAGCCAAAGGCCAGCATCTCCCCGGTATCCGGGCAGAACTTGGGGTGGGCGGTGAAGGATCCGGTGAGCACCCCGTCGAAGGTGTGGGGCCCTACCGTGTCGAGTTCGGCATTGACCTCGTAGGGGAATGCGCCTTCCTCCAGGGCGAGAATACGGCCGCCATGACCGACCACGTGGGTATTGGCCGCCGAGACCGAGTGATCGAAGGTGAAGGTTTCCGGATCCAGGGCCAACTCCAGGCGGTCGGCGCCGGGGTTGGCATATTGGGGGGTACGCACGTAGCGATTCCGATACCAGCTGGCCTTGCCATTCTGGAGTTCGATGCCGTGCAGCATGCCGTCGCCGATGAACCAGTGCTCGGTCCAGCCGGTCTGGGGATTCGCGGTGTTGCGGATGTAGCGGCCGTTGAGTTCGGGCGGGATGGCCCCCTTCACCTCGAGTTGGTCGCTGAGCACCGTGACCTCGTCAAATACGGGTGTCCGGCTCTCGATGAGATGCCAGGGGGCGTCGGGCCCCTGTCCGCGCGGGTCGAGTGCTGGATTGGTCTTGGCCATGATTTCCCCCTGAGTGGTTGAGTCCCCATCCTAACACCCTGACTGAACAGTGTTAAGTGCCGAGACCAGCCCCGATTGGCTTTTTCGACACCCGGTTCTAGTTCCTTCGGTAGGCTAGGCCCACCCCGCAAGGCACTCGGAGCCGTGTGACCGAAACTCCCAACGACAAAGCGAACCGCTGGATTCTTGGGCGCTTCATGGAGGCTCAGCGCCGAGACGCGCCCCTGATGGTCTGGGCCCTCATCGTGGGCACGTTGGCTGGGCTCGTCGGGGGCGGATTTCGTTATTTCGTCGAGAGGTTGGCGGATCTACGGGTTCGCTTCGACGCCGGCGCCCTCGGCCTCGGCCCCCCCGGCCCGTGGGAAGCCGCAGGCCTGTCGGCGCTCTTGGCCATGGCGGCGGTCTGGCTGGTTCGCCGTTATGCGCCCGAGGCCTCGGGGAGCGGGGTGCAGGAGGTCGAAGGGGCACTCGATGGGATTCGGCCGGTTCGCTGGTGGCGAGTGCTCCCGGTCAAATTCGGCGCGGGGGCGCTGGCCATGTCGTCGGGGCTCTTAATGGGCCGCGAGGGACCCACGATCCAGATGGGAGCGGCTCTGGGCCGAATGCTCTCGGACACTTTTCATCTGCGCGCCGAGCACGCGCATGTCCTTCTGGCAGCGGGGGCCGGAGCCGGGCTAACGGCGGCCTTCAACGCGCCTCTTGCCGGGATGTTGTTCGTGATCGAGGAAATGCGTCCGCAATTTCACTACAACGCGATCTCGGTGCAGGCGATTCTGGTCGCGTGCGCGGCGTCGGACGTGGTGGTTCGAGTGCTGCTTGGGGATGGCCTGATTCTGCCCATGTCCCCTCTGCCCGCGCCCGCCGTTCATGCACTGTGGATATTTCCCGTTTTTGGTGCCCTGATCGGGGTGATCGGATTCGGGTTCAATCATTTTCTTGTGGCTATGGTCGATCGTGTCGCCCGCTTCAGCGAAGGGCAACGACTGCTTTTCGCAGGGGTTGTGGGTGGGGTGGTGGGTTGGCTCGCCCTCATCCTCCCCGAAACCGTGGGGGGAGGCGAGGGCCTCATCGAGCAGGCATTCACCGGGACCATCCCCACCACTCTCCTGCTCCTGCTTTTTCTGGGTCGCTTTGTTCTGACCGTGGCCAGCTATGGAACCGGGGCTCCCGGTGGAATCTTCGCCCCCATGCTCGCCCTGGGAACGCTTTTCGGCCTCTGGTTTGGTCAGGCGACCCAAGGCTGGGTGCCGGGTGGGATCGATCATCCACAGATCTTCACCATCGCCGCCATGGGCGCCTTGTTCTCAGCAACGGTTCGGGCTCCGATTACGGGGATCGCGCTCGCCGCGGAACTGACCGGGAGTTTCCCGCAACTCCTACCGATTATTCTGACCTGCATTCCGGCGACCCTGGTTGCCCACGGGCTGGGTGGGCTGCCCATCTATACGGTTCTGCTCGAGCGAATCGTTCGGGATTCGAAACTGGGGGTGACCGGGCGTCTGATTTTTTACAGGGAGCCCGACTCACCCCGGTGCGAGCGGGGAGAAGTCGTCGCTCGACGCCTGGCCGATCGATTTGATCTCGAGTTGGTCCCGGCGGATGTCAGCCCGGACAAGGCGCTTGCAAAGACTTTCGGGGCACGATTGCCGGTTCTCGAGTTTGAAGGCGTCGAGTTGGGATCGGGTGAACTCTCGGAGAAGTCTCTCGAAAAGGAACTCAAGCGCGCCGCGGTGATCATCGAGGAGGGCGGCCGGCAGAAGGCGGATTGAACCGGGTCTCCTTGGCCCGAGCCGACGAGAGGGTTCCATCGTTCGCGCTGGTTTGCTCAATCTCGTGGGCGGGGCGAATCGAACCCCGATTCATGCCCGGGCATTGCCGGGCCTCGCGGTCCCATGCGGTCTCCGACGCCACGACCTTGCGCCAGAAGGGAAATGTCTGGCACTGCCGGGGCCTGGCTCCGTAGACCGTGCAGCCTTTTTGGGGATCGTAGAGCGCGCAAGATCCGTCGCTTCTCTCACGGAGAGAAGTTGCTCCGTCTTGCAAGGTCCGGGTATAGACTTGGATGAACGCGTCGGCATCGAGTTCGACCGCAGTGGCGAGTTTCTTGATCTCCGGGGGGCTGACGAAAACCGTCCCCGGCGACCCGGTGCAGCAGTTGCCGCACCGGGTACAGGAAAAAGAAAGTCCAGCCTGATACCAGCGGTTCTCCACGCCTTGGGGGGCCTAGATGAGGGGCGAGGTCAGGCCGCGGGTGGTGGCCATGATGGCTTCCATCTGGACACCTTCCCGGAGTCTTTCCAGTTCACCTCCATCGAGCCAGACACCGCCGCAGTCGGGACAGCGATCGATTACCAGCATGTGGGCGATCTCTTTGGCCATGTTTGTCCCGTCGCGCGGGCAGGGCCGGCTCTCCTCTTTCGAGGCATTGACGAGAAGGGTCATTTCCTCGACGCAGGTCTCGCAGACCGGCTTGTCATCCTCCTTGTTACGAGTCCGATTTCCACACCGATCACATTTGGGAGCAAAGAGAGCCATAGATAGAGTTCTTTCCTCTGATGTTGGGAGGGACCGGAAGCGGCCCTGTTTTCCCAGCATAGGGGGCATTTCACGTGGGTGTCGTGGGTGTCGTGGGTGTCATAGGGGGCCGATAGCCAGATCTGCTTTCAGTCCATACCCAGACTTTTGACTGTGGACTTTTTCCAAAGGCTACGGAGGGGCCCTGGCGGTTTGAATTCAGGACTCGACCCGGGGGGCATTTCAAACCAGACCGCCGCCTCCACAGCTCTTCAGCGCCGGGCATTGCCTCGGCCCTCCGAGCTTCAGGCTTCCGAATCGCCGGGAGACGGATCGCGTGCCGGTTGAAAGCTGCGCAGGGCTTCGACTTTGGGCCCACTGGAAACCGATTTGCAGGTGACAGGCTCCTGGAGGAGGGTGGCCACGATGGGGACATCTATGCCCGTGGACGAAAGGGCTTTATCCGTGGTGCTCTGGAGTTTAAGCATTGCATCGGAAAGCTGGGGGGAGACCTTCATGACCACCCCCAAGGCTCGCCCGATCAGGCCACGCGCAAGATCGGTCGCGGTTTGCAGGGGCTCCGGGTGGATGTTGGGGTTATCCAGGGGCCCCTTGATGCGGACGGCCGCCGTGACAGCGGTGGCAATGGTGTCTTTCAGGTGAGGCCTGAGCAGCATGTCCAAGGTTTTCTCCGGGATGTTCACGACACCCATTCCGCGAACCTGCTTGGTCGGCGTATCCCAGAGAAGCGCGTCGGTGCGCACGATTCCCTTGTCGATGGCAAGCGCTCCGATGAAACATGTCATGGGCACGAAACCGGTGTGCGGCCTCCCTTTTAGGGACAGTGCCACCGCATCCGCATACCGGTCGGCCAGGGCTCCTTGGGTGACGTCGGCCAATACGCGTCCGTTGAGGTGTCCGATCCATTCGTCCAGGCTCTCGCCACCGGTTGAGAGATCGAGGACCGCCTCCAGGTTCCCGGTGACCAGCTTCGGTTGGTTGAACCACTGGGCCAGGGTGCCCAGGCGCAGGCCCTTGGCGGCAAGTTCCAGCGAGGCGGTGGGGCCGGGTTGGCGAGCATCCAGGGTGGCCTCCAAGACGAGTTGACCATCGGGCCATTGGCCAGTGATATCCGGTCCCTTGAAGACCCCATCGGCCCACCGCACTTGCGCGCTGAGAGGCGCGATAGTCCATGCATCGTCGACTCGCACGCGAGGCGCGCGGAGCCTTAAGTGGCCGCGAGTGGTCGAGAGCCACTGAAGCCGCTCGGGACGCAGAGCGTCCTGCAAGACCTGC
>DUCT01000011.1:0-42188 GCA_012959665.1 Myxococcales bacterium | reverse complement strand
TTCCCCCGCTTGCCGGGGTCAGGGTTTGGCGTCGGGATATGAAAGCCGGACAGGTCAACGCCCTCGACGACGAGGTCCAGGTTTATCTCAGCCGTGGGCGTCTTGCGTGCGAAACCGCCCCCACCACGAATCTTGATCGCCCCCATGTTCAGCGCCAAGTTCTCGAGCTTCAGATTTTCGAGGGATCCGTTCAGTTGGCCAGTTCCGGTCAGTGGGCCCGAGTCGGGGAGCTTTCCGCCCCAAAACCATCCGAGCGCGGACAGGCTTCCGGCCCGGAGACGAAAATCCATCTGCCCGGATTCATTCGTGTCCATTCCGCCCATCAGTACATTTCCAGAAAGTCCGAACTCCACGTCGTCATGGGCAGAAAGTTCCAGGGCGATATCGCGGAGCTGGGCAGGCACGTGCGTGCTCTGGGAAAAAACCACAGACCCTTTGGCAGAGGAAATTTGGGCCACCGGGCGTTTTTCGAGTCCGGGCATCCTGCCCGGGTCTTCGAGTTGGAACGAGAGTTTCAGTTCGACCCCATCCCGGCGGGGCCAAAGGGTGTCCAACTTGCCCGAAAGCGCGAGCCAGTTATTTCCGGAGGGGCCGGTTTTTGCTTTGATCCCATTGAGGGACCAACGTTTTCCCGAGGGCACCAATCGCGCAGAAATGGCTACGGGGTGTAGTTTGAGTAGATAAGCCACTAGGGGGCGATGCCGGTGTGCATCGAAGAGCGCCGCCAGCCCTTGGGTCTCCGGGGGCGAGACCCCAACCACGAACTTCGTGAGGGAGTCCAAGTCGGTGGCCTCGATGGAGAGGTCCAGACCCCCGCTGAGCACGCCGCCAGCCAGGTTCAGATCGCCATGGACGCGAGCCTCTAAGCCCTCTTGTGGCTTGATCCGGAACTCGAGGCCTTGGGCGACCAGGGCCGAGGTACTGCCGCGCAAGTCCGTGGTGAGGCGCGCTTCTCCGAGGTTGGCCAGGCCAAGCGCCAAGGGTTTCAGGCTCTGGCTGAGATTGGGACTGTTCAGTTCGAGGGCAAGCTCGGTGCCATCGCCCTCCAGCAACCGGTGGATCGTACCCGAGATCGAGGCCTGAAATTGCCCCGACCGGCCCAATTCCAGCACTCCGATTTGAAGCGATAGATCTCCGTCCTTCTCGCGGTGCAGGCTGCACTTCAGTTCGATGGGACCAACGATTTCGGCCCAGGTGCCGGCCTTTGGGCCGAGCAGCCGATGGGTGATCGGACTGGGCTCGGGACTGGACAGCGAAACAGTGAGATCCGCGGGGGTCAGGCTGGGAAGTGGACCGGTGGTCCCCTGGACCGCAAGGGTTGCGTCGTCGTCTCCGATGACCACGCGCAGATCGGTCTTCCAGCGGCGATCCGGATCCGTTATTTCTCCGACTTGTGGCGTCACCGTGCCGGAAAGGTGCAGGTGGTCTTGATCCAAGTCGCCCTGGATGTCGAAGTGGACGGGTTGGCCTTTCTTTATACGCTGGGCTTTGGCTCGAACAGAGGATAGGGTGGCTGAGCGATGGGAGACATCGTCCTTGATGTGGAGTTCGAAGTTTTGCACCAAGAGATGATGCGGCGTCAGCTGTAACGGGAAGGCACCGGAGGATTCCGGAGGCGCTTCGGGCGCTCTTGTTGCCGGGGCCCAATTGATCTGGCCTTTCTCGTTCCGGTGGAGCCACACATCCGCGCCGTTCAGTCTCACGGCCCCGAGCACGATTTCCCGCTGCTCCAGGGATTGAAGAAGCTCGATGTCCACCTCGATACGCGTGGCTTGGGCCAGTGGGTTCTTGCCGGGCAGCAAGGGATTCTCGACCCGGACATCCTCCACGCTTACCCCTGGATGGGGAAGCACCTCGAAATGCAATTTTCCCTGGATCGTAATCGTGTATCCCGAGGCCGTGGAGAGTTCAGCGGCCAGTCGGTCCCTCAGGGCGGAGGTGTCCGTCATGGAAAGCCCTATGACCAGAACGATCGCGCCGACTACGACGAGCGCGACGAGCGCGACGAGCCCGACCAGAGAAGAAACAATGCGCCGCATTGGGTGGGGGACTCTCCTCGAGCTTTTCAAACGGCTTTCAACCCGGCTTCCGATCGGCTCATCCGGCAGATGCAGGGGGTTGGTTTCGCGCCCGCAATAATCGTCGCGAAGTCTAGCTCCCGAGTTTATGAGTTGCTTCGCCGGCTAAAACTTCGGCAACGGGCGGCACCCCGGGCGCTGGTCGCGTTCCGGCTGGATCATGCTGGGCCGTCTCGCTAAAGACTAAAAGAGAATCAGCCCAGCAATACCCGCCGCCGGAATAATCAGGGCCACCTCGACGCGAAATCGAATCAAGGCGATCAGGGTAGCGGCCAGTATCGCCGCACTCGCCCAATGGGCCTGGGCGGTCTGGCCCACCACCAGGGCAGCCGAGGCGATCAGTCCGAGGACCGCCGCTCGGATCCCTCGCAAGCTGCGTTGGATGATTGGGGAGTGGTTAATTTTCTCCAGGGCTCGTGATGCGGTGACCATCAGGAGCGCCGGGGGGAAGAAGATCGCGAAGGTGGCAACGAAAGCGCCCAGGAGTCCATGGACTTTGTATCCGATAAAGGCTGCGCTGATTAGGATTGGACCCGGCGTGATCTGGCCCAGTGCGATGGCGCTTGCAAACTCGGTCTGGGAGACCCACTGGAGCCCCTCGACAACAATCGCCTGGATCAAGGGGATGAAGACAAAGCCCCCACCAAAAAGAATCAGACTCATCCCCGAGAAAGTGACGAAGAGGTCGGCTCCGGGGTAGCGAGAGAGCCCCGGGATTGGGATCAGGAAGAGCAGGAGGAAGCCCAAAAGCAGAGCCACAGCAAGGCCCCACGCCCAGCCGCCCCCGGTCTTGGCGAGCCCTGAGCGAGGTTTTGGAGCAGCCGCGCCGTTGCCCGACGGCGGGGCTCCGGCGAAGAGCACAAGTCCGAGCAGGCCGGAACCTATCACGATGCCCAGGGTCAGATAGAAGCCGCCCACGGTGACCATCAGCCCCCCAGCGACGGCGGCGATCAAGATTTCGGGAACACCCGCCAGGGCCTGCTTGCGCATCCCCCAAGCTGCGTTCAGGATGATCGCGGCGACGGCGGGAACGAATCCCGCCACGGCTTTGTCCACCACCGGGAGCTGGCCCCATTCGAGATAGGCGATGCTGAACCCCACCAGGAGCACAAAGGAGGGCAAGATCACCGCCGTGGCGCAGACAACCGCGCCGATGCCTCCCCGGAGCTTGTAGCCCACGTAGGCCACCACGTTGATCGCGACCGGGCCGGGAAGAATTGTGGCCAAGGAAATTCCGTCCATCAATTCCTCGTCCCGAAGCAGTTTTTTACGCTCGACGACGATGTTGCGAACAACCGAGACCAGGGCCATGAAACCGCCGAACGCAGTGGCGCCGATCCGCAAGAAAGTCCACCCCAGTAAAAGCAGCGGAACTCTGTCTTCGGAGGAATCTCCGTCGAGCTCGTTCATTCTGGTTCCGGCCAAGCTCGGCTCCCCGATGTTCATGCAAACCGAACCCTGATTGACTCCATCAGAAGCGCCTGGGGCTTCCTGAGATTCAGGTCCACGGGCTTCGTCAGTTTGCGTGCTCTTGCCCTGAGCAGCTTATTTTCGGAGTCCAGCGCTGAAAGGGTTGCCGAGTTTATCCGATATTCCTTCCCGCGCTCGATGCAGTGCCGGGGATAATTCAACTCGTCCAGAGATGCGCCGGCCACACTCTCGAATTGACGGATTTCCTCGGTGCTGGCTTCCTTGAGGAACTTGTTCGAGTTTGTGCTGTCCAGGGGCTGGCTGACATTGGACCACAGACCGGTAACCGCCGTTCGCTGGGCTTCCGGGGACCGATGAAACTCCATCATTTTTGGGGAGTATTCGGCTCCCAGAAACCTGCACAGGCGCCTGAGGGCGGGCTCCGGGCGAGAGATCAGTTCTTCGTAGCTGAGCGCGATGAATTGACTCTCGGGGACCCGGCGGCGCAAAGCCAGAGAGAGTTGCTGAGCCTCGTCCCAGGCTTTGCCCAGATGATAAAAGGTTTTATCACCGATCAACGCTTTGCGGAACGACAGAGCGACATCTCGACCGTCCCTGTACAAGTAAATGAAACGCGCACTTTTTCCGAAATAACGCTCGATTTCTCCAAGGTAGTGAACGTTCGCCATGCTCTTGCACAGCCAGTCTGTTCCGCCCCAGGCCCGGGCGAGGCAGTCGTGAACAGCACCGTAAACCGCTACCAGCGAACGCTCTCGACAGGAGTCCTGGATGGCCTTCGGGTCAAGATCAACCGACTCCCACTTGACTGGATTTGTTTCGACAAGCCGGCAAACATCGGACACCAATTGCTCGAAATTGGAGTCCTTGTGGAGATCCCCGTAGCTGGACTCGAAGGGCCCGAGACGTTCGAGAATGTGAGGCGGATGCGGGGCCGCAATTCCGGGGAGTTGGTTCAGCATGAGGCGAAGGAGATTTGATCCGCTTCGCTGCATTCCGATCATGAATACGGGCATGGGTAGGCTCCTCTTTAGTTGATTTCGTATTCGCTTTCGACAAACACGAGGCAGAGCATTCCTGCAACGCAGAAGATCATTTTGATCGCCAGGATGAGAGTCATTTCCGCCTCACTTTCTGTTTGCCGCCAAGGCCTGATCTAGGTTTCAAGCGCTTCGGGTGCTGGCTCTTGGTCTGGGCCTGACACCTTCGTCGGCGAGGGTTTTTGCGGGTTCGGCTTCGGTTCGCTCGGGTCCTTGGGTACTCAGTCGCGGCGAGAGCGGGAATTGACCCGAAAAATCCGCAAGAATAATTGCCCCTCAGCCCCCCGGGATCGGGGTGTGCCTGGGGTCCGGTGGCTAAAAAAGAAAGGGAGGTTCCCCTATGCTGGTTTTACCCAGCTCCCGCTGGAGATTGTTTGCCACCGCCGGGAGCCACCGGGGAACAAGCTTTAACGGAGGCGACGATGAACCAAAGAGAACAACCGAGGCCCGGTTTCCCGACGAGTTGCGCACCCCTGGCTCAACGCCCGTGCCCGGGTCGCGGGTTTGAATGGGCGCTTCTCGCCGGGCTGGTATTCGTCCTGGCAGCCGGCACGGCACAGGGCCAGGGTGGTTTTGGGGGCTCTCAGGGGACTTCTGCAAGCGACCCCAATGCCCTGGTGGTGGGTACAGAAAATCCCGATGACTTGACGGCGGAAACCGAGAACCCCCAGGCACTGACCGTGGGAACTCGCTCTTTACCCGGGTCGACGCCCACCCAGGCCCTTGGCTCCCAGGCGCTCGGCTCCGAGGGAAACGCCGGCGAGTCCCCGTCGGCCTTGAGCGTCGGGACCGAATCGCTTTCCGATACGCCCGGGGGGCCCGGGTTGTACGGTTCGCCCGGGGAGCAAGGCCAATTGCCCAACCTGATTCCTGCGGCGCCTCGGGACATCGGCGAGGCGCGCGCGATGCTTGCGCGGGCTCAATCCCGGCTCGCGGTGGCGAACACGGCTGTCGGAAACATGAACCAGCGCAACTACCCCACCGGCGACGCCCGACTAGGGCTCTACGACGAGCAGAAGTCGGCGCAGACGGAGGTCACCGAGGCGGAGGGCTGGGTCCAAAAACTCGACGGTTCGGGCGGTGGATTCGGAAGCGACTAGGGGGCTCGTCTCGTGGCCGTCAAAAATGCAGGCTCCACCGGGAGAGTCCTCCGAGGGTGAACTGGATGCCCGAGGTGGGGAGCCTGGCGAATGCAGCCCCCCAAACAATTGCAGGGAGAATGCTGGACACCGTTTTCGGTGGGATCTCCCCTAGCCTCCGAGGACTGTGCTACGCGTGGTCTCCCCAACAAGGAGCTCCAGCCCATGCCCCGTTTCCGCTTCCTCCTCGTGTTGTGCAGTATCGCTCTGGTCGCCTGCGCGTCCGCGCGCCGGACGGGAATCATGGTGGCGCAATGGGATCCCTCCAAAAAGTCAGGCGAGCCGACCCAGAAAGTGATGATCGCCTGGGAATCCGAGTCTTCGCTGACCGGAAGTATGACTTTTACCCTGGGTCCCGGAGGCCAGCGCTACGTGGGCTCGTACCTGCTGCTGGAAAAGACAGTGAGCCACATGGCCACCCAGCCCTTCTACGACGCTTGGGACTCAGCCTCCTTTCGGGACTGGGGAGCGGGCGGGATTGACCCCTGGTTTGAACCCGGATGGGGCGTTTCGGTCTGGGTGGATCATTACGATGGGCGCGTGGTCTCGACCCTCCAGGGAAATCGGGGCGGTAGTGCGCGCTGCCATTTCACCTTGAAGCAGACCAATTTGGGAATTGCAGGAGGCGGAACCGGGCAGTGCCAAGTGAGCGATGGAGGCTTGCTCGACGTAACCTTTTGATGAGTGCCTAGATGAGTGCTTTGTTTGATCGGTGCTTTGATAGGCGCGATGTTTGATAGGCGCGATGTTTGATAGGCGCGTTGTTTGATAGGCGCTTTGTTTGATGGGCGCTTTGTTTGATAGGCGCTTTGATCGACACGCCCGTCCCGACGGGTCTCTACACCCTCATACACCGTCTACCCCCTTTGCCGCCTCGGTCCTCTCGGCCCGGGGCACTTTGAAATCTCGGGTTCGAAGGTCGGGGTTGAGCGGCCTACACTGGGCAGCCGGGAGAATTTGATGGAGAACCGGAGATGACCGGGGGAAAGAGCACTTCGGGTCTGGGCGCGCGCGTCGAGCGGGTCCGGACTTTCATCTTCCATGACCTATGGCAGCTCGATCTGGGTGCGCGAAGTGTGAGCGCATCCCTGATTCGGTTTCTCCAGTTTTCCGTGATGGTGGGACAGGGCTTCGTCAACGATCGGCTGCTGCTGCGGGCGAGTGCTCTCACGTTCATGACTGCGCTCTCGGCGATTCCTCTTCTGGTGGTCGTCGTGGCGCTGGTCGGGCTGGTGGGCGGCCAGGAATCCCTGGTCGACATGGCGGTTAAGCAGTTGACCGCGGTCAGCCCCGAAGCCAATCGCTGGATCATCTCGAGGATTCAAGAGGTTCATATTGGCAATCTCGGCACTCTGGGTGGCGCCACTTTGATTCTCTCGGCGGTTCTTGGGCTGAGACACTTGGAGAGCACCCTGGGCGACATTTGGGGGGTACGCCAAAGCCGGAGTTGGCCCCGGCGGTTCGCGGATTATCTAGCCGTGCTGGTGGTCGGGCCGATCCTGACCGGAGTCGCGGTTTCTCTCTGGGCGAGCCTGGCCAACGAATCCTTGGCTCAGAGCCTTCAGGGCCTTCCATTTATTGGCTGGCTGCATGAACTGCAGCTCATCCAACTCCCCCAGGTGCTGATCTGGGCGGCTTTTGGATTTCTCTATTGGTTCTTCCCCAACACAAACGTCAGCTTGCGTTCGGCGGCACTCGGCGCCCTGGTCGCGACGCTTCTGTTCTCCGTGACGCGGGTTTTCTATGTGGATCTGGGTGTGGGTGCTGCCCGGTACAGTGTTCTTTTTGGGGGGCTGGTGGCGCTGCCTCTGGTTCTGACCTGGCTCTATGTTTGCTGGGCCGTCATTCTTTTCGGGGCAGAAGTCGCGTTCGCCCACCAGAACATTGCCCACTACCGAGAGGACCTGCGCCGGACGGTTCTGGCGCCGGCAGAGCGGGAGTATCTGGCAGTCCGGCTGATGGTCGCGGTTGCCCGGGCGTTCAAAAACCGCCAGGAACCCCGGGCGGCGGAGGACCTGTCCGGGGAACTGGATGCGCCGGTGCGTGCGCTTCGGGAACTGCTCGACGAACTCGAAGCCGGTGATCTCTTGGTGGCGACCGGGCGCGGGGATCGAGAGGCCAGATATCTTCCCGCGCGCCCCATCGCCGATACGACGGTGGCCGATGTGATCCAGGTGATTCGCAGGGTTCGCCGTGCGCCGGTTCCCTTGGTCTCCCCGGAATTGACCGCCCAAAAGGCGTCGGGACGAAACCCCGTCCTGGACGAACTATTTGTTGAACTGGACGACGCATTGGTGCGAATTGGCGGTGCCCATACCCTTTCCGAGCTCGCGAGCGCTCCGTCCCGGGCCTCGGTGGAAGTTTCAATCGTATGAGCCGGCATGAGCGGACAGGAGAGGCATACGTCTTCCTCGGTTCGCGAGAGGGCAAGACGGCGAGACAGTTTTTCGAAGAAATTCATGCACAGGGGTGTGAGAGATTGGCTCGTCGGGCTACATCCTTCGGCCCAAGCGAGTGAACGCCGGCGAGCGGTTTCCCCGAAATGGAAATAAGGAGATGGTGATGAAGGTAATCATGGCGTCAAGTTCTCGTGAACGATCCCGGCGAGGGGGATTGGCTGTTCTGGTGGGGCTGGCTTTGGTGTGCACCCTGGCGCTGACGGCTTGCAAGACTCCTGAGGGCGACACCGGGGAGGAGCAGCGGGCGGCGATTCGAAAGAGCAACCAGGAAATCCTGAACAAGGTTTACGCGGGCTACGACAGCGCAAAGACCCAGGTCGGGAGTTCGGTTGCCTATGCGACGTTCAGCAGCATCGAAGCCAAAATTCTCTTTGGCGGAACCGGGAACGGCTACGGACTCCTCACCGATAAAACCACGGGCAAGCAGACCTTTATGCGGATGACCAAGTTGCAGGTGGGCATTGGCCTAGGGGTTCAGGAACTGAGCCTGCTGCTCATTTTTCAATCCAAGGAGACCCTGAAACGCTTCATGGAGGATGGCTGGACGTTCGGAGGGGGGGCTTCGGCGGCGCTGAAGTCGGATCAGACGGGCCCGGATGCACCGGCTTACGACAAGTCCATGCAGAGCACCCTGGACCAGGATCCGCTGATCTACCAGGTGACCAATATGGGCGTCAATCTTTCGGCCACCCTTCAAGGGATCAAGTTCTCCAGGGATTCGGCGCTCAACTAGCACCCCGGGTCCGGCGGATCGGCGGCGGGCGGGCGCTCCCCCAATGGAGGAGGCTCAGTGCTGGCCGAGAAACCCGAGCACATCGGCTTTGAGCCGCTGGGTTGCCGGTCGCCCGGGCCGATTGAAGAAGCCGTGGCCCTCGCCCTCATAGACGACGCCCTGTGCCGGCTGATTCTCTGCCTGAAGCCATTCCAGGCAAAGGCGGGTTGATTCAGCCAAGGGGTCCTTAGACGCAGCCGCGAGGAAGCTGGGAGGACAGCGATCAAAGCTGAGGTCCATGGGGGTGATGGACAATTCGGGTCCCACCATTTCCGCAAATGCCGCCTTGCCCGCGTAGCTCTGGAGCATCAAGGAGGCGCCGGGGAAACCGTTTCGGATCCAGCTGAGGCGATCCAGTACGCCGTAGAGCGACACCACGGAGAGGGGCGAGAGTGTGGGCCGATTTTCGGGGTCCACTCCCAGATCGTTCATCAAATGGGGATTGGCGCACAAGAGGCCAAGCATCAGGGCCAGGTTACCCCCCGCGGAATCGCCCATCAGATGCACTCCATCGTGCTCGGGAAACTTTTCCTGGATCCAGCACAAACCTCCGAGCAGTGCGCGCAGTATCCCCGGATGCGGAGTCTCCGGGGCCAGGGGATACTCGAAATTGAAAACCGGATAGCCGGCTTCGGCGAGAAAAACCAACTCGGAGGAGTAGATTTCCTTTTTGCCAATGATCCAGCCGCCACCGTGGATGTAGACCACAGGAGCTCGGCTCCGGGAGCCAGCTGCGGGGGCAAGGTATTCAAGGCTTTCAGCCGGCTGGGAGCCGTACGCGAAAAGCTGTGCGGGGACGGGGGGAGGGGTGCGCCGTCCCAGACGAGCAAATGCCCCCAGCAGCGCCATGAGTCCGCGCATGAGAGTGAGGCCAAGATGTTGCCATGGGGAGAGGGAGTGGGATTGGAGGCGCATAGTCAAGCCGTCTCGTTTTCAACGGTCGCGCCAATGGGGCCGATCAGCCGGTCGGCCAACTTGCGACGCTGGTGAACGCCGTCTCCCAGTAGGGCTTGGTTGTGCATGCTGCGCTTGAAGTAGATATGGACGTCGCACTCCCAGGTAAAACCAATTCCGCCGTGCAGTTGCACCGACCGGTCTGAGATGAATGCCCCGGCATCCGAGGCGGCGCTCTTCGCCATGCAGGCGGCTTCCAAGGATTCGGGCGAACCCATATCAATGCAGCAGGCCGCATGATAAAGGAGTGATCGGGCACGATCGATCTCCACCATGGCGTTGACGAGAGGATGTTTGACCGCCTGGAAGAAGCCCAAAGGATGATCAAATTGTTTGCGGTTCTTGGCGTACTCCACGGTGGTTTGAAGTTGCCATTCGCTCGTCCCGCACAAGTCCGCGCTCACGAGCACGAGGAGCCCCGGCCATGCGCGTTGGAGGACTTCTTCGCCATTGGGGCTGACCACGTCCTTCGCTGAAAGCCGAACGTCCGAAAGCCGAAGCGTCCCCTGGTCTCGAGTCAAGTCATGGATATGATCCTGCTCCAGGGAAACGCCTTCGGCCTCGGAAGGCAACGCGAAGAGGAGGAGTTCGTCGTCGACCCGCGCAGTCCCGACAAAGAAGTCCGCCTTGAAGGCGTCCTGAACGAAATGGGCCGAGCCGTTGAGGAGATACCCGTCGCCCTGGCGGGTACCGGTGATTCCGCAGTCCCCGGGCTCCCAACTCCCGGACGCCGGTGTGATGGCCAGGGCGGCGGTGGTTCCCAGAGCGATTCGGCGAAGTTGTTCACGCCCGGGGGCGCTGGCGGCTGAGCGGAGAACCAGAGCAGCACTCAGGGTCGAAATCAGTGGAGAGGGCAGCGCGTGGCGGCCCACTTCCTCCACGAGGCCCGCGATGCCCGCCATCGATATCCCCGCGCCTCCGTCGGCTTCTTCCACGGCCAAGCCCGCCCAGCCCAGTTCGACGATTTGCTTCCAGAGCCCCGGGGCCCATGGGGGACGTTGTCCGTGGTCGTAGACGGGTTCGGGGGCCTCGGCGACCAGCTTTCGAAGCGCTTCAACCGGAAGCTTCTCGTCGAGGAATTTCCGGGCGAGGTCCCGGAGCATCTCCTCGTCCTCGCCAAAGCCGAAGCCAGGCGGTGTCGTCGCTTTGCTCATCACAGTCTCCTTCTGAGCTGTCGGTCAGCGGTTGGCTACTTGGACTTCGCCAGGCCGAGCACACGCTCGCCTAGGATATTGCGCTGAATTTCGTTGGTGCCCGCAGCGATGGTGTGGCCGTAGGAATTCATGTAGGCGAGGGGCCAGTAGCCCTGGCTGGGTGCCGACGAATCAAGCTTGTAGAGCATCGAGTGAGCGCCGGCGATCTGGACGCCGAGGCGTGCGTTGTGCTGAGAAAGCTCGCTGCCGACGAGCTTCTGCTGGAGAGGCAGCCGCATGGGATGATCACAGAGGGCAGGCACCCGGGCTCGCCGAGCGTTCTGGGCCAACCCCTCGGCCACGATGGCGCGCTGCATGAGGGCATCCCGAGTCACGGGGTCATCCGCAGCGCAAACCCCGTTCCGTTGGGTTTCGCGGGCCAGATTGATCAGCCGCTGGGTGGGGCGCGCGGCTTCTCCGCTTCCCCCGCCCGCGCTTTCGGCAGCGCCTCGCTCATAGGTCAGGGTGGTCATGGCCACGGTCCAGCCTTTTCCCACAGCGTCCAGCCGGCAACTGTCCGGGATGACCGCGTCCTCGAAGAGCACTTCGTTAAAACCGCTCTCCCCGGTAATTTTCACCAGGGGCCGGACGGTCACGCCGGGATGCCCCTCTATGGGCGCCAGGAAATACGTGAGGCCATCGTATTTGTGGTGCTTGCTCGTGCGGGTGATCAGAATCATCCACTGGGCAAAATGGCCCAGGCTGGTCCATACCTTGTGGCCGTTGACGATCCAGTTGTCTCCTTGGGGAATCGCCTGGGTCTGTTGGTTGGCCATGTCCGAGCCGGCGCCGGGTTCGCTGAAGCCCTGGCACCAGATCTCCGACCCGCTCAGAGCACCCGGGATGAATTTCTTTTTCTGTTCTTCGCTGCCGTGATGGAGGATCGTGGGGGCGGCCATGTTGAGCCCGACCACGTTGATCATGAAGGGAACTCGTGCCTTGCCAAGCGCCTGGTTTGCAATGCTCTGAAAACCTTGGTGCCCTCGCCCCCCGTACTCCACGGGATAGTCGCAACCGATCAGACCTGCTTCGTAGCAGCGCCCTTGCCAGTCCTGCAGATAATCGCGTTGCCCCACCGTCATGACTTCGATGGGGCTGAGCGGGAGCCGTTCCGGGGCCGGAGGCGGCGCGTTCTCGTCGAGCCATCGGCGGGCGTATTCATGGAACTCAGCGTGCTCAGGACTCAGATGGGGGGCACTCATGGGAGATCTCCTTGCGCGGGAATAACTCGATTTAGCCCTGGCCGGCTTCCCAGTCTAGCCAAGACCGAAAGAAAGGGGCTGCAGACGGGCGGGAAGCGGCGGGGGTTAGCGGGTTCGGCAGCGTTCTGCCGGCACGCCGAGTTCCTGCAACATGTACCGCTTGAACTCCTCAGCGTACGGCTGCGCCTGCAAAGCTTTTTTCATACAAAGGAGCCAGGCGTCGCGCTCTTCCGTGCCGATTGCCAGGTGGGCATGGGCTTTGGGGATATTAATCTTGCCGTACTTCTCCCCGTAGGTGTTGGGTCCGTTGAGCCATCCCGAAAGAAAAAGCGACAATTTGTCCCGGGCCTTCGTGAGGTCCGTCGGGTGCATGGCGCGAACCCGGCGCGCTTCGGGCAACTGCTCCATGAAGTCATAAAAAAGATCGACCAGTTTCCTCAGACCTTCGGCACCGCCTGCAGCCCGATAGGAAGTGTCTCCGGTTCCGTAGGGGGGGATTTTAGAAGACCGCTCGGGGTCGCCCATGGTTGAACCTCATTTGGAATCCGCGCGGTGGAGGGGCGCGAGAACAGCGAACCCCACGAGAACGATTATGACCCGGGAGAGGGAGACACCAGACTCCCGGGCTTGCTGTATGTTGAAGCTCTAGGTCAGGAGGGGCAAGGGTGGCCCGAATCATTGGCGACAAAGAGCGAGAAATCCCGCCCCGGGTGCATCTCTCACAAAATGGGTGCGTCTGGCCCAAGGGGAAACGTTGAGCCGGCCCGTCTCCGCCCTTGAATCGCCCAAGGCGGGCGCGGAGTCCGTGGCCTGCATCGGCATGGGGGTGATTGGGTGCGGTTGGGCGTCGTATTTTGCCGGACGGGGTGTCCCCGTGCGCGCCTGGGACCCGAATCCCCCGGCGAAGGCGCTGTTTGAGCGAACTCTGGCCCAGGCCTGGACAGCCATGGAGGCGTTGGGCCTGGGGGACGAAGCCTCGCCCGAACTCGTCCAATTTTGCAATACGGCAGAAGAGGCGGTGGAGGGGACGGCCCTAGTCCAGGAAAGCGCACCCGAACGATTGGAACTCAAACAAGAACTCCTGGCAGAGCTGGATGGGTACTGCGACCCCGGGGTGGTTATCGCTTCGTCAACCTCGGGCTACCGGATCAGTGATTTGACGAAGCGGTGCACCGGTATGCCCGAGCGTGTGGTAGTCGCGCACCCCTTCAATCCTGTTTACCTGCTGCCTCTGGTCGAACTCGTGGCCGGGCCAGGCACCTCGAAAAAAGCGATGGACACCGCCGAGGCTTTCTATCGATCTGGCGGCAAGACGGTCATGCGCCTCGAGCGCGAGGTGGATGGCTTCGTGGCGGATAGATTGCAGGAAGCTCTGTGGCGAGAAGCTCTACACATGCTGGCCAACGGTGAGGCCACCGTGGAGGAGCTCGACTTATCCATTACTGCAGGGCCCGGGCTGCGCTGGGCCCTGATGGGCCCCATGCTCACTTTTCACCTCGCCGGAGGCGAGGGCGGGATGGCGCACATGCTCGACCACTTTGGTCCGTCGCTGAAATCCCCATGGACTCGCTTGGAAGCCCCCGAGTTGACCCCTGGCTTGCGAGACGCTGCTGTGGACGGCTGCCAGGTGGCTGCAGCAGGCCGGAGCGTGGAGACACTGGTTCGGGAGCGGGATGCTGGACTGGTGGCCGTCCTCCAGGCGCTTCGAAAGAACAAGCTGGGAACCCCGGGCGGCAGCTGAGCCCCGGGGATTCGCACTTCAGCTCACCAGTGTCCCGCCGTCGCAACTAATCACTTCGCCCACGGTGAAGGCACTTGCCCGGGAACTCAGGAAGATGGCCAGACCGGCAATATCTTCGGGGGTGCCGACCCGTCCGCGCGGGTTGACTCGGCCGACCGCATCCCAGTCCGTGGCCTCGACATCGCCCCCACCGCCAACGCCGGTGGACAGCATCCATGTGGGAAAGGGGCCCGGCGCGATGGCGTTGACGATGATGTTTCGCTTCACGAGATGAGACGCGAGTTGGCGGGTGAGCGCGTGAACCGCGGCCTTGGAGGGGCCGTAGGAGAAGGTGTCGAAGACGGGGGTCTTGATCCCGTCGATGGAGCCGACATTGATCACCCGGGCGGGATCCTCGGGGCTGGCTCCGGCTTCGAGCAAGGGCAACAGGCGCTGGGTAAGAAAGAAAACGCCCTTGACGTTGGTGTCCATGACTTTGTCCCAGCCGATCTCGGGAAACTCTTCGAGTCCGGCCCCCCAGGAGACCCCGGCGTTGTTCACAAGGATGTCCACGCGCTGCTCCCGATTCTTTAGCTCCTGGGTTAGCTCATCGACGCCCGACAACTCCGCCAGATTGGCAGGCAGCGCGACACATTCGCCGCCAAATTTATCGACGAGTCGCTTCGCCGTGGCATGGCAGGCTTCGGCTTTGCGGGAACTGATATAGACCTTTGCCCCATTGGCGAGAAAGCCCGCGGCGATCATTTCGCCTATGCCCCGGGATCCGCCGGTGACGACGGCCACTTTGCCCTTGATGGAGAAGAGATTCTCGAGATTCATGATGCTCCTGGTCTGTAGGGGGTAGGGGGTGGGGAGTAGGGAGTGGGGAGTGGGGAGTAGGGAGTAGTGGGTAGGCGCCAGTGGCTAGGGGTACGGGCAAAGTTCTTGAACTCTGCCGGGCTTGGGACTGCTTCAATGGTAGGTCAAATTTCGACCCATGTATGTTCAGTGGCAATTGAACCCGATGGGGCCGTCGCTACTTTCTGGGCCAACGGAACTCAGCCACGGCACCGAGTCACTCACATGAATCCCCGGCTTCCGCTTAAGCGGAATTTCGGCCCAGCAAGAAGGAGAACGTCGATGGTTGTCGCCCTATTCCGGTCCAGGCTCCGCAGCGACCAGAAGGAGGAGTATCGCGAGGTCTCCGCGCGGATGCTCGAACTGGCTCGCGCCATGCCGGGCTTTATCGATTTCAAGGCCTTTGGGGCGGACGACGGCGAACGGATTTCCGTGGTGGAATTTGAGAGCCTGAGTGCTCTGGAGGCTTGGCGCGACCACGCCGAACACCTTGTTGCCCAGCGGGCCGGACGCGATCGCTTCTATTCCGAGTATCGGCTTCAGGTCTGCGAAACCATCCGGGACTACGCGTTCGATGGCGAGAACCGACGCGAAGCCGATTTGGGCTAGGCGCGCGTGGGCTGGGTGTTTGCCCGGGCGGGATTCAGGCGCGAGGGGGACGATCCACGAGCAACGACGCCTGTCCCCGAGCGCAGACGCCCTGGTCATCGAAGATGATCGCGGAGGATTGGCCCAGGCCATCGTGGGTGATCGAGGCAGAGCCCTCCAGGACCAACCACTCGCTTTGGGGTTCGCGAAGGATATGCAGGCTCAGATCCGCATTCGGGGAAGTCCACTCAGAGAAATCCAGCGCATTGGCAATGCCTGCGGAGAAGTCACTGAGCGCGGCGAGCCGTACGATGGGCGCATTGGGCTCGCCGGCAACCAGGGCCTTCCGCAAGCGGACCCAAACCCGGTTTTCCTGACCGGGCTGAGAGAGTTTGTCCCGGCGGAAGTCGACCGCCCGCAGCCACCCGGGTACGTAGGAGAGGTTTCGGCGCGTCGCCGGCCGCTCCGCTTCGGGTTTTGGCCGAGGCGGAGGCGTGAGCGAGAACGCGTACTCGTCTCCCGGGCTAAGCGAGGCATCCGTTCGGACGCGTAGGGCCGAGGCCCGCGCCACAGCCTTGCCTTCGTACTCGAGCCAGGCGTCAACCACCTGGATTCGGCGGCCCGCCCGAACCACTCGCACTTTGGGACTGAGCGCCTTCATGGGCACCGGCCGCATCAGGTCGATACTGAGTCGAGCGATTCGCATGGGGCAGGGCGCCTCCACACGTTCCACTGCCCGGGCGAGGATGCCCGATACGGCACCCCCGTTCTGATGCTCCGGGTCCCAGGGGCCTTGGGCGAGAGATGTGGGCACCAGCCAATCGCCATCCGGGTTGTAGACGGCATTTTCTTTATCACGCAGTTCTTTAGTCATGCGGGCGGCAGCATACGGATTTCGGTTGGGCCAAGCTAGACAAGATGATCGCTTTGGTCGGACTCTTCTCGGCCCTTGGATGAGCACCTGAAAGTCCATTTTGGCCTTGACCCAGTCGCCCTGCTGCCCGACGTTTTTCGCGAGAGAAAGGCAAGGCATATGCTGGCTAATCCAGGAGAATTCCCCTTTCCCATTCCCGTGGGCTGGTTTCGTGTGGGCTTCCTTGACCAAATTGCGCCGGGCCGGGCGACTCGCCTACGCTTCTGGGGCCAAGAGTTGGTGCTCGTCTCCACGGCATCCCGCGAGGTTGGACTCTTCGGTGCGTATTGTCCGCACCTGGGCGCTCATCTGGGATTCGGGGCCGTCGTTGAAGGCGAGCGCTTTCGCTGTCCGTTTCATGCCTGGCGCTTCGACCTCGAGGGCAGGTGTGTCGAGGTCCCCTACGCGAAACGGATCCCTGCCCGGGCCCGGCTCCGCCGTTACCCGACCGAGGTTAAGAGCGGCATTGTTTGGGCCTGGTATCACCCTTCCGGCGAGGGACCGAACTGGCCTGTCCCCGAAATTCCGGAGCTTGATAATTCGGAATGGAGTGCGCCCACCCATCATCACTGGACGATTCGCACCCGAAATCAGGAGATCGCCGAGAACACTTCAGACCCCGCTCATTTTCGCGCGGTCCACGGCTTTGCCGAGGCTCCTGATCCAGAGATCACTTTCGAGGGCCCGCTGTACCGCTCGGTCACACTCTCAAGGGTACCTCGACCCGATGGAGAGATGGCGGTGTCGCGACTCGAAGTGACCTGGCACGGCATGGGGCTCGGCGTGGTGCGGGCGTCCGGGGCCTTTGAGTTACTCGTGGTCGGAACTAACACCCCCATCGATGGGGGTGCGGTGGATGCCTGTTTCTCCTTTTCGGTCAATCGCGCCCGGGGGCTGCGCCCGGACAAGGGGGCCGGGCGGGCTTTCATCGCCGAGGCGATCCGCCAGATGGAACAGGACATTCCGATCTGGGAGAACAAGGTTTTTGCGGTCCGCCCGGTCCTCTGCGAGGGCGACGGGCCCATCGGGGCTTTCCGGGAGTGGGCAAAGCAGTTCTATCCCCACGAGGCCTGAGCCCGAAGGTGGGGGGTAGTATGGCGTATGACCAGCCATATACGCGCCCCCACAGCGTTTGCCGTGAGGAGTCCATCTTGGCGCACGCCGCTAAGCTCACTCTATGTACACCCCCGATCATTTTGAAAGTCAGGACTCCGCACTGGAGATGCTCAGGCGGCATGGGTTCGGCGTCTTGGTGAGTGCGGGCCAAGAGGATTTGCACACGACCCATCTTCCCTACTGGGTCTCCGGTGACGGAAAAATAATTGAAGTCCATATGGCCCGGGCCAACTCCCATTGGCAGTTTCTAGAGACCCACCCGGCCTGTCGTCTGGTGGTCCAGGGAGATCACGCGTATGTATCGCCCTCGTGGTACGCCACAGCTAAATCCGTACCGACATGGAACTACGAAGCGGTTCATGTGGACGCCACAGCAGAACTGGTTCGGGATCCGGAAGAAATCTGGGGCATGGTCAGCCGGATGAGCGATCTCTTTGAGGAGGCAGAGTCGTCGTGGGCCTACTCAGCGCTACCGGAGTCGATGAGGAGCCCCCTGCTGAATGCGATCGTCGGCGTTCGGCTCCAGATTAATCGGGGGCATGCCAAACAGAAGCTCTCGCAGAATCGTTCCCATGCTGACCGTCGGAGGGTCGCCGAAGAACTCCGCAAGCGCGGTGATTGCAGCCTCGCGGACCGAATGCTCGGACTGATCGAGGATTGAGGACGCCCGCCGTTCCCCCGGGCTAACCCCCGAAAATCCAGTAGCCCGTCGGGTTGTCCGGGCATTGACCGAGCCCGCATTCCATGAACGCCAGGACTGCGTTGATCCCGCAGGTCGCGAGGGCGAGATAGCACGCCGTGCGGGCCAGACGGTTGCCATTCCAGGTGGTTCCAGGATCGGGCCGCTCGGTCTCAGCGGGTAAGCCGCCCGGGATCATCAGCAGCACGGCGGTCCCGGCCAGGAAGCACACGAAGACCACCAGGGCCCAGGTATACAGATGCATGCCCAGGACGGTGCCGCCATAGCCTCCCCCCGCCGGGTCGTTGATATGAAGCAGGACCTGGCGCCCGGCGATGGCCGCCCCCGCCAGGGCGCCGGCCATGGAGAGCCCATAGTGAAGTGGCCGGAGCCCGCTTCTCAGGTTCATGGCCAAGCCGATAATGACTGCAAACATGGCCAGCCGTTCAAGGAGGCACAGGGGGCAGGGGAGATCCCCTGTCCATTGAACCCCCAACGCGCCCACGAGGGGCCCAAGCATGCAGAACATCGCAAGGATGTTGAGCCGGTAGGCAAGGCTTTGGCCGGCGAGCACTAGAACGAAATCCCGAGGGAGTCGGTGGCGTGGTGGGCGAACCAGCCAAGGGTCAGGGCCAGGCTGAGCCAGAAGCAGCCCAGGGCGCCGGTCTTCTGCTCCCGGAGAACCAGCACCAGACAAAGGGTCTGGATCGCAAAGATCAGTGCGAGCATGCAGGGGATCTCCAGTCCGAGGCTTCGTGAACCCCGGTTACAGTACCCGAGGTATTCAGCCTTCGCCGACTCTCCCCCAGGAGCCGGGACCCGGGGACCGGATTCGGCATGGGCGTGTCTTGGACTATGCTGGTCGCCGAACGGGATAGCCCCAAGGAGAACACATCAATGAAGTACTCGGATTGGTTCATCGATGCGGATACGCATATCACTGAACCGGGGGATGTCTGGACAAGCCGTCTCCCCCAAAAATTTCAGGCGGACGCCCCGCGCATGATTCGCACGGATGAGGGCGTCGACGTGTGGCAATTCGGCACCCGGGGTAGCCAGATTCCGGTGGGGGCCACCGCCATGGCGGGCTGGCCCGAACCCTTCCCTTCGATGCCCAGGAATCTGGACGAGTGTGCGCCGGCCGCCTACGACGCCGCTGCGCGACTCGAGTACATGGACTCCATTGGCGCCTGGGCCATGGCTCTCTATCCCAACATCGGGGGCTTCGGGAGTGAAACTTTCCTGGGCCTCGATAACCCCGAGCTGATGCTTGCCTGTGTCCAGGCCTACAACGACTGGCTGATCGAGTGGATCTCCCCCGACCCCCGTCGCTTCATCCCCGTGATGGCCACCCCTTTCTGGGATGTGGAGGCCGCGGTCACCGAGATCCACCGCTGCCGAGCCATGGGACACAAAGCCATCCTGTTCACCAGCGCGCCTCAGGATTTCGGCATGCCCTTTATCGGTGATCCTCACTGGAACCCGATCTGGGGGGCCGCTCAGGATCTCGATCTGCCCATTAGTCTGCACATTGGAAGCGGGGATTTCCAGGACCAGTTGATGAATCCCGCGCGTTTTGCAGCCCACGGAATTGCTCCGACCACGGTCTCAAGTTCCATGTCCATTCTGCTCACCAATGCGATCCAGTTGATGGATGTCGTGATGTCGGGAATCTTGCCCCGAAACCCCGGCCTCCGGATTGTCTCTGTGGAAAGTGGGGTGGGCTGGATGCCTTTTGTGAAGGAAGCCCTGAACCATGGTTTTGACTACGCCGGGGTGCGCACCGAGAAACCCGAGTTCACCCGGCGGCCCGGGGACTACATGCGTGATCAGGTCTGGTCCTGCACTTTTTTTGAAGAGTTTGGGCCCCAGACCGTGTTGGAGGAAGTGGGCGTCGATCGAATCCTTTTCGAGACGGACTATCCCCACCCGGTCTGTCTCTACGGCAGCGAGGTGCGCGAAAAGATCGACGCGGCATTCGGTGAAATGCCGGCTGAGGTTCGCGACAAAGTGCTCTTCGCCAACGCGGCAGAACTCTACGACGTCGAAGCGCCCGATCGGCCCTGGAACGGGGGAGAACCGCCGCCGGATGCCTGAGCGCTGGAAACCGCCGGAGCCTAGAGGCCCTGGGGGCGGCTGCCGATGACTCCTTCGGTCTCGAGTTCTGCGAGTTCGGCGGACGAAAGGCCGAGGAGATTGCCCAGGACGGCTTGGTTGTGTTGGCCCAGGGTCGGGGCCGGCTTTTGCAGCCAGCGCTCGATGCTCGCATAACGGAAGGGCAGCGAGGGCAGGGGGAGGGGGCCCACGATGGGATGCTGGGGCCTTTCGAAGTAGCCCCGAGACTCGAATTGCGGGTTGTTCGCGTAGAGGCGACAGGGATTGGCGACCTCGGAGGCGGGAATTCCTCGCTTGCGCAGATCCTCGATCAAGGTGTCCCGCTCGCGGACGCGTGTCCAATTCCGGAGTTCCTCGTCGATGGCGTCGTGAGCGAGCCTGCGTCCCGGAAGGGTTTCAAGGGTGGACGCACGTGACCAACGGGGTTCGCCGAGGAGTCTCGTCAGGGCGAGCCACTGGCGATCCGACGCCACGGACAATGCCAGCCAGTTTTCTGCGCCGGGTGTGCTCCCCGCACAGGGGTAAAGACCTTGAGGAGCGGCGAGGGGCGACCGATTTCCATCGCGTTCCATGACTTCGCCGTGGGCGCTAAAGCGCACGATTTGTTCGGCCGCGACATTCAGCGCGCTCTCCACCATGGTGCTCTCTACGTGTCGCGCTCGGTGGCCTTCTTCGTGTCGGTCGGCCAGGGTCACGAGAAAGGCAAAGGCGGCATGCATCCCGGCGATGGGGTCACAGGGCCCGCGTGGGATCCGGGGCTGGTCATGGCTGTGCCCGGTGAGCCAGGCCAATCCCGAGAGTTGCTCCATGGTCTGGGCGAAGCCGGTGTTGTCGCGCCAGGGTCCGGAGAGTCCGAATGCGGGCATCCGCATCATCGTGGCCCGGGGATTGAGGGCGCGAATGCGCTCCCATGTCAGACCGAAGTTGTCGAGCACCCGGGGCGTATAATTCTCGACCACGGCATCGCTCTTCTTTATCAATTCCTCGAGAAGTGCGTGCCCCTTGTCGGTATTCAGATCGAGGGTCACACCCAGCTTATTGGAGTTGGCCTGGAGGAAGTGTGGGCTCGCCTCCCACCAATCCGGGTAATGGCCGGCCATCATGCCTCCGACCATGCGCATGCCATCGGGCCGGCCGGCGGCCTCCACGTGAATGACCTCGGCGCCAAGGGACGCGAGGATGTGGGAAGCCGAGGGCCCGGCCCACCAAGCCGTCAGGTCAAGCACACGAAGCCCTTCCAAAGGCAGCGCGGAATCCCGGCCACCCGGCCGGGTGTGGGCGCCGTGCTTGCTTTGGGTCGGGGGCTTCTCGGGTTTCTCCGCACGCGGGGCAAAGCTTGCAGAGGCCGTATGGGCACCGAGGACGGGTGCGGAGCCCGGGTTCGAGGGATCGGCATGGTCGATCCGATAGGGAATACGGGGTTGCATGAAATCGCCGGTTGCGTCCGGGATGAAGGCCCCGCGTTCCGCCAGGTGGGGATGGGACAAGACGGTTTGGCCATTGCCGATGGGCGCCACCGGGATGCGGAGGAGGGAAGCTTTTTCGATCACTTCCGCCGTTGTGTGTGTGCTCAACCAGGCATGAATGATCGCGTTCCACTCCTCGAAGCGCATCAATCGACCGGCGAACTGGGCGAGTTGTTCATCCTCCTGGAGATCGACCCGGTCGATCATGAGCAGGAAATCCGAGAACTGCTGCCGAGAATTCGTGCAGAATCCCACGAATCCATCGGCGGTGGGTTCAATGGAGGGGGTCTCGACGGACTGAGCAATGAATGCGTTGGGCGGATCCTCGGCGCCTGCGTTCATCAACCGGTTCATGGACTCGGAAAAATTTGTAAAGATGGTGTTTGCGGTTTCGAGCATGGAGAGGTCGATGTGCTCGCCTTGGCCGGTGTCCAGAGCCCTGAAAACCGCGGGAAGAGCGGCAACCGCGCCGTAGCTTCCCGCCGCCCACTCCGTCAGTCGCCCGCCGGCCTGGTAGGGTTCCTCTCCCATCAGCCCGCGCAGGCCAATGGAGCCCGACTCGGCCTGGAGCGTGAATTCCGTGGCCTTCCGTTGGGCCCAGGGTCCGGTCAGGCCGTACGGGGTCAACGAGAGCACCACCAGGGCGGGATGCCCTCGGCGCAGGGCCTCGACATCGAGTCTCTGGCCTTGATCGGACTCGAGACCATGGGCCTCGATGACCAGATCGGCCTGGGCCACCAGCGCTCGGACTCGCGGGTCCGTCACGGCCCCCACAAGCGACTGTTTACCCGCGTTGAGGAACCGAAAGAGAGGTGAGCCGGCCGGGCCCGAGCCCTCTCCGCGTAGGGAGTCGCCGCCGACCCCCTCCACCTTAATGACCTGGGCTCCCGCGTCGGCGAGCAGTTTTGAGCAATAGGGTCCGGCAATTTGATCCGAGAAATCCAGCACGCGAATTTCTTTTAGGCTCATTTCGAGGGACCCCTCGCCGTCTGGGTGGCAGACGCCCGGGTGGGCGAACCGCGCAAGCATGGCATACATGACCCCGGGGTGAGCTTGAACGGGGCTCAGAAGCCAGAAAATTCGCGAGATTCCCGGCGCGCGTGCCCCACCGAGGATGGTCCCCCCATCGATCCCTGGTTGCGTGCCGGCCTCGGGCCCTGTGTCGAGATCCCTCTGATTCCGTACACTCGGCAGCCTTCAGTCACACACGGGGATAAGAACTCGGTTGTCCAAAGAAGAAGTCGACACGGTTCGAGAACAGCTCGAACGCTTCATCGGTCAGCCCATGGGCGCGCCGGCCACCGCACCGGAAGCGGTGAACGTGCCGATGATTCGGCACTGGGTGGACGCCCTGGACGATCGAAACCCTGTCTACCTCGATGACGAATTGGCGGCGACAACCCGCTTTGGCGGATTGGTAGCGCCTCCGGCAATGCTTCAGGCCTGGACAATGCCTCGCCCCAAAATCGAGGGCATCGCCGAGCGCGGTGGCGCTCCCGATGAGATGGGGGCCGAGAATGTGGTCACGGCTCTCGATCAAGCGGGTTACGTGGGCACCCTGGCGACGAACTCCGAGCTCGAGTTCTTTCGCTACCTGCGGCCGGGGGATCTGCTGCAGACCACAAATTCGCTTGAGTCAATCTCGGAACGGAAGCGGACGGGTCTGGGCCTGGGCTACTTCGTGACCTGGGTGACGCGCTTTAAAACCAGCGACGAGGAAGAGGTGGGTCGGCAACTGTTTCGTATCTTCAAGTTCGACCCAGCCACCATCGGGGGCGCTTCTTGATGGGCCGAGACAAGGGCCCAGACAAGGGCCGAGTGATGGACCGCGTGATAGGCCGAGACAAGAAGCCGGCGTCGCCTCTGGGCGTGAACGTAGGAGACGCCCTGCCTCCGTTCGTTCTACCGGTGACCTCGACTGTGATCGTGGCGGGGGCCATCGCTTCTCGAGATTTTATGCCCGCTCACCATGACAGCGCGTTCGCTCGGGCCCAAGGCGCTCCGGATATGTTCATGAACATTCTTACGACAAATGGCTATGTCTCCAGATTTGTTACGGATTGGGCCGGCCCTGAAGCCATGGTTCGGAAGATCGCCATTCGTCTGGGGGCGCCCGCAGTTCCCGGCCAGCCCCTGTCCTTTTCCGGGGAAATTGCCCAGGTGAGCGACGAGGGAGACGAGCGGGTGATCGAAGTAACCATTCGCGCGGCCAATGATCTGGGCGACCACGCGACGGGGACGGTGGTGGTTTCACTCCCCTTGCCCCGACCCATCACGGGGTCTTCTTCGTGAGCAGCGCCCGGGCACAAATCGTTGGGGTGGGCGAGTCGGCTTATAGCCGCTGGGGCAAAATCGGAGACGTCACCGAGCACGCGCTCGCCTGCCAGGCGATCTCCCGGGCGGTGGAGGACGCCGGCCTCTCCATGGACGATGTCGACGGGCTCGCGTCCTTTGCCGAGGACCGCAACGAGGCAATCTTTCTCGCCGCTGAGCTTGGCCTTCCGGCCCTGCGCTTCGGCAACATGGTCTGGATGCCCGGCGGTGGCGGCGGATGCGCTGCGGTTTCCAATGCGGCAATGGCCGTGGAGACGGGGCAGGCCGAAGTGGTCGTGGTGTATCGGTCGTTGTGCCAGGGTCAGTTCTTCCGTTTCGGGACCGGGGGAGTGAGTGCTGATGCGCCCGGGGAGCCCCCGGTGCCCAGCTTGCAACAGGCCAATTCGCTGTTGCTCGCTTCCATGGGCTTTGCCATGCCCTACGGGTTGCTGATGGCCGCAGCCGCCTATGCACTCCCCACCCGTCGGCATATGCATTTGTACGGAACCACCAGCGAACAACTCGGCATGCTGGCGGTCACCTTTCGTGAGCATGCCAGCCGAAACCCTCGGGCAGTCATGGGCGGGCGCCCGCTGACCCTGGAGGATCATCAGGCCTCGCCCATGATCGCCGATCCACATCGCCTCTTCGATTGCTGCCTCGAGAGCGACGGTGCCTGCGCGGTGGTGGTGACAACCCCGGAGCGGGCTCGAGATCTGGCCAAACCCCCGGTCGAAATCCTTGCGAGCGAGCAGGGTGCGCCCAAGGGCTATGGGTTCGGGCCTTTCACCAACGCGAATATTGCCGACGGGCTCTATGCCACCGGGGGCTGCGAGGAGATGGCCAATCGCCTGTGGGCGAAGGCGGGGTTGGGGCCTGGGGATGTCGATGTCGCTCAGCTCTACGATCATTTTACAGGCTGCGTGCTGATGCAACTCGAGGACTATGGCTTTTGCCCTCGGGGCGAGGGTGGGGCCTTTATCGAAAGCGGAGCCCTGGCGTGGCGGGGCGGGAGCCTCCCCACCAATACACACGGCGGAAGCCTCTCCGAGGCCTACATCCACGGATTGAATCACGTGGTCGAGGGCGTGCGTTCTCTGCGAGGGGAGTCCACGAGCCCGGTGGAGGACGCTGAGGTCTGCCTGGTTACCAGCGCTGCCTGCGTGCCTTCCAGCGCGCTGGTGTTGGGGCGAAAATGAGCAAACGCTTTTTCCCGGACACCATGCCGCCCCCCATGGCCGATGCGACGACACTGCCCTGGTGGCAGGCCGCCGCCGAGCACCGATTGGTGGTCCAGGAGTGCACAGCCTGTGGCCACACCCGGCTTCCGCCCTCTCCCATCTGCCCCGAGTGTCGGTCTGATGCGGCGGACTGGCGGGAAGTCACCGGCCAGGGTGAAGTCTATACCTACACACTCGTGCACCGACCCATCGCCGCGGGGCAGGATCTCCCCTATGCAATCGTGGTCATCGCGCTTCAGGGTGCCGGCGGCGTGCGAATCATTTCCAATCTGGTGGACGTAGAACCGGGCGAGCTGAAAATAGGCTTGCCTGTGGAACTCGTCTGGGAAGATATGAGTGAAGATTTGGCGATCCCGCGTTTTCGACCCCAGCACGAATCGGGGACGGGGGCGGAATCGGGCCGGAGCGGGACGAAACCCTGAGGCCAGATCAAAGCCGCATGACCGACAAGCAGTGTTCTGGGAATTCGTTGCCGGGGAGCCGGCGCTAAGGAGAGTAGGATGAACAGGGGATGGATGAGAAACGGATTGCTCTTCGCGCTTCTTGGCGGGGTCATCGCCTGTGGGCCGTCGGGTTCGAACGACCAGGCTTCGCCCCTGGGCGCGTCGGATCGCGGGCGGGTTCCCGAACGGCTGCTCGAGGTGAACCGAGACATTCTGGACTTTGGCCGGCCGATTCCGAACCCCGAGCGAAACGCCTACTTCGGAGATCTACACGTTCACACGACGTATTCCTTCGACGCCTTTGTGTTCGGGACAACGGTGGGGCCCCGGGAGGCCTATCGCTATGCCCTGGGCGAGACGATCCTTCACCCGGGCGGGTTCGACATGACGCTTCGAGAACCCTTGGACTTCTACGCGGTAACGGATCATGCACTTTTCCTGGGCGTGGCTCGAGAGGCAGCGGATACCTCGTCTGAAGTCTCGAAGCTTGAGTTTTCCAAGCCCCTGCACAACTTGAACGCCCCGGACAACCAGGGCTTGCTTTCTTTGATCCCGCGCCTTCGAGCCTTTGCGACATTCATTCCGGGTCTTTTGGGTGCCATCATGGACGGTGACCTCGACCCGCGTGTCACTGCGGCAATCACGCGAACCACGTGGCAGGATATCATCGAAGCCGCCGAGCAATTCAATAGCCCCGGGCACTTTACGACCTTTGTCGCGTACGAGTACACATCGTCAACAGACGATCGGGGCAATCTCCATCGCAATGTAATCTTTCGTGATAGCGATCGACTTCCTGCCGAACCTTTTTCGCGCTTTCATTCCCAAAATCCTGAAGGGCTGTGGGATTGGATGGACTGGTTGAGGGAGCAGGGCATCGAAAGCCTGGCCATTCCCCACAACTCCAACGGCTCGAACGGTCAAATGTTCAAGCTGGTGGATTGGGCGGGCAACCCCATGGACGGCGCGTACGCCGAGCAGCGCATGCGGAACGAACCCCTGGTGGAGATCACCCAGGTCAAAGGCACCTCGGAAACCCATCCGTCGCTGTCGGACAACGATGAATGGGCCGAATTTGAAATCACGCCCTATCGGGTCGGTGGGATGTTGCCCAGCAAGCCCGAGGGAAGCTATGTCCGCCAGGCCTTGCGGAGAGGACTGGCTTTCGAGGCCCAGGGCATTCCAAGCCCGTACCGCTTCGGCTTCGTGGGGGCGAGCGATACCCATACCGGTGCCATTTCCGACGACGAGGCGAACTTCTTCTCGAAGATCGGGTTGCTCGATGCGACGCCCGAGCTCCGGGGCTCGGTTCCGCTACCGGCCTGGCAGGCGATTCCGCTTGCCATGGCCGCGCCCGATCAGCTCGAGGAGGTTGACGGGGAAAGCTACACGCGAACCCCAGTGACGACGTTCGGGGCGGCGGGCTTGGCCGGGGTTTGGGCCGAGGAAAATACCCGCGAATCCCTCTATCAGGCATTTCGGAGGAAGGAGACCTTTGCGACCTCGGGCCCGAGAATTCGCATCCGCTTCTTTTCGGGCTACGACCTCGCCCCCGAACTACTCAGCTCTTCCGATGCGGTTACCCGGGCCTATACCAGTGGGGTGAGCATGGGAGGAGACCTCCTCGGCCAGGGCGACCGAGCTCCGCAGTTTCTTGCCTGGGCGGTGGGGGACCCGTTGAGCGCCCAGCTCCAGCGGCTTCAAATTGTCAAAGGTTGGGCCGTGGGAACCGAAACGTTCGAGGAAGTCTACGACATGGCTTGCTCCCAAGGGGCGATCCCCAACAAAGACACCCATCGCTGCCCGGACAACGGAGCCCGAGTCGATCTCTCGGATTGTTCCTATACCCAAGGTGTCGGCGCCCCGGAACTCAAGGCTTTGTGGAGCGATCCGGATTTTGATCCGGAACAGAAAGCCTTTTATTACGTTCGCGTCCTGGAGAACCCCACCTGCCGTTGGTCAACCTGGGATGCGCTTCGAGCCGGAGTTTCCCCCAGGGCCAACGTCTTGAAAACGATTCAGGAGCGGGCTTGGTCGTCGCCTATTTGGTTTGTGCCCACCGGCCCCGATGGGGAGGGGGAGCGGGCGGCACGCTGAGCCCCGAGGTTCCGCGCCGGCCCTATTCGTTGTATTGTCGGTCCCTCAGCGCGTGCCGGACGCTTCGCATGCATCCATACATCCTGGATGTTTTCCGTGGGTCCGGGCGAGGGAGCGCTTCCGGAGCACTGGGGAGCACGGCGGGCCATTGGGTCCCCTTTCTTTATTTCGGATCTCTGAGGTCTGATTCTCAAACGAGGAAAAAACATGGCGAAGGCAACCTTTCAGTGGGACGACCCCTTTCACCTCGATTCGCAACTGAGCGACGAGGAGCGCATGGTGGCAGAGACGGCTCGCGCCTTCGCCCAGGACCGACTCTTTCCCGGGGTCATTGAAGGCTTTCGAGAGGAGCGCTTCGACCCCTCATTGATGCGGGAAATGGGGGAGGTCGGCCTACTGGGTTCGACGATCCCCACCGAGTATGGAGGGGCCGGCGTTTCCCACGTGGCCTATGGCCTGGCGGCTCGAGAGTTTGAGCGAGTGGATTCCGGATACCGATCGGCCATGAGCGTTCAGTCCTCTTTGGTTATGCATCCTATCTTTGCCTACGGGACCGAAGAGCAGCGTCAGAAATTCCTACCCGGATTGGCAGCCGGGACCCTGATCGGCTGCTTCGGGCTCACCGAGTCCGATCACGGATCGGATCCCGGTTCCATGACGACCCGAGCGGTTCCCGTGGATGGGGGTTATCGCCTGACCGGTTCAAAGATGTGGATCACCAACTCACCCATCGCGCATATCGCGGTGGTGTGGGCCAAGCTCGATAATCAGATTCGCGGTTTTGTGGTGGAGCGGGAGAACGCCGGTCCGGGATTCACAACACCCAAAATCGAGGGCAAGCTCTCCCTGCGCGCTTCGGTCACGGGTTCGATCATGCTGGACAATGCTTTTGTACCCGCAGAGAATCTCTTCCCCGAGGTGTCCGGGCTCAAGGGACCGTTCGGTTGCCTCAACAAGGCCCGTTACGGGATTTCCTGGGGTGCACTTGGGTCCGCGGAATTCTGCTGGCACGCAGCCCGGGAGTACACCCTGGCCCGGAAACAATTTGGTCGACCCCTGGCGGCCAACCAGTTGATCCAGTTGAAACTGGCGGATATGCAGACCGAGATCGCGATTGGACTGCAGTCCTGCCTGCGGGTCGGCCGAATGCTGGATGAGGGAATCTGCGCCCCGGAGAACATTTCCCTGATCAAGCGCAATTCGTGCGGCAAGGCTTTGGCCATGGTTCGGATGGCCCGGGACATGCACGGAGGCAACGGGATCAGCGAGGAGTACCACGTCATGCGGCATCTCATGAACCTCGAAACGGTCAATACCTACGAGGGCACCCACGATGTGCACGCGCTGATTTTGGGGCGTGCCCAAACCGGAATTCAGGCGTTTACGGGGGCCTGACACCGCCGAGGCATGTTGGGGTGGACGGGGAGGAGCGAGCCCATGACCGGACACGATGACGTGCTGGAACAAGCAGCGGCTTGGCGGGACACGGGGCAATCCGTCGCCATCGCCACGGTGGTGAAGACCTGGGGTTCGTCGCCGCGACCCACGGGCAGCCAGTTGGTCGTCAATGCCCGAGGTGAATTCCGGGGTTCGGTTTCCGGGGGCTGCATCGAAGGCGCTGTTCTCGAGGAAGTCGCCGAGGTGATCCGGACCGGGCAGGGCAAACTCCTCCATTTTGGAGTCAGCAACGAAATGGCGTGGGAGGTGGGCCTGGCCTGCGGTGGCGAGGTCGATATCTACTTGGAAAAACTGACGTGAACTCCGCTCTGCTGGATCGAATCCTCGAGGATCGAAGAGCCAAGCGGGCTGTCGTTCTGATTTCCCTGCACGCCCGGGGTGAGCAGTGGCTGCTTCATCCCGGAGAGGATGCTCCCCCAGGCTTGCCGGCGGAAGTCGCCGCCGCCGCACTGGAAGCCCTCGATAAAAACGCATCGCTCCTCGCGGTCATCCAGGGGGATTCCTATTTCCTTCAAAGCTTCAATCCTGCGCTTCGAATGGTCATTGTGGGCGCGGTTCATATCGGTCAGGTGCTGGCGGAAATCGCCAAGCTTGCGGGTTTCGAAGTGGTGGTGGTCGACCCCCGCGAAGCCTTTGCCACCCCATCCCGATTTGAGGGCATCGAACTCCGCACAGAGTGGCCCGATCGGGCGCTTCAGGAACTGGCAATCGATACAAGAACTGCGGTGGTGACCCTGACCCACGATCCCAAACTCGATGATCCCGCCCTCGCTGCGGCCCTGGGTTCCCAGGCGTTCTACATCGGCTCCCTCGGCTCAAAGAAAACCCATCGGGCTCGTTTGGAAAGGCTTGCCGAGAAGGGATTCGGCGCCGAGGACCGCGCAAGAATTCACGGTCCGGTGGGGCTTGCCATCGGTTCGGTCACTCCGGGAGAGATCGCCGTCTCCATCGTGGCGCAGGTGGTTGAATCCCTTCGGGCTAGGAACGCTTGACCTTGGCCCATGCCGCTTCCGGTATCCAGGTGGGCGCGCTGATCCTCGCGGCCGGTCGATCTCTCCGCATGGGGAAGGAAAACAAGCTCTGCCTTCCTGTGCGCGGCAAGGCAATGCTTTTGTATCCCGTCGAGGCGGCGATGGAAGCGGGCCTGTCGCCCGTCCGAGTGGTGACCGGGCACGAGTCCGTGAGGATTCGCGACCTACTGGCCGACTACCCGGTTGAGTTCGTCCACAACCCCCTCTTCGCCGAAGGACTGAGTACGTCGCTGCGGGCGGGCATGACTGCACTGGACTCGGGGCTTGATGGGGTAGTGGTGTTTCTGGGCGATATGCCCAGGGTCTCAGCAGAGCATATTCGTCTTCTGATCGAGAATTTTGATCCCTCGGGCGACCGGCCGATTTGCGCGCCAGTTCACGGGACCCAACGCGGCAATCCCGTGCTCTGGCCCCGAGACTATTTCGATTCGATCCGAAGCCTGATGGGCGATTCGGGTGCTCGGCGCCTGCTGCAGCGAAATCCTTCGAGGGTGACCTTGGTCAATATGCCCGACGATGGCGTGCTCTTTGACGTGGACTCGCCCGAGGACGGCGACCCTGAAGCCGGCCATTCGCTGTGATCCCCGGCGAGGTCCGCGGGACCCGATGCGATGCCAGAGGTAGATGAAAAGGAAAGGCAGAGGGAGAAGCAGTCGATCCACAGTTCGACTTCGGTACCGAAGGAATTTTCATTAAGGAGCAAGAGCGAAATGAAAGTCACGCGGATTTACACGGGAGAGGACAACGAATCGCACTTTGAGGACCTGGAGATTCCGCTCAAGGGTTTCGGGGCGATCGGATCGATTTCGAGTTTGGAAGGGGCCACGGGAATCGCCTTCCGGGAGACAGAGGGGGACTATGATTTTGGTTTCCACAACGCACCCCGCAGGCAATACGTCATCAATCTGAATGCCGGTGTGGAGATCGAAGTCGGAGACGGAACCCGACGATTGCTCGGGGCGGGAGAGGTGCTTCTTGCCGAGGATACCACTGGGCGCGGTCATATCAGTCGTGCCGTGGACGGTCGGCCCCGGCGGTCAATCTTTGTCACATTGGATTGATTCACGAGCAAGGCCCTGTCCAGGGGGAATGAAAGGAGTCCTTCAACTCAGAGGCGCCCTTGAATCCGGTGCCTCCGGAAAAATCAGGGCGTGCTAGTTTTTCGGCTGAAGGAGTCAGGACAATGAGTCATTTTGACGTTGTGATTGTGGGCGCGGGCCTCTCGGGAATCGGTACGGCCTATCACCTGCAGGAGAAATGCCCGGGGAAGACCTACGCGATCCTCGAGGGTCGCGATGCCATCGGGGGAACATGGGATCTCTATCGCTACCCGGGTATTCGGTCGGACAGCGATATGCATACCCTCGGCTATAGCTTTAAGCCCTGGCGGGCGGAGAAGGCCATTGCCGATGGACCGTCCATTCTCGCCTATGTGAACGAGACCGCCGACGAAAATGCCATCCGCAAGAACATTCGCTTCAACTGCAAAGTAATGAAGGCCTCCTGGTCGAGTTCCGACGCGCTTTGGACCCTGGAGACCCGCCAAACTGGGCACGATACCGCCGGCGAGGCCATCACCTGCAATCTTCTTCTCATGTGTGGCGGCTACTACAGCTACGACGAGGCCTATAGGCCAAAATTCGAGGGTGAGGAAGCTTTCGAGGGGCTCCTCTTTCACCCGCAGTTCTGGCCCGAGGACCTTGACTACACGGGCAAGCGGGTCGTCGTGATCGGGAGCGGGGCAACGGCCATGACGGTTGTTCCCGCCATGGCGGACAAAGTAGAGCACATCACGATGCTTCAACGTTCGCCCACCTACGTGGCCACGCGACCGGCAAAGGATGCCATCGCCAACGGGCTTCGCCGCTTTCTGCCCGAAAAGATCGCCTATGCGATCACTCGCTTCAAGAACGTCAAGCTCCAGGCATGGATGTATAAGAAGACGCGAACCAACCCAGAAAAGGTAAAAACGTTTTTACTGGGAGAGGTACGGAAGCATCTGGGTCCCGACTACGACGTCGATACGCATTTTACCCCCAGTTACAATCCGTGGGACCAACGCCTGTGCCTGATTCCGGACGCCGACCTCTTCGATGCGATTAATGCCGGGAAAGCCTCGATGGTCACCGACCACATCGACACATTTACCAAGAAGGGGATCCGGTTGACGTCGGGTACCGAACTCGAAGCCGATATCATCATCGCGGCAACGGGCCTGGAATTGAAGTTGATGGGGGGCGTCAGTTTCAGCGTGGATGGCAAAGATGTGGACTTCGCCGACACTTTTTCATACAAGGGAATGCTCTATTCAGACATCCCGAATTTCGTGCAGACCTTCGGCTATATCAATGCCTCTTGGACACTACGGGCCGACCTCACCGCCGAGTATTCGTGCCGACTGCTGAACCGAATGGACGAACTGGGCATGCGCCAATGCACCCCCCGGCTCCGAGACGAAGATCAAGGCATGCCCGCGCGGCCCTGGATTACCGACTTTTCGTCGGGCTACATGCAGCGGCGAATGCACTTGTGCCCCAAGCAAGGCGATCGCGCGCCGTGGCTCAATACCCAGGATTTTTCCGCCGACAAGAAAATGATTCGCCATGCTGCACTCGAGGATGGCGTCTTGACGTTCAGTCACCCCGCAACCCCCTGAAATGGGTTCCGCTTGAGAGAATCATGCGCGAAAGCTCACTCAGATCTTCAAAAACCTCGGTCGGCCCGCTCCTCGGGATTGGCTGAGATTGGATAATCAGATAAGTCGAGAAATGACAAAGGAGAAAAATGATCTTCCAGCATCTATTGGTTTTCGCTCTCGCCATTGGTCTCACTTTGGCTCCAGCCCTCGTAACCCGCGCGGACGAAGTCTCGAAAACCGTCAGTAATATGATCCAGACGGAGCTCGGGGTCTTTGTCTTCCCGAAAGGTGACCAGGATGCCTCCACCCAGGCAAACGATTCCCTCAGCTGTTACGACTCAGCGAAAGAGCGCACGGGAATCGACCCTAAGGTGCCCGCGCCTCCGGTCCAGGTGGCCGACACCGGGAGGGGCGGTGGAGCTGTTAGGGGGGCAGCCGGCGGGGCAGCTCGTGGCGCCGCCCTAGGAGCAATTCTTGACGACACATCCAAGGGGGCGGCCGTCGGCGCGGCCGCCGGAGCCATGCGCGGTCGCCAAGGAAAGAGGAAAGCCGCCGCACAGGCCGAAGCACAGGCCGGAGCAGCCACTGCCGCCGCAGAGAAGGAGCGGATCTCCACCTTCAACCGAGCTTTTGGTGCGTGCATGGATGCTCGGAATTACTCCGTCCAGTAGGGACGGCGACTCGCGATCGCCAGCACACAACGCGAAGGAGCCTGTTTGGCCAATATGATCTCGCCCACGAGGTCGGGGGCATTTCTTGACCGGCGCATGGGAAGTGCTCGTCAGGGACTGAGCAGGCGTCTCCAGGTCGGGCTGCTCAGCACAATGGTCGCCGGCGTTCTGGCATGTAGCGGTCCCCTGGTCGTCCTTCCCGGCGGACAGCTCTCCGGGGAGCTGGCCGAGGCGGGGACGGTTCCCACCGATTGGTCCGTTGCCGGGGAATACGGCTTCTTCAAACTGGAGACCCGCCCGTCGGACCCCTATTCGGTCAACATCGCCTATACGGTTGTGGGGGGCGTGCTGTATGCCTACGCGGGTGCAACCGAGACCCAGTGGGTCAAGAACATGGAGGAGGATCCTCGGGTGATCATTGGGATGGAAGGGACCCTTTACCCGCTTCGGGCCGCCCGGGTCACCACCCCGGACGAAATCGAGGGATTTGGAGTCGCATGGACGAGCCAGAATCCTTTCCATCGCGATCCAAAGGACTCCGATGAAGTCTGGCTCTATCGACTGGGCCCGCGCTGAATCCGCCCCGCGCTTTTACCCCGCGCTTTTCAGCGCCCCAAGGCCAGGGCGAGATTCGTCATCTCGACCCCTCGCATGAACTGCGAGCCCTGGTCGGGGTCGCCCGCCTGGAGAAACGCGCAGGAAATCCCCGTCGCGGGTTCGGCAAAGCCGATTTGTCCACCGGCCCCCGGCCAGCCGAAGGCGGTTGACGATTGAGCCCATGTGGCGCCAAAACCCGCGCCCACCACGACACCGAGGGTGCGATTGGCGGGCAGGTTCATCAGAGGGTCGGGCAGCCTGCAGCGGACATTCCCCACGCCATCGGCCAGGACTTCCGGCGACCAGAGATGGCCGGTGTTGTGAAGCAGGGCCTGATAAAAAAGCGCGAGGGTCGCGGCCGTCATCACGCCGCCGCCCCCCGGTTCGCCAGCGGCAATTTTGGCCGCGAGTGCGCCGTCGTCGGCTTCTGCCGACAAGGCCCTTTCCTCACCGGCATCGGCGAGCTGCACAATCTTGGACTGTTGGTCCCGAGAGATTCCGAGCACCCGGGGTAGGCCCAGGGGCCGGGTGATTCGTTCCTCGATGAAGTCGCAAAAGTTCTGGCCGCTCAGGCGCTCGATCAACTCGGCCAAAACCCAGTGCGCCGACATCCCGTGGTAGACGTACCGAGTTCCCGGCGCGTATTCCAGAGGCCAGCGAGCCAGTTGCTGAACGCGCCGCTCGGGGTCGGCGCCATCGACGGATGCCATGGGGGCACTGGGAAATCCGCATGTCATGAGCATGACTTGTTCGACGGTGACCGTCTGCTTGCCTTCCCCGGCAAAGGCCGGGATATAGTGGGCCACGGGTTGAGTGATATCGAGGCTGCCGGCGTCGATGAGCAACCAAACCGCCGCCGAGACGATGGGCTTGGTGGCGGAGGCCACCCAGAAGCGCGCGTCGGGAGTGGCGCGCCCAAATGAACGCGTCCAGACAATCCGATTATTCTGGGCCACCGCGATTTGGCAGGCACTCACGCCCCGGGCGAGGGCGAGTTCAGCGGCGGCTTCCAGGGCGGTCGTGTCCAGATCCTCGGGCAAGGCGAATCTCCGGGTGCGGGGCGGTGAGCCAGCCCGGTGAACCCGGGTGCCCCCGTGAGTTTCCGTGAATCGGCGGGGTCTGGCCAGACCTTGGGCGATCCCGGACGGAATCTTTCGCGCCGCTGGGCACGGGTGCGTCCCCCGGGCCGGGCGCGCTAGTTTCGGGCCTGCAGGAGCGGCCGAATGCGGCCGGGAGCGGAGGCTCTTCCCATGCAGGGGAATTGGCAGGTCGATGAATTGGACGCATCCTTTGGGGCGGTGGTGCGCGGGCTGGATCTGCGCGAGTTGGACGCCGCCGCCTTCGAGTCTCTGTACGCGCTCTGGCTGATCCACGCACTGCTGGTTTTTCCCGGTCAGCACCTGAGCCAGTCCGAACAGGTGTCTTTCGCCCGACGTTTCGGTGATCTCGAATTCGAGCTCGCAGCGATCAGCAATGTGCGCGGCGATGGGAGCTTGCGGCCCGACGACGAGACCGATGGCGTCATTCAGATCATCAAGGGCAATATGGGTTGGCACGCGGACAGCACCTACATGCCCATCCAGGCAAAGGGGGCGGTCTTCACCGCGCACCGAACCCCTCCACGAGGCGGCGAAACGGGCTGGGCCGATATGCGAGCCGCCTATGGGGCCTTGGATCAGACAATGCGCAAGCGGGTTGGGGGGTTGTCGGCCTACCACTCCCTCGCCTTCAGCCAGGCGCAGATCGGTCATGTGCACACGAAGGAGCCCGAGGACGGGAGCCCCAGTGACCCCGATGCGTACAACGGCTACGGGTTCACCGACGCGGATCCGCCCCTGCGCCCCCTGGTCAAGGTGCACCCGGAAACCGGCCGGCCCTCGCTTTTGATCGGGCGTCACGCCTATGGGATTCCGGGCCTGGAGCCCGGCGAATCCAAACGCGTGCTCGATGAACTGGTGGAGTTCGCGTGCCGCTCTCCCCGGACCTATCACCATAGTTGGACGGCGGGCGACGCCGTAATCTGGGATAACCGGTGCCTGCTCCACAGGGCCATGCCATGGGATATGACCCAAGCCAGGGTGATGTACCACACACGGATCGCCGGTTCCCCCGACAGCGAATTCGCCACTCCCGGGTGACCGGAGGGCGGTGTTCCAGGGCGGCAGGCCCACCGCTCTCAGCCCGAGAAAGCACGGGGGGAGGCCAGTCGGGCGTGGATTCCGCCGTCTGCCACCAGATTTGCACCGTTGATATAACTGGCCCGGGAGGAGAGCAGGAACACGATGGTGTGGGCGATTTCGTCCGGGCGCCCGAGCCGGCCCTGGGGAATTTGAGCCTCGAAACCCGGGCGGCGTCCGGGAAATTCGTCGATCCAACCGCTCAGGCCGGGTGTGTCGATGGGGCCCGGGGACACGCAGTTGACCCGAATGCCCTGACGGGCATTTTCCACCGCCGCATTGCGCGTGAGAGAAATGATCCCGGCCTTGGCCGCGCCGTAGGCCGAGAGTCCAGGCTCTGCGCCGAGGCCTGCACCCGAGGAGATGTTCACGATTGCCCCGCCCCCGGTCTGCTTCATTTCGCCGATGGCGGCCTGACAGCCATGAAAAACGCTTCCCAAGGTCACGGCCTGAACTCTTTCCCAGTCCGCCTCGGCCAAATCGGCCAGGAGCCCGCCCCCAGACCAGGCGGCGTTGTTGACCCACCCCGAAAGTCCGCCGAACTCCGATCGGCAGATTTCAGCGAGGGACTTGTGGGTCGCCGAGAGGGCAACGTCCCCGGAGACATGAGCCGCTTGACCTCCGGACTCCACGATGACCGAAGCCGTATCGGCCACCGCGTCGGTATCGATATCCCCGAGCATCAGCGAGGCCCCTTCGGATGCACACACATAGGCCGTGGCTTGGCCGATCCCTGAACCCGCACCGGTGATGACCACGGCTTGGCCCGCCAACAGGCCGGTAATCGGCACGCTTGGGTTGTTTTTGGGGCGCAGTGTCATTGAATCTCCGAGGGCACGCCGAACCTTGCCTGGTAGGGCTCGAATCGTTCACGCTCGGCCCCGAGTTCGAGCCCGAGGTCCTCGAACGCATAGTCGTGTTTGCCAAACTTATTCCTCGGTTTGGCGGCCAAGTAGTCTCTCATAGCGGATTCAACCTCGGCGGTGAAGGGTAAGTCGAGACCCGGATAGATTGCCGCAATGGCCGCCAGAGGATCCTCCATCAGATCCGCAAAACGAATGTCCTGAAAGGCCTGGTTGGGCGCCCCGGGGCCGTCGCGAAAGTCCAGAGCGGCAAAGAGTCGCGCGGCGAGCCCTTCCCCGGCAAAACTCGCCTTGATGAGTTCGGCATCGACACTTTCCGAGCGCATCCAGCACAGGGCCCGGAGCAGGTTCACGCTCGAGCCCATGATCTGGACCGGGTCGCGATGGGTCTGGAGAATACGAGCGTCGGGGTATTGGGCGAAGAGCCAGGGCAGGGCCATCATGTGCGAAGGCGCTTTCAGGAGCCAGCGATCCGTCGGCGTTCGCCACTGGAGAAGCTGGAGAATCTCCCGGTGCATCGTGTAGGCGGGCGCGAGATCTGCGCTGGCCAGCCACGCCCCATAACTGGGCACGCGATTGCGGCCGAGAAATTCCTCGCTTCGGAACGCATGGGCCGTAAGCCAGATGCACTCGCAGGGAATCTGCGCGCCCATTTCATGCATCGTCGCGTACGCGGGCACCAACTCGTTCCAGAACGTAAAAGTGTTCTCCGCACGCCGGACCGACTCCGCCTCCCAGTTTGCCGGGGCATTGGGCCCAGGGCAGGGGGAGTGCGCCTCCCAGCTGAGGGGAGCCCGAAGCCGGGTGTCCTGGGCGAGCAACTCGTGCAGGATCGATGTGCCCGACCGGGGTAGCCCCACGATAAAAATAGGGGCGGGGATCGCCTCCTGCCCGATGGCCGGTTCCGCTTTGCGCGCCGCCACCATGCAGAGACGGTTTTCCAGAAGGTTCAGCAGATCTCCCCGGGCCAGCAGATTGCCCATCAAGCTCGAGTCCGACTCGTCGTTTAAAGATTGGCTGAGCACCCCGAGTGGCTCAAGGAAATCATCGGTTCCGAAATCGTCCAGTCCCGTAGCCGCCGACGCGGCGTCGAGGAGGGACTCCACGCCCAGGGGCACCAAGTGCCCGGGATGCGTCGCGAGGTCGCGCCCCACCGAGTTGAGTCGCAGAAGCCAGTCCGGGCGCGGCAAGGAAACCGAGAGATCCGAGGGAGTGGCCCTGTCATTTGTCACGGCATGTAGGCCCCGCCACCGACGCTGATGGTCTGACCGGTGATATAACCCGAGAGATCCGAGGCGAGGAAGCAGGCCAGATGCCCGATGTCCTCCGGGCGACCGATCCGCCGGATTCGTTGGCTCTCGATGTTGAAGAGCTTTCCGGTTTTCGCCGCGGCCTCCATGGCATCGGGGGTGCCAAAAAGCGCGTAGCCGTAGCGATTCCAAAAACTACCCTCACCGGTGTGGGAGGGATCCCAGGGCACGATCCAACCCGGAGCGATGCAGTTGACCCGGACACCCTGGGGCCCGTACTCGTAAGCCAGGGCGCGGGAGAAGGCGGTGACGTAGCCCTTGGCGCCGCCGTAGGTGGACACCTGGTTGGCCGCTTCGCCCTGAAGGCCGGAGTTGGAGGTGATCTGGATGATGGAGCCCTGGCCGCGGTCGACCATGCCCGGCAAGACCGCGCGGGTGCAGTGGATGACGCCCCACACGTTGAGATCGATTTCGGCTTGGATCTGGTCCAGGTCCGAATCGGTAAAGGCCGAGGGTCCGGGCGTCCCGCCGGCGTTGTTGACGAGCACATCCACCGCCCCGAAACGACTCGCGACTTCTTCGACCAATGCGTCGACCGCCGCCCGGTCGGTGACGTCCGTGGCGATGAGGTGAGCCTCACCGGGGCCCCCCGCTGCCGCTTCGGCCACTTCAGCGCCCTTGTCGGTATCCCGGGTGGCGATGATGACCCGGCAGCCCTCGTGGGCGAGACAAGTGACGAGGCCCCGCCCGATGCCCCCGCTTCCGCCGGTGACAACGGCGGTCCGACCTTCCAGGGATAGATTCATGGCGAGTCCTCGCACTCTGAGCGGGCTGTCCGGTGGGGGCGCCCGGAGAAACGGAGCAGAGCCAGAGTGTCCAGAAACATCCGCCGCATTGCCATGGGGGAATTCGGCGGAGCGAAACCGCCGCCGGGGTTCACGGGTAGCCGTAGCCCGCGCCATTCGCGATGCTCCTGCCAACCCTCTCAAGCGGCGGTCCAATGGCAAGCGATTCAGAGTACGACACGCGCCTCGGCCAGGTCTGGGGGAAGTTCTGCGATGATCTGAAGGCCGCGGGGGACCTGGTCGTTCGGGAGACGACGCCTCGAAACGAGGTGACTCGCGCAACGGGTCTGCGCCTGCTTGCGCGCAATATCTCACTGGCGCTGCAATTCGAACTGGAGAACAAGGATCCCGAGCACCCGGAGTTGCTCCACTATTTCGACCCGATCCGGAAGCAGGGGGGCGATAACACCGACGCCCTCTACATGGGCGCGCCGGTGAACGGCCAGCAGACCTATCGCATCTTTGGCCAGCGTGGGACGGCTCGCTATTTTGCCGTGACCGTGCTGGAAGACGGGCAGACGCCCTGGGGCGGTGGCGTGGTCGGGACGCTCTTTGGCCCGGATCTGGAAGTGGGCTCCGATGGTCATTTCGAATTGATCCTCTCTCCGGACCGGCATCCGGGCAACTGGATCCGAACCACGCCGGGCACCTACCGGGTGACCTTTCGGCAGTTTTTTGCCGACTGGGAGACCGAGTGTCCGATGGACGCGGCCATTGAATGCCTGACCGCGGGTTCGGCTCCGCCGGCGATTCTTTCCCTCGACGCCCTCAGCGAGGGCCTTGACCGGGCCGCGAATTGGCTCCGGGTTTCGACTCATTACTGGGCGGACAAACTCGACGCCTGGCAGGCCCGGCCCAACGAATTCATCGCCTTTGCCGAGATGGAATCCGCCGCCATCGACGCTACGCCCGGGGGCACGCCCCTGATCAGCTACTGGAAGCTGCCGCTGGGGGAAGCGCTCATCGTGCGAGTACGGCCGCCGGATTGCGACTACTGGAATTGCGAGTTCGGTAGCTACTGGTGGGAAACCATGGACTATCGCTGGCGCCTTTCCAGCACGAATGCCCACCAAGCGGCCCTGGAACCCGACGGCATGCTGACAGTCGTGGTCAGCCACGACGATCCCGGGGTAGCGAATTGGCTCGACCCCAGCGGCCACGAGGACGGCTACCTGACTTTTCGCTGGATGGGGGCCCAGGACAATCCCCGCCCGGTGTGTAGCCAGGTCGCCCGGCGGGATCTCTTTGACCATCTTCCGGCCGAGGTGCCCCGGATCAGTTCCCAGCAACGCGCCGAGCAGATCGCCGCGCGGCGAGCCGGGGTGCGCAAGCGCTTCAAGGGCTGAGGGGCCGCCGGAGAACTAGAGCAGGGCCTCGCTAAATCGCTTCAGATCGGCCCATGCGCGTTCCAGGGGAATGCCGCCGGCGAGGGGGTGCACCACCGCGCTCAGCCGGGTGCCCGAGGCATAGCGTTGGCGAGCCTCTTCGGCGGTCAGAATCGTGAAGCGTTCCTGCCTGCGGAGATCCTCCAGAGTGTGCACCGCCTCTTCTCCGGGTCGGGGGACGCCCTCCTGTTTCCAACTGCTGTACTCCCGGAGTTCGCGCAGGAAAAAAGGCGCGAGTTCCTGCCAAGCGGTCTCGGGATCCGCATCGACCACCAGCATGGTATTGCCCGACCCGGGGCTGACGAAGAAACCCTGCTTTCCGAGTCGCGCGAGTTCGTCGGTGTAGATCTTCTCTAGATCGGGCCGTTCCATGGGTGGGTGAAAGGGCAGGCCGAAGCGCGCTGCGCGCCGAGCCGCCACCGGGCTCATGCCCCCCACCATGAAGAAGGGATGGGGCCGAGTGAGAGGGCGGGGCGTGACCCGAACAGGACGTCCCCGGTATTCGAATGTTTCCCCCGTCCAAGCGGCCAGAAGCGTTTCGAGGCACTCGTCCATGAGTCGTCCGCGATCCGTCCAGGATTTTCCCGTCGCGTGGTATTCCTGGGGTCGGTAGCCGAGCCCCGCCACGAAGCTAAATCGCCCGCCGCTGACCAGATCGAGAATGGCAATGTCCTCGGCCAGGCGAATCGGGTCATAGAGGGTGACCAGGAGAGCGCCCACATTGACGCGGATGCGTTCGGTGCGCGCGATGATCATGGCGGCCAGAATCAAGGGCGCGGGAAGCCAGCCGTTGCTGGCGCAGTGATGTTCTTCCAGGTTGACGGTCTGGAACCCCTGAGCCTCGGCGTAGACCGCCATTTCGATGGCGGCTCGGTAGCGCCCAGCTTCCTCGGCGGGGTCTTCGCAAAGTCCGGTCATGTTGAGTCGAAGGGTGGCTTGGATCGCCAAGGTGTCTCCTGTCGGCGCGACGCCCCGATGTAGGAAAGGGGATTGGGGCCCAGGGGATCCTGCCTTATCGCCACCGGGGGTCGCAAGGCGGGTCGAATCCCTGAAGCCCCGCCCGCTGAGTCGGTGCCTTACCCCGAAATTGCAGTAGCGGTTTGTCCCGATTGCTGTCTATGCTTGCGCCTTCGTGGATTTGTTGAGGAGAGTCACCCCATGGCACGCGATAGCTGCACCGATCCCCTGAGCACCGCTCGAGATCAGGCTCCTTTATCGCTCACCCTGGCGGCTTTCGCCTTGGCTGCGCTCGTGGTGGGCTTTGCACTGCCCGTCCTTGGCGAGGAAATAGCCGAGCCTTCCGTGTCTCCGGATTCCGTCGAGCGGGTGGGCATGAGCAACGGCGATCCCCTTCCCGGGCCGGAACTGACGGGCCTTGATTCCGAGGGCAACCCACTCCTGCCCGAATCCGCCGACGCCGAATTGGGAGGCTCGGATTCACCCAAGGCCGGCGGGATCG
>DUCT01000010.1:5991-8691 GCA_012959665.1 Myxococcales bacterium | reverse complement strand
GCGCGAGCGACCTCCGCCATACTCAGCTGCTCTTCGCGCGCATGGCCCAGCTTGTTCTTTCTTTTTGCATCGGCCTCACTGCGCGCTTCGTGAATCGACAACTCGTAGCGTTGGAGCAGCGCGTCGCTATCCCGATCCACTTCTTCAGCGCGCTGACGCGCACCTTCGACGCGGCTGGACCGCTCATCGAGCGCCTGAAAGATTGGCTTGAAGATCAGCGCGTTGGTCACGACAATCAACCCGAGGAAAAGCAGGATCAGCCCGACCAGAGTCGGATAATCCGGAATCAGGACAAGCTTCGCCGAGGCCTGTGCGGGCGTCGCCACCGCCAGGGTCAACAACAAGCCGCACCGGACAGCCGCGGGCACACGGGAAAGCGAGCCGAGGCTCAGCCACCGACTCGATTGCACTCTCCGTTGTCCCTCCCCCTGTCCCTGCATGATTTCTCCCACTCCGGCCCGCTGGACCGGCTTGTCTGAATCTCGTGTGGTTCGCTCTGTCGCTCGAACCCGCGCTCGGCTTATTGCCTGGTCGGTGAGCCTGTTTCGTGTCGCTGGTTGGTTGGTCTGATCGGTTGTGATTCCTGTCGGCGAGATCTCACCGATCACGCGTCCTTCGCCGCCTTCGCTCACTTTCTTCTTCGCTACTCGGTGCGCCGGACGCTTGCCCTCTTTACTCCAGCGGCAGAAAAATCTGCCTGCCCGCGAGCACGGTGAGCCGACCGAACCAGCCCACGCTTTCCCCATGCTTGCCCCAACCCGAACAACTTTCGGGGCCCGCGGCATTCTTTGACAGGTGTCATGCCATGGGGGAGCGCGATTCGCGTGAAAGATCGAGTCGCGGCGACCGGGATTCTTGCATAAGTACCAGCAGATTCAAGGCGAGCCGGACTTCCCTTTCACCTCGTTCTCCACGGGACCAATGCGGCAGGGGCCATCGAGATGGGCCCCTTCGTCAATGCGCACGCGAGGGCTCCGCAAGGTGCCACGAAGCGTTGCACCCTCGAGGAGGGAAGCGCGCTCGGCGGCGGCAACCTCGCCTTCCACCTCGCCCGCCAACATCAAGTCCGCCACTTCCACGGGCCCCTTGACCCGAGCCCCTGGGCCGACCACCAGGGAACCTGGCCCCTGGACCGAGCCCTCGACGACTCCCAGGATTTCGGCCGCATCGTCGAAGAAGACAGGGCCGGTGAAGTGCGCATTTTCCGGAACCAGGGCTTCGGGAGGCCGTGGCGGGCGCTCGGCCATCAGATCTCCCCCATAAGCAGAGAGTAGATCCGCTGAAAGTCCTCGGGGTCGAAGTAGTCGATCTCGATCCGGCCCTTCTGTCCGCCGCCTTGGAGTCGCACCCGTGCTTGAAATCGGTTCTGAAGCACCTCCAGGCTGCGCGCCACATTGGGATCCAGGGCTTTGTCCTGGCTCTCCGATTTCGACCCGTCCCTGGCCTTCGGACCGTCGGTCGCCCGGGCGAGTTTTTCTGCTGCGCGCACCGAGAGCCCTTCCCGAATGATTCGGTCCCGGAGACGACCCCGGTGGATGCCCTCTGGAACCTGTAGAAGCGCCTTGGCGTGTCCCATGCGTAAGCGTCCCTGTTCCAGGTCCTCCTGCACGTCCCGGGACAGTTCGAGCAAGCGCATGTAATTGGCCACCGAGGAGCGATCCTGAGAAACCTTTCTTCCGATTTCTTCCTGTGTACAGCCGGTCTCGGCCAGAGCCCGATAGCCGTGAGCAAGTTCGACGGGGTTGAGATCGTGGCGTTGAACATTTTCGACAATGGCCACCTCGAGTCTCTCCTGGGCAGCCAGGTCGGCAATCACCGCCGGGATCGAAGTCAGACCCGCGGCCCGGCTCGCCCGCCATCGTCTCTCGCCAACGATGAGTTCGTAGCGGTCGCCCACCTGGCGAACCACAACCGGTTGAATCACGCCGTGTTGAAGAATCGACGCAGCCAGCTGTTCGAGTTCGCTCGGATCAAAACGTCGTCGGGGTTGGTCGGGGTTTGGATCGATCTCGTTAACCGGAAGACTTCCCGAAAAGCCTTGATTCGAGGGTTTAAGGGGCTCGTCCTGGTAGACACTACTTGGTGTAGAGCGCGGTTCGGGGGGCGGTGTGGACATCGGCGGGGGGTTGGGGGAGGCCACTCCCGGGCGTGGCTGACTGGTTTCGCCCGAGATCAAAGCCCCGAGTCCGCGACCCAAGGCCCTACGCCGTTCGCTCATCGTTATCTCCAGAATGAAGAGGTTCCCTCGGCGTGGAAGGTTGATCCGACGCCTCTTGGAAACCCGGGGTGGCTCCCTCTGCTTCGGCATGACCCATCAGCAACTCTTCGGTGAGCTGCAGATAAGCGACCGCGCCGCGGGAGTGAATATCGTAAAGAAGGATGGGCATGCCATGACTCGGCGCTTCGCCCAGTCGGACGTTACGCGGAATTCGGGTCTTGAAAACGCGGTCCGCAAAGTGCTCCCGGACCTCGGCCTCGACCTGCCGGCTTAGATTGTTGCGCTGATCGACCATGGTCAGCACGATGCCCTCGAGGACCAGATCGGGATTGAGGCTTCCCCGGACGAGTTCGGTGGTCTCCAGCAGGCGGGCGAGCCCCTCGAGCGCGTAGTACTCGCACTGGAGAGGGACCAGGATCGAGTCCGCCGCCGTCAGGGCGTTGATGGTCAAGATCCCCAGGGAGGGCGCGCAATCGATCAGG
>DUCT01000010.1:0-5881 GCA_012959665.1 Myxococcales bacterium | reverse complement strand
GGGCCCGCCGGCACCAGATCCAGATACTCAAGGTCCGTGGAGCGAACCACGTCAGGGAGTTCGCATTCACCCATCAGCGCGTCGTAGACGTGGTGGGTGCTTTTAACCTCGCCCAACGCGCTGCTCGCATTCCCCTGGGGATCCAGATCGACGAGGAGGGTTCTTCGCTCGGAGGCGGCCAGGCAAGCCGCGACGCTCACCGCGGTTGTCGTCTTTCCCACCCCACCCTTTTGATTCGCGACAGCAATGACTCGCGCGACTGACATTGATTGTCGAGGCCCCCTCGCGTCGATGTAGCACAGGGGTGGCCCTCCACGCCGGGATCACGCGCTAACTCGCTGAGCTGTCGCTGCCCGGGTGCCCCATCCGGCGGCACCACCAAAGGGATTGAGTCGGTGATCCTCCAGGTACCGAGTAGTGGAAGGTCCCGGACTCCACAAGCGCTGGATGCGGACCGGGGTCGGGGGGCTGAGCCCCGCCTGGGATCACCAGAATACCTCCCGGTTGAACCCACTCCATCGCCCAAGCAAGAACCCGAGGAGGAGAGGCGACAGCCTGAGCGATCACCCAATCGGCAGGGCTGGGCGGCAACACCTCCATCCTACCGAGTCGTGGGTCGAGATTAGCCAGCCCCAGTTCTCGCCGGACGGCGCGCTGGAAATGATGCCTACGCTCTCGGCTCTCCACCAAGACCACGGAGGAGTGCGAATTCGCAATCGCAAGGGGAATTCCGGGGAAACCCGCACCCGAGCCAAGGTCGACCAACGTCCGCCCACTCCCCACGCCAACCTGGCTCTCGACGGCCTTCTGCAGTGCGAGAGCACCGACCACCAGGTGCTTGATTGCCCCGGGCACGGAACGGTGACCCGTCAGATTGGTGGTCTTCCCCCAATCGATCAGCATCCGGGCCAGCGCTACGAGCTTGAGCTGTCGATCCTCGGCGAGCACCAGGCCGAGGCCATCGAGGGAAGCGGCAAGCACCTCCAGCGCCTCAGAGGTCCGCGGGTCCCGCGCATCATTCCGGTTGTCGGGTGAGGTGGGAATCGAAGCGTTCCACGTGGAACATCCCAATTCGCCCGGGCCCAACGTTCCACGTGGAACATCGGCCTAGTCTAATTGGGGCGCCCGGTTTAGGACTGAGAGGCTTGGGCATCCCCGTACTCGGAGGCGCCTTCGGGGACGATCAGTACCTGGCGATAGCGACCCTCGCCCATACTCATGGTCGCGATCTTGGCCGTATCCCGCAGCGCTACGTGAACGATCCGGCGGTCTCGGGAATTCATGGGATCCAACGCAACGGACCGGCCAGAATCGCTTGCCCGATCGGCAGCCTTCCCCGCCAATGCAGTCAGGGAGTCCTCCCGTTCATCGGCATTGCCCTCGACGTCGATGACGACTCGGTCCGCGTCAACGGAGGCTTGCTTGGCCGCTTGGTTGGCGAGGAGTTGCAGCGCTTCCGATGTCCGAACGCCTCCGGCCCCGAGAACCGAGCAGGCGGAGCCTCGAAGCTGGACAACCAGCAAATCCGAACTCTCTTCGGAGTTTTCACTGATTTCAAAATTGCCCAATCCCATCCGCTCGACGGCGCCCTGAACAAAGCTGCCCACAGCGCTCAGTTCGCCCATCGGCGTGCCCGTGGACTCCACCGCTTCCACGGGATCCGCCGGCGCGGCTTCTACAGGGGCGGCTTCTACAGGCGCGGCATCTACGGGCGCGGCTTCTACAGGGGCCGCGGGCCTGTCGTCGGGGCCCCGGCTGCTCGAGCCGCGCTCGCGGCCTCCCGGGCGGCCGCGGCCTCCACGGTCACCGCGATCGCCACGGCCACCACGATCGCCACGGCCACCGCGATCGTTTCGGCCTCCTCGATCGTTTCGGCGACCGCCGTCATCGCCAGGCTTGCTGCCCGGAACCACGTTCTTGGGGTAAGCCACCAGGGCGACGCGGCCATTAAGGCCGTAAACCTCGCCCTCCTCGGCCACGGAAACTTTCAAATCGCTGACTTCTACGCCATAGAACCGGGCAGCACTGGCCTTGGCGACGTCGGCACTCTCGCCCACGAATTCATTCGCTTCACTCTTCTTGTCATACATAACCTCTCTGGATTATGGGAATCGATCGATGATTGAGTTCTGAATTTCTAAAAAATTGCTGGTTCGGTTGCCTTGCGGTTGGTGCGGCACTTGCGGTTAGTGCGACAGAAGTGCCGGACAGTATTTGAGGGGGGATGGTCAGGAGGGGATGGTCATGGGGGGATGGTCATGAGGGAATAGTGAGGAGGACCCTGAAGGATTTAGCATTAATGGATGGGTACCCGAGCTTAAAGCCAAAATCAGCTCTCGACTAGGTGGCCGCCGCCGCCGCCTGCATGCGCTGGCGAACCAGCAACTGGTGCCCAATACCCAACAGGTTGCTAACCAGCCAGTAAAGCACGAGCCCAGAAGGAAACGTATACGAAATGAAGAGCATCATGCCCGGCATCATGATGAGCATCATGCGCGCCTGGGTGGGGTCCATGCCCGTCTGGGGCATCATCTTCTGTTGCCCAAACATCGAGGCAGCCATCAGGATCGGAAGAATCCGAACCGGAAGATCCACGCCCGGCAAAGTAAAGAGAGTCGCCGGTGCCGACAGATCATTGATCCACAACATGAAAGGTGCATGGCGGAGGTCAATTGAACTTTGAAGTGCGTAAAAAAGACCAATAAAAACAGGTAGTTGGAGAACCATCGGCAAGCATCCACCGAGGGGATTTACACCCGTTTCTCGATAGAGTTTGAACGTCTCCTCGGACTGCTTCTGCTTATCATCCTTGAACTTCTCCTGGAGCTCCTTGATGCGGGGCATCAACTCCCGCATCCGCTCGGACGATTTCATTTGTCGGGCCATGATCGGCCAAGTCGCCAGCCGAACCAGAATGGTCAAAACGATAATCGCCAGTCCATAGTTGGGCACGACCTGGTGGACCATCTTCAAGGCCCAGCCGAAGAAAGCGGTCAACGGGGCCACCCATGACCAACCCTGGCTGATTGTCAGGCTCAGGCTATTGCCCGCTGCCTTAAGGAGTTCCGGCTCCTTGGGGCCCAAGAAAACCTGGTATCGCTGGACGTCGCTTTGTCCCGAAGCCAGGCGAGGACCGCGAGTCGTAAGACGGGTCGCCGCCCACTTGCCCTGATCGATGGACACGAATTCCGCCCCACTCGACTCGGTATCGTCGGGGATCACGATGCCCGCGAAGTAGTGAAGATCCATTCCCGCCCACTGCACACCCGAGTCCACCGAGTACGGGCCGTCATCGCCTCCGAAAAGTCCCCCAAAGAAACTTCCGCCGCCCACCGAGGCAAGTAGTTCGCGTTCTACCTCCCCGTTGGCCAAAGCGATCAAAGAAACCTCCTTGTAGTCCGGCCGGTCATTGGTGGCGGCCGGAATCATCAAGACCACTTCGGGTTCGAGGGTCGACTCTCCGCGATTGATAATCTCGATCGTCAATTCCATCGCGTACGCGTCGCTTGGACGCGTGTAGGTTTTGCGAATCTCAACACCGCCCCGGCGCAGAAGAAAAATAATCTCGTCCCTGTCTGCCCTTTCAACGGTGTAGACCGCATCGCTTAAATCGCCATAGCCAAGGCTCTCGAACGGCGTGGATAGCGCCCCCAATGCGCCTCGCGGAAGATCGATCAAATCAACGTGGACTTCGTCGCGCGGCGTCTCGTAGTAATCCTTGATCCGCCAATCGGTCAGCACCCCGCCCCGATTGTTGAACTCGGCCCGAACCCAATCGGATTCGAGGACACCCTCCCAGGGTTCCACCGCCACCGAGTCCTCAGCGGTTAAACCCGCTTCCCCGCCGCCAAGAGACCCACCGGGCTCCGGGGAGTCGTTAATGCGAACTTGTTCGCTTTCTTGATCGAACGGACTCGACGCGTAGGAATCCGCGGGCGCTCCCTCGCCTTCCTCGGCCTCGGCCGCAGCGCGTGCGGCTTCGGCGATTGCCCTACGCTCGGGGCCGCGGGTTTGCTCCTGCCAAGCCAACCAAGCCGAAAATACCGCCATGGAGAGCGCGAACGCGAGAATCAAGTTGCGGTCCAAGGGTCAGCCTCGCGGAACCGGGTCGTAGCCACCGGGGTTGAGGGGATGACAACGGCCGAGCCGACGCAGCCCCAACCACGCGCCGCGTGCGGGACCATGGGCCTCGATGGCCTGCCCCGCATAGCAGGAGCAACTGGGCTCGAAGCGACACGCGGGGCCAAACCAGGGCGAGATCCATGCGTGCCAGAAATCAAGCAGGGCCACCAGCCCCTTCGCAAACCACACCCCGACGCCAACCCCATCGACGAAGTAATTCGAGGAGGGCCCGGGGGTTCCGGAAGAGGAGTAGGAATGCTTGGTCAAGGAGTGGCTTTCCATTGCTGCTTCGCCCGGGCTAAAGTTTTGTCCAGCGCCATTGCTACCGAACCTTTTTCCGTCAGCCGGCTCGCTTTACTGCGGGCAATCACTACAAGATCAACGTTTCCGGGCAGTGATTCACGCTCCCGCCGAAACCAATCTCGAACGCGTCTTTTGATGCGATTGCGGACCACCGCGTTTCCCACCCGGCGACTTGCACTGATCCCCACCCGACTCCGGTCCCCGCAAGCACTCGGCGTGATGAGCATGACAAACTCCGCGCTCGCAGCGCGGCGCCCCTCTCGAGAGATACGTTGAAAATCTCTCGAATCCAGCAGACGATCGGCCCGCTCAAAGCGGCCGGTCCGCCCAATCACGGTTACTTGGAAGCCACACTGGTGGCCAAGCGCTTACGTCCCTTTGCGCGTCGCCGATTCAGGATGGCTCGACCCGAGCGGGTCTTCATGCGCTCGCGGAATCCGTGCTTCCGAAGTCGTTTGATCCGACTTGGCTGATATGTTCTCTTCATGCTGGGAAACTTTCACTGGGTAGAGTTGACCAGGTAGCTGGGCTCGATGGATATCTGAGCACGAGATTCGCGCAATCATCCTGTCGACAGTGGCAATGCGGAGCTGCCCCCTGGTTTGCGGGGACGCGATCCTAGCCAGCCCCCCCCAGTCTTGCCAACCAACCCGTCGATCAATCACCTCTGCGGCCTAGATTCCCCTACTCAATGAGTTATCCACATCCAAAGGTCCCGTGCTCAGCAGGCAGGCAGGTAGGCAGGTAGCTAGTAAAGGACCGTTCACTCTGGCACACGCTCATGGTAAGATGGCGACAAGGTTTTGATCTTTGTCGAGGCCCCTCGGCCGCAAGCGATCTACCAACGCCTTCCGATAAATCCAAAACAAGACTAAAGCTAATAATAAACAGGTACTTAAGTCGTTTTTGTCCGACTTCTTGACCATTACTAATACAACTTATTTAAAAAAAACAAAAAACAGAGAAGAGGTTGGGGATGAAACTGTCCATAGAAAAGAGCGAGCTCCTCAAGGCCCTTGGTCGCATCCAGGCAATTGTAGAAAAGCGAAACTCGATGCCTATCCTCGCCAACGTCCTCATCGAAGCCGAAAACCGGAACGGGGAGGACTCCCTCCAATTTTCGGCCACCGACTTGGAAGTTGGGATTCGCTCTCTTCAGTCCATCGAGATGGAAAAAGCCGGCGCGTTGACCGTCGCGGCGAAGAAATTCTTTGAAATCGTCCGAGAACTGCCTGACGAGAAGGTTCTGCTCGAATCCACCGCGAATTCCTACCTCGATATTCGTTGCGGTCGCTCTCACTTCACTCTCGCCGGGACGGCCGCCGAGGAGTATCCGACCCTTCCGGAGTTTTCTCCCAAGCAGACGGTCAGTCTCCCCTCGGAACTGCTTTCTGGGATGATCGAGAGGACGATGTACGCCGCCTCAGTGGACGAGACCCGATACAACTTGAACGGG
>DUCT01000009.1 GCA_012959665.1 Myxococcales bacterium | reverse complement strand
TCGCGGTAGAAGGGCGTGAAGGGCGGGTCCACGCCGAGGTACTGGATCATCAGCATGCAATCGGCCGGGCTTGCGGCGAGTTGATAATCCACGAAGGGCACGACACCCGCTTCACGGCTGCCCGGCACCAGCCGCTCGCCGAGGGCGGCCAGGGTGTTGGCTTCGTCTTGGGTGAGCGCGGCGAGCGGAACCCCCGCGGCCTGAGCCTCGGCGGGGGAAAGCTTCACCACGCTGCCGCCCAGGGTAAAGGTCAAGAGCCCGACGCCGCCGGCCTTGAGAAGTTCGCGGCGGGTGGGGTGGGCGCGGGGCTGGGCCTTCGGCATCTCTCTATATTACGCAACTCGACCCGATGGGGGATAGAGTAAAAGCCGGACAGACGAAAAAGCGACCTCGCGCCCGATCCCTCGGCGAAGTGTATTTCCCGGGCGCGTGTAAAGTTGAGGGAGGCGACCGATCTCTCGGAGGCCTCCCCCTTTCTATGACATTTCCTCCTCCCCGCCCGGCTCTTCCTCCTGACCGGGCAAGTCGTCCCAACCCAGGAAGCCCGTCTGCTCGGGTGTGATGTGCATGCCCACCCGGACATCCATCTGCTCGGTCCCCGGATCGTGCACCGTTGTGATGAGCAGCTTGACGCCGCCCCACTCGACCACGTGCCGCTCCTGCTCCCCAGGCGCCCCGCTGAACTCCGGGAGCATGAAGAGCAGATCCTCGGCCAGCATTTCGAGATGCTCGCCGAGAATCCGGTCGACGAGCCCCGAAAGCGTGACCCGGTACGGGACCGCATCCGACACCGGCTTGGGTTCCGGTCGCGGGTGATCCCCAGCGACCGCCGGAAGCCGATTCATCTCGGCTCTCTTTCCCTGTCTTCCCTGCATGATGCAAACCTCCTCCCCGGCCGCGGCCCCAGAATGGAGCTGTCGCGTGCGCGAGGTTTTGTCGGAGGAGGCCTGGCGGGTTCAGGGCATGAGGGGCGTCATTGCGGGCGAAATGGCTGCGGGCGTCATGGTTGCGGGCGTTTCCTTAAATGAAAACAGGAGGAAATCCAGGAAGAAGTTCGCAGTCGTTTTTTGAAAAGCCGCTCAGAATATCCGGATGTCCTGTCGAGGTCAACAACTTTCTTTACATACGCGTTATTTTTTTCCGGCCTGCTTTGCTCCCTTGTTCGTCGTGCTGCATCAAGTGATTCCGCGCAGCCCGCGCCCACCCGGCGCCCAAGCGGGCTGGGCCTCACCGGGCGCGCCGGGATGCCACCGCTGAACGAGCTTGCTGTGCGCAAAGTCCCCGGGCGAAAGGCGCGCCCGGCCGTCGCCTCCCTCCATCTCGTAGTGAACGTCCAGGGGTTCATCCACGTTGGGCGCATAACAGAGCACCACTTTGCACTCCTTGGCGCCGGCCTTCACCGCATCGAGGGCCGCAGCCCGAGACGCATACGCCGCCGCCCGGTCGATATGGGCGAGGTCCTTGCCGAAGATGGCCCCGCCCCCGATGGGCACCCGCGGCCCGTAGTAGTCCATGGCC
>DUCT01000008.1:10776-49322 GCA_012959665.1 Myxococcales bacterium | reverse complement strand
CTTGAAGATCCGCGCTTCCAGAATACGGCTGGACTTGTCGCTCATGCAGCGGAGCGTCTAGAGATGATGGCTGAGGTGCTGAAGACTCGAACCACCGAACATTGGTTGGAGGTTCTTGATGAGGCAGACGTCCCGTGCGCACCAGTGCTTACTCGAGACAATGTGCATCTGAATTCCCAGGTTCAGGCCAATGGAATCATCGTCGAGCAGGAGCATCCTGTGGTGGGCCTTGTACGCCAGGCAAGACCTGCTGAACAAATGGATGTCACACCCTCAGCGATTTCTGGGCCCGCCCCGACTCTCGGGCAACATACGGAAGAAGTCCTCCTGGAAATGGGCCTCAGCCATGAACGAATCTCCGAACTGAGGGAGTCTGGTGTACTGGGAGAATCCTGAAAGTGAACTCTGAGGCCATCCGAGTTTGGGGAGTTGGGACTTCACGAACCATGCGAGCGCATTGGATGCTGGCCGAATTGGGAATTGAGTACGAAACCCGGGCCATCCTTCCCCGCACAGAGGGCATGAATGACCCGGTTTTCAAGGAATTGAACCAACGGGGAAAAGTCCCAGTCTTCCAGCAGGCTGATCTTGTCATTGGAGAGAGTGGTGCCATCGTTTTTTACCTCGCTGATCGATATCGCGAACGCCATTTACTGGCCCCAGAGCGGGGGACGTCCGAACGCGCAGTCTTCGACGATCTCTGCCTATTCACCTTGATGGAACTCGACGCGCCTCTCTACGTAATTCGGCGCCACGGTGGGCTCCCCGATGTGTATGGCGAATCCGAGGTGGCGGTGGAGTCCGCAGGCAAATATTTCCTGCGCCAGGTAGAAGTGATGGACCGCCGACTCGCCGATGGACGCCCCTTTCTTCTAGGCGAATCTTTCTCGGGGGCCGACCTTCTATTGGCTACCTGCCTGGCATGGGCCCAGATAGTCGAACTGACACTTACGCCTCGGCTAGAGGACTTCCAAGCGCGGATTTCGACTCGCGAGGCCTTCAAGCGGGCGATGGCCGTGAACTTTCCGCCTGGGGCAGCACGTTTGGTCCCGGGAACCGGAAGAGCGGACTCAAAAGCATAGCTCCGAGGGATTTTCGATTGGATGTGGGGAGCCCGCATCCAATCTTCTGAGCGTTCTGGTGTGGATTCGTCCAAATCGATCGGTCCCCGGCAGGATCGTGGTAGTCAACTACAGAAGCGGTAACCTGCCTTCGTACGATGGGGGAATTAGAAGTTAATTGAGGGGGAATCGGGTTGTGATGGTGCGATCTCAGAGTAAGAAGATGAGCGTTCCAAAGCAGCGCGAATAAATAATTAAAGGAGATTGCAATGGCGGCGTTTATGTCTTCCTATAGTTCTCAAACCTACGCTCTGCTTCGAATAGTCAGTGGCCTTCTTTTTGCCATTCACGGCAGTCAAAAGGTTCTCAGCTGGCCTCTCGAGGCTTCGGCGGGGATGCCCTGGTTTATCACTTATATCGCCGGACCAATTGAATTGATCGGTGGGCTTCTGATCCTGGTGGGCCTCTTTACGACCTGGGCAGCATTTCTTTCCAGTGGATTGATGGCAGTCGCCTACTGGATGGCCCATGGCACGAAGGCGCTTTTGCCTCAGGAAAACCAAGGGGAGCTCGCAATCCTCTACTGCTTTGTATTTCTTCTGATCTCAGCGAAAGGTTCGGGTATATGGAGCATCGACGACTCCAGGAAGTGAATACCTCGAAGCTTTGAAGATTGGGGGCGGGGCAGTGGGCCAGGTTTTAACGCGAGGCCCGCTGCCCTGCTAGCCCGATTCATCAAGGGCTGTCCCGTCGCCTTGAAGAGATCCGGCTCCACAAAAGGTCCGGCTCCACAAGAGACGCCTGGCCTTCCTGTCCAGAAGGTTTTCAGCCTTCCTGCTTCCGGACAAAAATTGGCGAAGACCATGCTCTTTCTTCGGTTGTCGCCAGACAGTCATCGGAGTCGGGGCGTGCTGAACACGGCTCGGGTTGTAGGCAGCGGCCATCCTTCATATCGTTGCATCCCAAGGGGTCGGCACCCACGGCAAGGCTCGGCTCCTCGATCGCACGGACGTAGTAGAGAGCGTCTCGATTCGAATGCTCGAAGCTGGGATCCGTAAATGCGATCCGGCAGCCAGCCGTATCTCGTGGGCACTCGAATACCTGCCAGGGGTCCTGGATCAACGCTTGAATATCCTGGCTCTTGTTTTCCTGGGGGAGAATTCGGATGACTTCGATGCGATCGATGGCCCGGCGCTGATCGCCGGGGTGATAGCATTCTCCCTGGCAGAGTCGTTGTAGTCGGTCTGCATCGTCCGCTTGGAGTGCCTCGAGTGAGTCGGCCGGGCAGCCGGGTTTCTGCTCGAAGGATCCAACCGCGCGAACTTGAAAAATGGGCCCAACTTCCAGTTCGACTTCGCTTCCCATTGGAGCGGAAGCTCCTTTGGGGCCGTTTAGGAGGTCAAACCAAAGCAGGATCCGCGGGCCGCTGGTTCCGTAGACCTCGCGTCTCTGAAGGGCATCCCAAATTTTCTCGCGGCTGCGCCCTTCTGAGTGCACCGCGGCCAGGCCACCGGTCAGGAAGAAAGACGCGCCTCGCTCGGTTTCGAAGGTAGAGAAAACCGCCGGAGAAAATTCAGTGCTCATCGGTTCCGAAGCCGCCAAGGGCTCGCGTTCGGGGCTATCGCCGAGTGGCGTTTCGAGGAAATTTCCGAAACGAGCCTCGGTAAATTCTGCGCGGGATACTTCCTTGTAGCCTGTTCCCGGCCGTGCGGAATGGTTGTCGCTGGAGCCAATCATGCCAAACTGAAACCGATCGGTTTCTGAATCGTGGTTCGCCTTATCCCCGGACCGACTTCGGCCCAGGGCCAGGATATATTGGGCCGTACTACGCGGGCGAAGATTGAAAGCGGGCTGGAAACAATCTCGGCACTGCCCAGCGTTCTGCCAGTCGGCCACGGTCGTACCGGGTACGGTCCAGGCGCCTCCATTGCGATCCGCATCGACAAAATACTGCCGCGCCTGGGCAGCACGCGTGGCGCACTCTTCGGCGCTCTTGTCTTCAGCGAGGCACCTTCCTTCGATGATTTCTCCAGCACGCCAACAGGAGGGGAGGTAGTTCTTTCCGGGCTCCGGGCAGCTCCGACTGCCATCCGGAGCGATGGAGACCTCAAGGAATGGTCGATATTCCTCAGAGTTGCCATGACCCGAGTAGACCTCGATAAGGCGCTGCCATTTTGGGTCGTGTTGGGTTGGCGTCAGTTGTTTGTCCCAGGATGACCCCGGTGGCGTATAGAAACCCCATGCCGTGCCATGAGGAATCACCAGAGCAGCATGGCCCCAGTCGTCGAGTTTGTCGAAGAGAGCCTCCGGGGTGGGGGCCACTTCCCGGCAGTCCGTGGGAAGTTCGCGTACAGGCACGCCCGCCGGACAGTCGTGGATGCCAGCTGTTTCTGTCAGGTACTCAATCAACTCGTCGCCGCCCTCGGATGCCGTTGCCAGGGCGTAGAGACCCATGAGGAAGGGCGAAGGTGCGACATCCGACATGTCGGGTGTGCCCAGAGGGAGCCCGGCGCTGATCGGGCGCGTTGGAATCGAGCCATCATCGAGGTCGCGAAGCACGACATTTTTGTGCCCCCAGTGGAACTCCGGGGTGGGTCCAATTTGGGTCCATTCCCAACCCAGGTAGGTGACCAGATCCGGATTGGCTCCACCGCCACTGATTGCGTTGCATTCACGAATTGCGTCCACGGTTTCAGCCCAGCGCCTGGGTCCTAGGGTGATGGCATGATCGTTGATCGACCAGAAATCGAGGGCCGAACAATGGCGGGCGTAGTCACAGGCATCCGCCACCGGGTGCGCGCCTTCGCCTCCTGCCATGGGGAGGCTCAACTGAAATGCATCGAAGGAAAAAGTGGTGTGAACGTGCAAATCTCCGAAGAGAATCCGCTTGGGTTCCGAAATGCCAATTTTCCGAGCAGCGGAATTGATCTCGTCTGCCCGCCTCTGCACGACTTCGGGTTTCACTGCGCGCAAACGAGGAGACTCGCCTTTGGGTGCGGGAACAAACCAGCCGAGTCCAGCTGCGTAGATGATCGCCAGAATCGCGATCGAAAAAATTCCACCAAGAACCACTTTTCGCATAGAGCGCACCCTCTCGTATTGCTCCCTGTTCTCGGAACACCTGTACGCCCATCGAGTTGCACCTTGGGTGACCCTCGAGGAACTCGGGACTAGACCCGATTGGCTACCGGGTTCCGTCTTCCTCGGAGTAACCTAGCTCGGCTACGCGTTTCATATGGTCGCCCCGGGTAATGGTGTACTTGGAGATCAGGTAGGTGCAGATGACGGGTAGAGTCATCCCCAAAACAAGATGAGTAGCTGCCATTTTTCGCATGGGTTCGTACATGGATTCAACGGTGGGATTGGGCACGTCGAAACCAAACGTAGAAAGCACCACGCCTGTGATGAGCACGCCCCCGGCGCTCATGGTCTTCTGGGCGAGATGTGGGCCGGCATTGAGCAGTCCCTCGCTCCTGCGTCCGGTCTGGCTTTGACTTTCTTCGACGATGTCCGCCACCATCGAACCGAGAAGAATGAATCCAGTAACGCTGAGCGTGATCATCACGCAGCTGTGAAGGAGAAGGAACCACCAGAGAAGCTCAGTTCCGTTGGCGGGAAAGGTCGAAAACGTCGTGGAGGCATCGAGTAACCGGAGTCCGACGGGAAGAGGCCCGAGAACCACGCTGGCAGCGAAAAGACGCACGGCCATCTTTTTCTTGTCGCGACCTCGAGAAAATATGCTGGTCGCAAAGCCGCAAGTGATTGCCACGGCGGCCTGTACGATTGGAAAGGTTCGAATATCTGCGGGGACCCATTCCCAGAAATAGATGTTGTAGTAGTTCTCGGTCCCGGCTTGCAGTCCGATGAACAGGGCAAAAACAAGCCCAGCGAGGAAGACAACCAGCCAGGACCGATTGGAAAGGGTCTCCAGGATTTCCTGCATTAATTGCTTGAAGCTTGGCCTCTCGCTTCGTTCCGGGACGTGGAGGTAGGGTATTCGGCTATGAAGCCCGACAGTTGAAAGGAGTCCGGAGACCAGAATTGCGCCGCCTGCGATGAAGGCGAGGGAACTGTACCCAGAGGGGTTCAGGAACGCGCGAGACCCCGAAAATTCGGCTGATTCGGGAAAGAGGCCCCCTAGCGCGATAGCCGCGATGCCCGCTCCCCCCAACCATCCAAATGCCGTGGAAATTCCGACCATCAGAGTACGCTGGTCGTAGTCCTTGGTGAGTTCGGGGCCGAGTGCGGAGCGCGGAACCTCATAGAAGGTCATGGAGAGGCGAACCCCAATGGCCAATAAGAGAAGTCGAACAAAGAGCTCGGACTGGGACGCGCCCGGCATGGGCTGGAGGATCAAATATATGAAGCCGCTAAAAGGAAGCAGGCTGGCGTAGATAAAGGGGTGGCGTCTGCCCCATCGTGTTCGAGCCCGGTCCGACCAGGCGCCCACCATGGGATCGCTCACCGCGTCCACGACCAATGCAAGTGCGAGGGCAAGGCCTGCTAGGTAGGGCTTCAGGCCGAGGACTTGGTTGTAGTAGAGCATCAGCCAAGAGGAAAAAATCACATTCTTTGTACCTACGGCGATAGACCCTGTTCCGAACGCAAGGAGAGTTCGGGCACTGGCGTATTCTGCCGAGGATTTCACGGAGGTTGTCATAGAGATAACCGGTTAGCACAGTCGAAGAGGGGCTGTTTTGCGCAGGCCTCAACCGCTTCAGGTGAGAACCGTTTTGCCCACAAAAGGCTCCGCGCGGGCAAAGTATCGCTGATACCCGAATCGGCGTCTCGGGAATCGAGCAGCCGTCTGAGAATTTTCGGCGCATGAAAAAGCGCGTGACCTGGGGGTGTCCCTCTGCCATGAGCCCGCCCGGATCCTCAGCCATTCCGAGCCACCCGGGGAGGCGCTAATTGCTATCCGCATCGAGCTGGGGTCGATTCGAACAGAAACAATCCCTTTAAAACCAAGCACCTGCGCTAAAAGGAAGATGCCCATCCGATGCTGCGGTTGCGCGTGGGAGGCTTCAGTGCTGAAGTTCTTAGCTGGGGAAGATTGATTCCAACCGGAGGGCTGGCGAAGAATGCAGGGCGAAGAGCGCTGGGAAAATTTCCTCGCAAGAGACGACGGAAACCGGGTTGCCCTAGCACGTTTCGTTGATGTGACGAATCTTGAGCTTTTCAGTGCCTGGGTGGACGCCAGCAAGCACTGGATAGAAGACGTGGGTGGCGAGAGAATTTATGTCGGGAATCTCGATGTAGTTCAGGGTCGGTCTGCGTTGAGCTTTAGCCACCTTCTTCTGGAGGAGTATTCGTCACGGCGCGGAGCGGTGGAGGTGTTAGCTCGCGCAACTTCGAACATCGAAATGGGCATTCGGGATGTCCTTATTCTGGCTCTGACGCCGGATTCACGATCTTCTCATCGTATTTCTTCAATTGCAGGAAGACTCGTTAGAACGTTTTCGCCTGTACAAGTCGTAGAAGTTCCTGAGGAAAAACTCCCCCAAGATTCCCGAAGCATGGGAATTTCCTCGGACGCTGCGCAGCTCTCCGTATTTTATGACCATGATCAATGGCAACCCTTCACCATGGTTAACCTCAACGGGATCAGGGAAACTGCTTCCTACGAGAGAACAGCATCTGCGTCTGGTGAGAGGAGTCAGACGGGCAAGAAAGCGTACGAGCGCTATGCCAGAAATACTGCGATCGAAGTGTACCGGCGCGGAGGAAATTTCTATTGGGTAGCTACACCCATGACCGTTCTGCTTGGAGATTCAGATCACCCTTTGGGCCAGCACTGGTCGCAACTTGTTCTGGTTGGCTGGCCATCTCGCATGGCACTTAGGCACCTGATCCGCTCAAGAAATTTCAGCCGAGGGGTTGTTCACCGAGAGGCGAGTCTCTCGAGAGCCATCGCAATTCCGGGTACACCGTGGCCGGAATTTTCTCGGTACTCCATCTAGAGCTTTCCAGCAGAAGAGGGTCGGCGACCGCGCTTCCCCAATACCCAGGGCGACCCTGGGCCCTGGAAAAAACCCGACAATTAATATGGGTTGAAGTGAAAGATCAGGGTTTCTCGGCGGCGGGGTAATGAGTCGGCAATTTTCGCATTTGGGACAATTCGAGCCGGAGGGGGGAGCGTATTCCCGATTCCATGTTTGGGTAGCTTCCAGGAAATTCCAGATTCCTGGGACCGGAGGCGCTATTATGGATAAAGCGAAAATTTTCAGAACTCCTGACTAAATCAACTGCTTATTCTATTGCGCCATTGGAAACCCATGCGGGTCGTAGTTCTGAGAGAGAACAAACCCTTGGATTCCGAACCAATTCATGAAAAGTCACTGCAAAGCGTGAGGAGGAAATCAGGTGGCTGTTGAGACGCTTGTTGTCTCGGTTTCTTTAGTTCTCTTCATCCTGGCATTGGATCAGTTTCGCCGGGTATACGTACTTTCCAGGAGCAAAAAAAACAACTTTCGTTGGCTCCTGCTCGGCGCCATGGTCATTGGCTTCATCAGCGGATATCTGGCGTTTATCGGACACTTGTTCTCTGTGTCGGAAGTAACGCAGGCGGATCGAATCGTTTCGGCCATCTTTTTCGGTGGCTCGATTTTCGTACTCTCATGTGCGCACCTCTTTCATTCTACGGCGCGAGACCTGATATTCGTCTTGAAGCAAAACGAAGACAATTCAGATCAATTGAGCCTTCAGGAACGGGCCCTGAGTCGAGCAGTTGATACGAGAACCCACGAGCTTTTCCGAGAGCGTATTCGTTTGGCTGAAGAGGCCAATCGAAGCGACAAATTGCAGAGACAGCGCATGGAGGCGCGGATGGTGGCGAATCAACGACTCGAAGGCATTGAGCTCATGGCGTCAGGGATCGCTCATGACTTCAATAATTTACTTGTTGGAATTCTGGGAAACGCAAGTTACGCGAAGCAGCTTGGGCCGGGAGAAGGCATTGAGTTCACCGAAGCATTGGCCGATGTCGAAGATGCGGCAGAAAGAGCTGCGGACTTGACTCGTCAGTTGAAGGCGTATTGCGGAAAGGCGCCTGCTTTGTTGGAGGCGATAGATATAAGTATTTTCGTTACCGAGACGCTTTCTATGATGAGGCCTTCCCTGGATGCCAAAGTGAGTGTGGTCAGGGAGTTGGAATCAGAGCTGCCTCAGGTGTGGGGTGATTCGGCGCGATTCCGTCAGCTAATCATGAACCTGGTAACGAACGGCTTCGAAGCCACGCTCCCCGCGATCGGAACTTTGTTTGTTCGAACTGGATCCCAGGAAATAGGTGAGTCCGAAGCCTCTGCAGAGTGGTTTGAGGACTCGGTTCTGCCGGGTTCCTACGTTTTTTTGGAAATTGAGGATCAGGGTTGCGGTATCCCGCAAAGCGGGAACAAGCGAGTTTTTGAGCCTTTCTTCTCGACAAAGGGCTTGGGGCGAGGTTTGGGATTGGCGGCAGTACAGGACATCGCAAGGAGCCATAATGGAGGGGTCCTTTTTTCAAGCACCGAAGGCCAGGGGGCGAAAATTCGAGCGATTTTTCCGGTCTTGACCGGCAACGTCGATATCGCCGTCGCCGTTCCTAGTCTGAAAAAAGGTTCAAAAAGAAATGAAAAACTGCTGGCCATTGACGACGAACTGATCGTCTTGGATACGATCCGAAGGGGAATGGAGCGCGAGGGATACCGAGTGGATACGGCGTCCAGCGAGTCAGAATTTTTAGAGTTACTAGAAGATATGGACCTCGATTATTGTGCGGCCATCGTCGACATCATGATGCCCGATATCGTTTTTGAGGAGATGTTTATTGCGCTCCGATCCAGGCTCCCAAATCTGCCTATTCTGGTCTCGAGTGGATATTCGAATGCGAATATCGAAGAGATTTTGGGAGATGATCCCCTCGTGGGATTTTTGACAAAGCCTTATCGAGTGAATGCTCTGGTGGAGGCAATCAATAACTTCGGGGCGGCTCTGACCAAGTAGAGTTTTCCTGAGGACGGGCCTAGATACCGGCCAAGACGATTGCGAGGATGGCTGGCGAATGTTGATTATAGCACTACCGGCCTACAATGAAGCCGAGACGCTGCCGTTGCTGTTGGCCGCAATCCGTCAGTCGATGCAGGAAAGTCGCATCGATTACCGGGTGATAGTGGTGAATGACGGCAGTACCGACGGGACGGGGGAGGCGGCGCTTTCCCTGGCCGGCGAGATGCCAGTTACGTTGGTCGAGCATTCCGAAAATTTGGGTCTGGGTGACGCTATCCGGACCGGCCTAGTCGCTGCATTGGAGGGCGCAGACCCTCGCGACATCATCGTGACGATGGATTCCGATAACACCCACACGCCTGGCTTGATCGCGCGAATGGTGCGAGGTATTCGCGAAGGTAACGACGTGGTCATTGCATCTCGATATCGCCCGGGGGCTAATATTCAGGGTGTCCCATATCACCGGCGATTTTTGAGCTTTGGTGCTCGAGTTGTTTTTGGCCTGCTTTTTCCCACGCGCAATGTTCGTGATTTTACGTGTGGTTTCCGTGCCTATCGTGCCGACGTGTTGAGTCGAGCATTTGAAATTCACGGCCCTCAATTCGTGGCACAGAGTGGATTTTCCTGCATGGTGGACATTCTTCTTAAACTCCGCAGGATGGGTGCGATCATGACTGAGGTTCCGCTGATACTGCGTTATGACCAGAAATTTGGGGTGAGTAAAATGATGGTCCTCCGGACCGTTGGCGAAACGCTGGCGCTCATATTCTCGCGTAAATTCGGCTCGGGCTGATGGCGGAAAAACTGGACCCGAAGGCAGTCCCCGACTACTTCTCCGAAGCAGGTACGGTGGAGCGGTGGTGGTCTCCTCATGCGGGTCCGCTCTCCTTTCATTACGACGCCGAGTTGACGATCCTCGATGACCATGTTGAAGTCGGTAGCAATTGTCGGGTTCTTGACGTGGGTACTGGGCGGGGTCGATTTGCTATCCACTTCGCTCGCCAGGGCTGCCAGATTGTTGCGGTGGATATCAATCAGGAGATGCTCGAAGTGGCCCGAGAAGCGGCCGAACAAGAGGGGTTTGGGAGTGTAATTGATTTCCGGGAGGCCAATGCAGAAAATCTTTCGGAAGTCGTAACGAATGATTTTGACATTGTTCTCTGCATGGAACTCTTCGACCACTTGCCTGATTTGACCAAGGCACTGGCCTCGATGCGTAGCCGCCTGGATTCACGTGGTCGTTTCGTTTTTACTTATGTCCCGAGTGAATCCATTTATGGTTTCCTTGGAAATATTTATCGCTGGATTCGGCGCCGTTGGAATCCCCAAAGCACGATGATATCTCGTACGTACTCGTTGTTTGAGGTGACCGAGGCTCTCGCAAGGAGTGGCCTCGAATTGGACGAGTATTTCGGAGTCGGCGTACTCTGTATCAATGCACAAACCCGCCTGTTCCAGGGGAGCCTACTTGCTCGCCTGACCCTCTTCCCGGCGCGGGCAGAGGCGAAGTTCTGGCCCTACCACTCGGGTGGCGTGCTTGGGCGAATGGGAGCGCATGTGGTGGGTGTCGCGAAGCCCGTGGAAGGAAGCCTCCCCTGAGGTTGGCCCGCTCCGACTGATTTCCATTCCTGATGCTCAGTGGGACAGTGCTGCACTCGGGGGAGAAGAGTCGATGCGCTCCTGTGCACACCGAGACAAATTCTGCCCAAGATCCTTCGCTCGATATTCTTGATAAGCCTGAGCCAGGTGCTCGAGTGAATTTTTTCCACTGCTTCTTTTGCCCGCGACTTGTACGTCAACCTCCAGGGGATCGAAGGGCAGGGCTCGAGGGGCTCCGTTTCGGATTTGGACGAGGTCTACGCAAAGTCGGTAGGACCCCGGATGCGTGGGGGCTCCGAGGATAGGCGAGACAATGGAGGCTCCTGGGGGGATATCGGCATCCAGGAATGCCGTGCCCGTTTGGATCAGTTGATCCTTCTGGTCGGAGAAGGCGTATCGCAGCTTGACTAGGCCTTCTGACTGGACGTCCAGACCAGGCCAGGTTTTCTTTTCAAAATTTTGAATTTCGAGCTCGATGGGCCGGTCTATGGGCTGAAAGCCCATGAAGTGAAAGGCGCCTCTGATTTCCAGGGAAGAAATTCCGCTTCTGTGTGAGCTGATGGAAACATCATCACGCGCCAGCCCGCCAAGGGTTCGCGACCGGGGATGCCCGCCGACGAGTGCTTGCATCCACTGTCCGTTGGTTCCGTCTTGGAGAACTTCGAAAATTGCGCCTTCGGAATTACGAAACACCTCCCTAAGTTCGCTGCTCGCCAGAGACTGCCACGCCCTCAAGCGACTGCTTGGCAATGTCTTCCAATGAACTACGACCCAGCGGAGGTCGGTCAGTTGGGTCAATCGCTTCACCGCCGGTGGCTCGGGGAGATCCTGAGAAATCCGGTTCAAGAGAAAAAAGCTGGGGGGAAGGTGGGCGGTGAAACCGTTGAGAATCGGCCGCCAGTGGCGAGTACTCGCGAGCATGTAGCGGGTGTCGCTGGGATTTCGTCTCAGTGAATTCAAGTGCCAGGGGATTTCGAGAACCGGACCAAAGGGCAACTCGGCGAGTTTTTCGTAAAGCTCGATTCGATGAGGAGAGTGCTCGAATGCAGCAACGGCGGGAAGTTTCTGCCAGGAAAAATTGAGTCCGACCATCAGCGTGAGTAGAACAGCGACAACCCAGCGGATCGGATGCTGGGTCGGCGGGGTCCCGATACGCCAGGATTTCATGATTCCGACTGCCCCCAATGCGGCGAGCAGTGGAGCTGAGGTTCCGATCACGATGGCCCAGCGGTGGGGTGCGCGCAGACTCGAAAAACCGGGAAGGAAACTGGAAGCCCAGTAGGACGGAAGCCTATAAAATCTCCCGTTGATCTCGATATGTGAGCCAAGCATCATGATGAGTGAAAGGGTGCAAACAAAGAAGAGCGCCCAAAAGGCCATCCGAATCCGCAGGAGGTGTTCGTGTTCTTCGATAGTGGATTCGTTTTTCTGTCTCCGCAGCCAGCCGCCAGCCAGGAAGGCAAGCCCGAGAATACTGGCCGGAATCAGAAACGTGGACTCGTGGCTAAAATTGGCTTGCCAAAACGTTTCCAATCGGGGAAATAACAGATGGATGGCGTTGCCCAGATGATCACCGGCCATTGGCTTGTTCGGGTCGAGGGTGACTAAAATTTCACCCCGAGACGCTCGCGAAAGATAGGGGATAGAGACTGCGGCCAGGATTCCGTAGGGAACCAGCGCCGCAGGGGCGAGCTTTGCGAAGCTTGGACCGTCGATTCCCTGCCTTACCAGGACGACCAGAGCGGTCATCCCAAGGGTGAACGTGATCATGTATGCGAGGTAGTAGGAGGAAAGGAGTTGCAGGGTCAGGACGATGCTGAGTACTGCACTGTCTCTCCAACTCCCCTGGCGTAGCAAGAGGCGGAGGCTGAGGCAGAAGATGAGGGGAAACCAGCAGGCCCAAAGAAGTTGAAGGTGACTGAGTTCGGCGGCACGCCAGGGCATGGCCATGGCGACTAGGCTGGCCAAGAGGGCGATTGCCCGGGAATCGACGAGCCAACGAACACAGAAAGCGGTTGAGAATCCGAGAACCGCATAGCTGGCGACCAGCATGCTGCCATAAATGAAAACTGAATTGTCCGTAAAGACTTGCAGGGGAAGGGCGAGAATTGCCTGGCCCAGCAGGTGCTCGGATCCTGCGAGCGCCGCAGGGGCTGGGTAGAATGCATTGGCGTCAAAAATCCCAATGCCCGGGGTGAGCAGGGCGTGCTGACTCCACGCCAGAATCCAAGTATTTAACCGAGTGTCATCGAATTCCAGGTGAGCGATTGGGTAGCCATGGACACTCCCGAGGTCCACATAGCATTCGCCCATACACGCCAGCAACGCAGAAAAGTGGAAAACGACCCATCCCGCGATGGAGGCGCCCACCAGCGCCCAAAAGAGCCATTCGGTATTCGGTTTGGACATGCGACCTCGGCTTCGCTTTCCCGGGTCCGATGGTACGGGGATTTCGCTTGATGGGAAACCTTGCATACGATTGGAATCCCGGGCCGAATATTACATCCCGACAGGGAGGCCGTGTATGCTTGGTTCGGCGATGATTGGCGAGGGCAGGGCGGTTTCGGGATACGTCGGAGAATGGAAAAGATGGGCGATAAGGGCGGCACAGGGGTGGGGAACCGGCGCCACAGGATCCTGACGCTGTTCGGCACCCGGCCCGAAATAATCAAGCTGGCTCCGGTCATTCGAGCATTGGATGCCGATGGCCAAAATTTCGAGACCCTGAATGTCGCCTCGGGTCAGCACACCAATATCTTGCCTCCCTTTCTGCAGGAATTGGGCATTCGCCTGGACTACGACCTGGAAGTGGGTCGCCCGGATCAGTCGCCGACGGGAGTTTCCGCCCGGGTTCTTGGCGGAATGGAGACGCTGCTCGAAGCCCAGGAGCCCGATGCGATTCTCGTACAGGGAGACACGACCACGGCTCTGGCCGGCGCATTGGCCGGCTTCCACGCGCGAGTGCCAGTGGGTCACGTGGAGGCGGGCCTTCGTTCGGGTGATCCGGCTAGCCCTTTTCCGGAGGAAATGAATCGTCGCTTGATTTCGCAAGTGGCCAGCTTCCATTTTGCCGCCACTCGACACAATCGAGATTCGCTGATTGCCGAAGGTGTCGCGAGTCCTGCTATCGCGGTGACCGGAAACCCTGTAGTCGACTCGGTTCTCTGGGCGAAAAACAGGCAAGAAACATCTTCACAGATCGATGAGATCAGTTCTTGGTTGGGCGATCGTAAGTTGCTCCTGCTGACAACCCATCGCCGGGAGAGTTTTGGTGAGGTGATGGAAAGTCGCATGAGGGCCCTGGCTGATTTTGCCGATGAAAAAAGCGATGTTGCCATTGTTTTCCCCGTCCACCCCAACCCACAGGTGGAGCAGCGGGCTCAGCGCCTACTTGGCTCGTCGGAGAGCGCCCTTCTCGTTGCCCCGATGCAGTATTCCGACTTCATCCATCTCATCGCGCGCTCCTGGATGATCGTGTCCGATTCCGGGGGGATTCAGGAGGAAGCACCGTCCCTGGGTAAACCCGTCCTTCTGATTCGCGATAACACCGAACGCCCGGAAGCGATCGAAAGTGGTGTCGTTCGCCTGGTGGCGGGTTCGGGGCAGGAACTGAAAACTGAACTCGATGAAGCGTACCGGGGCAGTGACTGGATGCAGGGAGTTCGGACGATTCCCAACCCCTTTGGCGAAGGGGATGCAGGCCGTCGGATTGCTGATGCTCTTGGAGCTTTCCTGAGCCCTCCCCCGGACCTCGATCGCTGAGCTGGAAAGTCGAGGGACGAGTGACAGCCGCTGGCTTTTTTCAAAAACTTGATCGCGGAGACTTCCGGCTGGCGCAATTGGAGGGTCGGCACTCATGAACTGGAATGCGGGGTCGCCGCCTCGATGAAAAATCCGATTCGGCAAGGAACCAGCTTGATCCTGGCCGCCATCCTCGTGAGCGTCTTTGCCCTTCGACTGCTTGATGCCGCCGAGCGCAATACTCTGACCATCGACGAGCCTCATTATATCGGCGTGGGTCTCTACCTATGGGAGTCGGGGGACTACCATTTCTATGAAACCCTGGGCTTCCATCCACCGCTGGCTCATCACCTGGCGGCTCTTCCCCTACTGGGGTTAGACCTGGGTAAGCGTCCAATTAATCGTTTGATCGGCGCCGACCTTCTGGCTGGGCCCTATCCAGATCCCAAATTTGTTCGCTGGCTCTCGAGAACGCCTTTCGTCGCTATCGCCTGTTGGGGGGCGATCTTGGTCTTTTTGTGGGCCAGCGAAGCGGCGGGCCTCTGGGCGGGATTGCTGGCGCTGTCCCTCTATACGCTCTCGCCCACAATTCTCGCCCATGCGTCCCTGGCTCATACCGACATCACGGTAACGGTTCTGATGCTTCAGACTTTTTACACCTTCTGGCGTTGGTGGAATCGTCCGGGCCCGCTTCGCTTTGCGCTCTGTGGAGCTTCCCTTGGACTGGCCTTGCTGGCGAAGCTGACCGGTCTTGTTCTGCTGCCGTTATTAGGTCTCTTCCTGCTCGCCTTGGAATATGGGATTCCGCCCCTGGGCGATGGTTTTCGCCGCCCCCGAGAAAAAAAACTTTTTAGCGATTTCCTGCTGCCGGGCCTGCGTGCTTCTGCATTGCTGGCCGGGTTGATCGTGATGGCAGGGGCAGTGGTGTGGGTTGGGTACGGGTTCTCCTTTGGGATGATCGAAGGTATCGAAGGCCCCTATGCGGGGGTCCCCCTGCCATCGTTCCTTCATTCCCTCTTGTTCGATGTGGCGGCGAATACGCGCGGCCGGGCGATCTACTTCTTTGGCGAAATCGCCAGGGATGGGAGGTTCTGGTACCTGCTTCCCGTGGCCTGGGCGATGAAAACTCCTCTCCCCGTACTGATGCTCCTGGCCTACGCGCTGTGGCCCCAACGAAATCCGGATTCCCGGGGTGACACCGAACAAGCGGGGGGCCAGCTTCTCCAACCCCGCGTAGGTGCCGGCGTCATTTTCATGGTCGGTCTCGCGGTGGCGGTCTTTCTCGCAATTGTGACGGTATGGGTTCGGGTGCCCTTGGGCCTGCGTTACTTGCTCCCGATCATTCCATTGCTTGCTCTGTTCATGGCGACACGTTTGTCCGCCCGGACAGGCGCCCGCCGCTGGGCGGTGGTCGCGGCGGTGGTCTGGTTGGGGCTAGTGGGCGCCTGGGTGCATCCCCACTACCTCTCGTATTTTAACGTGCTGGCCGGGGGCCCGGCGGGAGGCCATCGCTTTCTCGTGGATTCGAATTTTGATTGGGGACAGGATCTGGGAGCCCTGGCAGAGGAGGTCGCGGCGCGAGGAAACCCGCCCATCTGGATCGGCTATTTCGGCCCCGAGCGGCCGGAACTCTACGGACTGAATGCAAAGCCCCTACCCAGTTGCCGGCCCGTAAAGGGGATGGTCGCAATCAGCGCAACGCTATTGCGCGGCCTCTATTCCGTCGACAACCCTTTCGTGGCTGCGCCGAAGGGGTGTTACGACTGGCTTCTCGCCCGGGAACCCGTGGCGCAACCCGGTTACTCGATTCTTCTCTACGAAATATCCGAGTGAGCCGATGCGGGGCAGGCCAAGCCTGCCCGAAGAACGCTTTCCCGTTCATTCCTCCAGAGCCACAGCACGCTGCCTTTCGGCTTCTTCTAGCTCCTTGCGGGTGGCTTCATCCACGAGCACCCCGCGGTCCGCGGTGGCATCAAGAAGGGCCTTGGTGAGAGGCAGTTCGTTCTTCCACCTCGGCTGTAGCAGGGATGCCGGGACAACTGCATCCGCCCAATCCAAAGGCGCTACCCAGCCAGGGTGGGCGACCAAGGTCCCCCGAGTACCGGCCATGGGATGCTGGCTTCTCCAAGTGTGAATTTGCCCAGCGAGTTTTTCAACGATTGCGGGATGCTCCGTAGCCAGATTCTTTTCTTCGTAGGGATCTTCAAGAATGCGAAATAGGAAATTGCGAACTTGGGTTTGGGTCTGCCCCTCCCGGACGATTTGTACGAGTTTCCAGGGGACGTCGATTACGGCCAGGTGGATCAGTCCGGGAAGCGGAATCTCGGATGCGAAGTAGATCGGTGGGGGTTCTCCGGGAGACTGGCCCTGACTAAAGACCGGCCACATATTCCGACCGTCCATGGCATCTGTGGGCTTGAGGGGAATCGAGGCGGCAGCTGCCAGGGTTGGGAAGACATCCATCACCGAGGTCTGGGCGTCGATGCTCTGGCCAGCAGGGAGGTGGCCGGGCCAGCGCAGGACGGCGGGAACGCGAATTCCTCCTTCGAAAGTCTGGCCCTTTTCACCGCGTAGGGGCGTGTTGAGGCCACCGAATCCCCCGAACCCGCCGTTGTCGCTGAAGAACAGCACCAGGGTGTTTTTGGCCAGACCCTCTTGATCGAGGGTATCGAGGATCGCTGCAATGGCGCGATCCATCTCGTCCACCATGGCGGCGTAAGTGCGCCGGTAGCCTTTGGCGGGGAGGTGTGAGTAACGCTTGATGGCTTCTTCCGGTGCCTGCATGGGGCTGTGGGGTGCCGTGAAAGGGACATAAAGAAGGAAGGGTTTCTCGGGGTCGCGATCCCGAATGAAGCGGGTGGCCTCGCGCTGCTGAATATGTGTCAGGTATTCCCCGGTGAGGGAAATTGTTTCTCCGTTTCTCTGCAAATCATGTGCGCCTTCGCGCTCATGCTTCCAATAGTCGGTATTCGTGTGCAGGTGTCCGTGAAAGTGTTCGAAGCCGTGGGCATTGGGAAGTTGATGCGCCTGGGTGTGGCCCAGGTGCCACTTGCCCACTATCCCCGTCTGATACCCGGCGGCTTGGAAGGCGTCTGCGAGGGTATAGGCGTCGGGCGAGAGACCCGCGTTGTACCAGGGGTGGAGTTGATCGTAGGCAAGGCCCAGCTTGAGGGGGTCGCGTCCGGTCATGAGCGCAGCCCGGGTGGGGGAACAGATCGGGGTTGCATAGAAGTGTTCCATTCGTAGCCCCTCCCGGGCCAGGCGATCGATACCGGGGGTCTTGATCGCCCCCCCGTGGTAACCGACATCGGCCCAGCCCAAGTCGTCGGCCAGCAGAATAACGACATTGGGCGGCGAGGCGTGACCGACCTCGGCTCCGATCACGAGTAGAAACGATGTCAGCCAAACGGTGCGCGCTATCAGGAGTGCAGGGCGAGGGAGTCGAACCATTGTGCGCATCGGGGACCTCGGGTGAATTGCGACGGGGAGTTTTTGGGAGTAGCCGGCTTTCTCTCAAGGGTGCAAGATCCGAGGGGCAGCGGCCAGTCCAAGGGGGATGAGAGGGCTTTCTTGCTTCGTTGGCTGCCCCAAAACCATCAGCCTCTATTTTGTTTTTTCAGATACACTGTCGTTTCCCGGTTGGGAGCCATTGAGAGCGGAGGGTGATTTTCAATTGATTGATTTCCAAATTGGCGATGAACTTGAACTCGTTCGCAACACCGCGCTGAACTATGCGGATGACCACCTGCGTCCTGCACTCCGAGAGAACGAGTCGGCAAGGACCCCGGGCAGGGCCGCCGAGGAGGCCTTCGCGGAGATCGGATTCGCGACCCTCGAGTGGCCCGAACTCGACGCCGAATCTGGATTGGGTGCCGTGGCGCGCTACTTGGTGCTGGAGGAATTGGCGGCGGCTGATCCCGGAGCGGCCCTTGCTCTGGACCCCCTCGGCCCGGCCCTTTATCCCCTGATGGAACTCGGGGGGCCCGATGCTGTGCGGGATTTCGGTGAGCCACTCCTGAGCTCAATGGGAAGCCGGGGTCTATTGATTTGGAACGGTGCTGGCGCGCCCCGGTGCCTGGAGCGCAAGGGGAACAGTTGGAGCGGTGTGGTTCCGTGGGTGCCCGCAGATCGTGCCGACTTGGTCGTGGTGCTCGATGAAGAGGGCGCCTCGGTCGTTCAGCAGGGCATCGAACTCGAACGGCTTCGCGGTTCAGGTCTGCGCACCGCCGGCGCTTCGGAACTGACCCTCCACTCGGCCCCCATCGCGGCCGAGTGGAGCGGTGCTGACGGGGCAAGAAGAGCGCTGGCTCGGGCGCGACTCTATGTGGCGGCGCTTCTTGTGGGCGTGATGCGTGAGTCCTCGGACTACTCTCGCCGCTATGCCATGGATCGCGTGGCTTTCGGCAAGCCCATTGCCCACCATCAGGCCCTGGCTTTCCTGATCGCCGACATGGCCATCGCCGTCGATTCTGCTCGAATTCTGGGGTTGGAAGCCGCTTGGAGATTGGACACGGGGCGGCCAGGCGAAGAGGCCTCAGCGACAGCGTTCCTGGAAGCCGCCGAGCAAGCGACCTTCGTGACGCCAAACGGAGTCCAGATCCTCGGCGGCCACGGTTTTATGCAGGACCATCCGGTCGAAAAGTTTATGCGAGAGGGCCGCACCCTCGGGCTTTTTTTTGGGGGTGTCGATGGAGCCCGAGAGGACGCGGCTCGGGGCATGAAGGCGTTCCCCGAAGAGCCGCTGCTGCCGCTGGGAGCTGCCTAATGGATCTCGCTATCGACGAAGGAACCCTGGAGCGACTCAAGGGCATACGGGCATTGGGGGCGAGCCAGATCCGACCCCTGGGTATCGAAGCCGATCGGCTGGGCCGCCCGACGCCTCCAGAGCACCCTTTCTTTGAGGGTCTGGTGAGGGCCGGCCAGGGAAGGACACGCTGGAGAGGCGAGGGATCGGGTACACAGTCCGAGGAGAGGGCGGGGAGTATCGGTTCTTCGCGCAGTACGCTCTGCCTTGCCGAGGAGATGTCGTACTGGGATCGGGGCGTAGCGGTTTCCTTTCCGGGCCCTGGCCTGGGCGAGCCGCCGCTGATTTCCATGGGCACCGAAGATCAGAAACGACGTTTCCTCGGTCCCTTCGTCCACCCCGACCGAGCACGTTGGGGATCATTTGCCATGACGGAGCCCGGTGCGGGTTCGGACGTCGCCGGCATCCGGGCGAGCGCGCGCAAAGAAGGCAACACCTGGATTCTCAATGGCGCCAAATCCTTTGCTGCCAATGCGAGTCGATCTGACTGGATCGTTGTCTGGGCCACCGTGGATTCAAGCCTCGGGCGCGAAGGCCACCGTGCATTTGTTGTGGAGAAGGGCACACCAGGGCTCGGAGACTTTCAGGTGGAACGGAAGATGGGCCTGAAGGCTTACGAGTCCACATCTTTTAGTCTGGTTGATTGCCGGGTACCCGCCGAGAACTTGATTGGCGGTGAAGAACACTATGCGCGTCGCGCTGGATTCAAGGGAGCCATGCGTTCTTTCAATGCGACTCGCCCCCTTGTCGCGGTGATGGCGGTGGGAATAGGTCGCGCGGCACTGGACGCTGGGGTGGAGTTTGCCGAGAAGAGCGACCTGCTTGGCGATATCCGGATTCGGGATCGTCTCGAGCGGACCCGTCGCAAGCTTCGAAGTGCGCGCCTGCTCTGTTGGCGAGCCGCCTGGCTGGCCGATCATGGTCGCCCCAATATTCTTGAAGCTTCCATGGCGAAAGCGGCGGCGCCCACGGCCGCCCTCGAGGCGGCCAGTCTGGGAATGGAAATTCTTGGCGTCGTCGGCGGGCGGGGAGATCATTTGATCGAGAAGCTCTATCGTGATGTCAAGGCGATGGATATTGTCGAAGGCACTGGCCAGGTGCAACGACTCATCATGGCACGCCAACTCGTACAGTTGCCCCGGGATTGAAACTCGGATCTGAATCAGCGCAGGCCCTGGAGGAGATTTAGTGACCGAAGATGCAGTGCTCTACGAGGTGGACGAGCGGGTTGCAACCCTGACATTGAATCGCCCGGACAATCGAAATAGCATGACCCCGGATGTTCTGAAGGGGCTGGCGGAAGCGGTTTCCCGAGCGCGCTCTGACTCCGAGGTTCGGTGCGTCATCGTGACCGGGAGGGGCAAGAGTTTTTGTGCCGGTGCGGATTTCAAGTCGGGCCGGATCGGCGGCGGCGATGAAGGAAGTGAGCGCTTTACTGCGCCCCAGGATCGCTTTTACTCGATGTACTCTCATTTCCTTTCGCTGCTGGAGATCGAGGTTCCCGTGATCGCAGCGATGCAAGGGCACGCCATTGGGGGAGGCCTGGGGTTGGGCGTTGTGTGCGATGTGCGTGTGGCAAATCGCGACGCGCGTTATGGAGCCAATTTCGTTCAACTCGGCCTGCACCCCGGAATGGCGACCACCTATCTTTTGCCCAGACTTTTGGGGGTGCCAAAGGCTGTGGAACTATTGCTCACCGGTCGCATCGTGAGCGGTACGGTCGCCGAGGAGTGTGGCCTCGCGAATCATGCCGTGGAGTCGGAACAGGTTCTTCCCAAGGCGCGAGAAATCGCGGAGGAAATTGCCCGGGCCGCCCCCTTGGCCGTGCGTTGGACCAAGGAGTCGATCTACCGTGGGCTGGATTGGGATCCGCGCAGCGCAGCGCGGCATGAAGCCCATGTACAATCGCGTACGGCGGAAACCGAAGACTCGCGGGAGGGGATCGCGGCGCTGCTCGAACGTCGGACTCCGGACTTCAAAGGGCGCTGAGTGCGAGATTGAGCCGAGAACCGTAAGCGATCTCCGACGCTACTGGGGCAGTTCCATGGCTTCCAGGGACTCTGGGCTCATGCGGAAAACCCAGAACTGGTTCCAGCGCTCAGCGGAAGCTTCGCCTTCGGGGTCGATCTCTTCCAGACCATATTTATTGGCGGCCAGTTGCCCGACCTTCTGCCAGGTTTTCCGGTCCTCGACCCGTTCCAGCCGAAAGGGGTATCTGACGCCCTCTATGCGGACGATGGCCCGACCGTCGTTGACTGCTTCATGGGGCCATTTCTTCCAGATCGGAAGGTTCATGAACCCAGCCGGTACAAAAAGTGATCCGTCGTAGAGAATGACCCAGGTCGTTCGAGATCGTGGCGGATCCAGGAGTTGGAATTCGATGGTATCGATGTTCTTGGCAAAGGAGAAGTCGACGCCCTCAGAAGGGACGAGGTCTCCCGAGGTCAGCGGTCCGCCTGCGACGATTCCCAAGGGTCCGTCGAGAAAACGCGCAGTGAAGGAGAAGAGTGCGAGGACGATTGCCAGACTGAGAAGGATTGCGCCGAGAGTTTTCATTGGACTTCTCCGCATTGAGTTCCGCATTGAGTTCGGTGGGGCTCTGGAGGGGACACCGGAAGGGGAGGCCGGTTCGCGGGTTAGGGTACACCCGGATGGGCAATTGTCCGACTGGGGAACCACCGACCGGTTCGTTTTCCCCGGGAGGATGGCGCTACTCGGCGCCTACGCAACTCCCGCAACCACCGTTCCGGTGCTGGTGCTCGGCTTCCGTCTGGTCGGCGGGGTACTGGTATTGGGGCGTTTCGAGTCGAGGGGTCCGGAAATCACCCTTCGGCTCACCGGAACCGGTTTCGGCTTTCGCCATGGGCTTTTCACGCCATGTCTCGTCATCGGACCAACGTTCGTTCAAGAACTTGATCTCGCCGGGGCGCTGCAACTCGTCGAAGGCCCCGAGGGCATTTTTCAATAATCTCTTCTGGGCCTCGGGTTGGTTCTTTTTGCCCGTAGTATGGCCTAGTGGGAAATCCAGGAAGGCAGCCCGGGGAGGCGCAACCGAGCGCGTGATCGATAGGGCGCTGGTCATGCAGAGCGTGGGAATCCCAGCGGCTTCGAGTTCTCGTGCAATCAGTCCGACCGACTGATGACAGACAGGTCAGACGGGGACGAGAAGGGCGATATCCGGTCGCTGGTCGGCGACTCGCTGCACCAGAGCCGGAGCCAACTCATCGCGCACTTTGCGGGCCGAATAGATGCCGCCCATGAACGTGAACGCTTGGGGGGTGATGGCGCCCAGGGAGTTTTCGGCCACCAATGCTCGCAGGGTGCCCAGGGGGAACACGACATTGGGGTCCGTTCGGGCGTCGCTGACGTCGTAGGCGAAGTGGGTGACTCGCAGGTCGTCGCAGGAAACCGAGGTGTCGATGACCCGGTAGGAGGCATCGTCCTTGAAATGGAAAGCGTGCTGGCCGCGCTGATAGATGCCCCCGGAAGCGATCAAAGCGACAGAAGCCTCCTCGAGTCGAGTTTGGACCGGGGTCCACGGCGGCTGGCCCTCGCTCTTTACCCACTGGTAGGGGGGGTAGCCCAGGGAGTCGTAGGTCGCGCGGGTTTCGGCGATGTAGTCAACGGGTTCGGCGAGCTTGGCCTCGGTCACGACTTTGCTCCTTGAGGGGTCGAGCGCCAGCTAGCCTTTGGGCGCGGGGCCAAGCTTAACCCACAGCGCCCGGCGCGCCGAGGCGCTCGGATGGGGTTGGTCTGTCGGTGAATTCCTCAAGAGGGCCTTCACGAGAGAGCCCATGAGGGATTTGGCTAGCCGAGCAATGCCAAGAGGGCTCCCGAGACCGCGCCCAGCAGGAGTATCACCTGGGCAAGAAAGCCGATGCCGAATCCCAAGGAGCGTTTCCCGGGTTCTTCGACGTAGCCTCGGTAGTAGATCAGGCGCCCCACAATGAACACAACACCCAGTGCCGCTGCGACGTTGGGGCTCCAATAGAGTTGGAAAATTAGGATCGAGGGAATGAAAATCACCAACTGCTCAAGAGTGTTCTGCTGCACCCGGAACCGCCGCTCGAAGCCTGGATGCCCCGTGACCGCAGGTGCCTCGACGCCATAGGTTGCCCGGGCCTTGCCCGCGAGGGCCCCAAAAACGAGGAATTGAATCAGAGCGAGTCCAACGATCAGAAGAACGGGGTCCATATTTCCCTTTCCAAAATGAAGCGCAGTTGTTTGTGACCAGGGGTGGGTACGCGTGTTGGCTTGAGGGTAAGCGCGGATCAGAGTGCGCGCCAGATGACCCATGCAGCCGATACCAGGGAGAGCCCAAGAACGATGGGGCGGATCATGGTTTCCCGAAGTCTCGATTGAAGAGGCTTGGCGAGTAAGAAGCCCAGCAGCATGGCGGGGCTAAGGATTAGGGCCAGCCTCAGTTCGTTCCAGCCAAAGAGACCCACGGAAAAGAGGGCGAGCAGGGAGAATCCGACGCCGAGAACAAAATAGCCGGCCAGGGTGGCACGAAGTTTGGCTGCCCCTGAGTGCTGATAGAGCAGGGCCATGGGGGGGCCACCGATGGAGGACACAGTGCCCATCAAGCCGGACAGGAAGCCGGCGAAGCTTATTGTCCTCGGGCTCAGGCGGACCCGGAGTCCACCGGCGCTCAGGCTGACCCCCAGAACGACGAGCAAGCCAAAGGCGAGATCGAAGGATCGAGGAGAGGCCAGGGCAAGAAAGACGGCTGCCATGACGGTGCCCAGCGCTCTTCCCACGAGTGCGTAGCCCAGGCCCGAGTAGTCTATGGAGGCGCGGTCCCTGTAGGCCACGGCGCCTGTCAGGACGATCCCCGCACCGATTAACGGGCCTGGGATCAAGTCGGGCGCAATCAGCATGAGAGGAGGCGCTGCAATGAGGCCCATGCCAAAGCCCGCCGCACCCTGAAGGGCGGCGCCCAGTATGACTAGGCTAAAGACGAGTACTGCGGTGAGAGGGTCGCTGGGCACGGCCCGGCGCACTCTAGCCGATTGTCGCCCGGGTATGTTCCAGGTGGCGGGGTAGGGCGCGCTTAGTTGCCTTGGGGTCGGACAGACTCGCCGGCCAAGAGGGCGCGCAGTTGGGGGCTGGCCTCCTTGGCGTCCCTGAGTCGCTGAGTACCTTGGCGGACGGCGGGGTGCTCGTGATTCCAGATGCCTTTTGCATAGCTTGAGCGGGCGAAGAGGCGGTCGCGATAGGCCGTCACCTGAGGATGCAGTTCTCCACCCAGGAACAGGTCTGTGCAGTCGGCTTCACGCATACGGTCAAAGATCACAACCCAGCTGACATCCGCCAGGCTGAAGAAATCTCCTAGAATCCAGGCTCCGTCGCCCTGGTCCAGCTTTGCCTCGAGCGCATCCAAGTGGGTGTTCATTTGTTGGATAGAACGCTCGACGATCGCAACCGCCGGTTTCAGGCGGCGCAGGCGACTTAGTCCGGCGAGCTTCATGGTCAGGAACAAGGCCGGCCGCACCCGTAGTCTGTGAAAAAGAAGACCCACAAGAATACGGTGCAGGGGAATGTCACGGATCATTGCACTGAAGAGTGGCAAGGTCAGGCCCGGAATACAGTTGCCTGCACTTGAGGCCATTCCCGCGATGGGGTCGTCTCCGGTGAGGGAAGCACGATCAACCCAAAGCTGCATTTCAACGACCAGGGACGGGTCTTCGGGAACCAGAGCCTCGGCACCTCGGGTGGCATGATTTGCCGCGTACCGAATTTGTTCATGGGATTCGTAGATGGGGTGTCCACGATGCACCAACACAGGAACGGTGCCTTCGGGGTTCACTGCCAGGAAATGCCGGGAGAGGTTTTCGTAGGAACCGGTTTCGATCAGGTCGATGGGGTGGCTCGCGTAATCGATGTTGAGTTCGGCGAGACAGACGCGAACCTTCTTCGAACAGAGGGAGAACGCATTGTGATAGAGCTCAAAATCCTGCTCAAAGGGAATCCCGAGTTCCTCGTGAAACCCCGACTCGACCGCATGGGTTTTTCGTTTACGACTTTCCCAGAACCAGGCACCAAAGGCCAACGGAAAAGTCAAGGCAAAAGCCAAGGCCAAGAAAAGAAGGATCGATTCAATCATGAGTACGATTTCCCTCCCCGTCCGCGGAGACTTTATGCGCAGTGGCGTTGAGTTGGGCCGCAAAGACCTCTGGATCCCTTGTGGGCAGCTTGCAGACCTGATTCTGGCAGACATAGGCCGTCGTTCGCCCCCCCTGGGCGGTCTTGTACCGAAGCAGGGGGACTCTCTTCGCATGGGCATCGCGCTCGGCGCCTTCGTCCACGATAGAAATGACCCGATTGGGGACGAAGGATGTGCGAAGTACATCCACGAGCGCCGTCGAGTCATCTTGCGGACCTTTTACCAGAATGATTTCCTTGGGCGTATCGAGTGCGAAGTCCAGGGCTACAAGGAGTTCCGAAACGCTTGTCGCATTTTTTCGAATCGTTTCGCCCTGGGAAGAGAGGCTCTGGAGCCCAAGAGCTCGGTAGTCCTCGTTGCTCGTCAGAGCGCCCAGCCGCAGCAAGTTCAAGGCCTCTACCGAGTTTCCCGACGGGACGGCGCCATCGCGTACAGGTTTTTCGCGTGTCAGCAGGGTCTCGGCGTCATCGGCCGTTCGGTAGTAGCCGCCCAACGGGTCGGCGTAGTGGGCATCGAGAACGGTTTGAAGAGAGGTGATCTCTTCGAGCCAGCGGGTGTTGGCCGAGGCTTCGTAGAGGTCAAGTAGTCCTGCGATGAAAAAAGCGTAGTCGGCCAGAAAGGCCGGCCCGGCGGATTGTCCGTCCAGCCAAATTCGCTGGAGGCGGCCCTCGACACGCATGCGATCCAGAATGAACTTCGCCGCATTGCGCGCCGCCGTGATGTAGCGCTCCTCGTTCAGTGCAAAGCCCGCCTTTGCGAGGGCCGAGATCATCAGGCCATTCCATTCCACGATGATCTTGTCATCGCGGAGCGGAGGGGCTCGCCTGCTTCGAGCTTCCAGGAGTTGGACTCGAGCCGTCTCGATGTTGGCCTCCAGGGCAGCCGGAGAAATTCCGAGCCGTTTGGCTGATTCCCCAAGGGTCTTCCAAGTTCGCAGCACGCTGCGGCCATCGAGGTCGCCGAGTGGGCTGACGCCATACCAGTGCCGAAACTGACTCCCCAAAATGGGGCCCACGATGGCGTCCACCTCGGCGGGTGTCCAAGTAAAGAAGAAACCCTCTTCCATTTCACCATCGGGGCGCGCACTGTCTGCATCTGTTGCCGAATAGAATGCTCCCCCGGGTGCTTGAAGTTCGCCCAGCACGTAATCGAGAATCGATCGGCTCACCCCAGCGAAGCGTGGGTTTCCGGTTTTCTGCCATCCCTCAAGGTAGGCATTGGCGAGAAGGGCCTGGTCGTAAAGCATCTTCTCGAAATGGGGAACGAGCCAGCGCTCGTCGGTCGAGTAGCGATGGAATCCACCGCCCAAGTGGTCGTGGATTCCGCCCGAAGCCATCGCCTCGAGGGATTTCGAAGCGACGGCCAGGGTCCGTTCGTCGCCGCTGCGTTGGTGCCAGCGCAGGAGAAGAGGTACCGGCAGACTCGACGGGAATTTGACCCGCTGCTGCAACCCTCCCCACTCGTCGTCGGCGATTGTGTTGTAACGATGGACGGTGCTCTTGAGATCAGAAATGCTCGGCGAAAAACTCGCTTCGCCAGCCTTCCCGGAGAGCTGAATTGCCAGTTCCCGAGCGAGAGTCTTCGCGTGAGTCTCAAAGCGTTTGGGGTCCTTGAGGTACTCCGTATGAATGCTTGTCAGAATCTGCGTGAAGCTGGGCCGGCCCCTTTGGCTGGTCGGAGGGAAATAGGTTCCTCCATAAAAGGGAATACGGTCGGGTGTAACCCATACATTGAGAGGCCACCCGCCATTGATCCCCATGGCCTGGACCGCCTGCATGTAGACAGCGTCTATGTCGGGCCTCGCCTCCCGGTCAACTTTAATGGCCACGAAGTTTTCGTTGAGAAATTTTGCCGTCCCAGGGTTGTCAAAAGATTCTTCTTCCATGACGTGGCACCAATGGCATGTCGAGTATCCGATGCTGACAAGTACCGGGATTCCGCGTTTCCGAGCGGCTTCGAATGCAGCATCACCCCATGGATACCAGTTGACGGGGTTGTGGGCGTGTTGCTGGAGGTAGGGGCTTGCTTCAAGGAGGAGGCGATTGGAGTAAATCGGCGATCCGTCGGGATTTAGGTTTCGGGTCCGGGGTTTGTAAGCGGGTCCCTTGTTGGCGAGGGCCTGGGCGAGGCTTTTCTGGAGCGCAGAGGAAAAGTTGGGAGTCCCAGGAGGAGACTGCAACGCGGTGTCGGCCTGAGACACGAGGCCTGCGCAAGTCACGGCGAGGGCGAGTATCCAGCTCAGGGCCGGCCTGATCCTCGACCCAACACTCCGCCCGTATGGCTGGCAGATATTGTTAGGGGTTGGGGAGGCCATTATGCCGGCGCTGGGATGGGATGAGCCATGAAGTGCCCGAGACTAGCAACAAGAGAGCGGTGAAGGGACCAAGCCAGTCGGAGAAGGGCAATGGCGGCGCCAGGCCCGGATCGGAAATTGTGGTGGACGAAATCGCTCCGGCGACGATGATGCTATTGCCACTTCCCTGGGCGAGAACCCCCAGGGCGTTGAGAATGAGATTCGATTCGATGGCGGCCGCCATCTTCAGGGCCACATCCGCGGCCGTTTCGCCGGCAACTGTGGAAATAGTAATTATCTCGCCCTCCACGACGAATTCCACGGTTCCGCCCTGGGCGACGCCCTGGAAGACGTACGAAGTTTCGACGCGACACGTGCTCGAGCAACCGTCCAAGTCGACCAGGTTGGCGTCGTCACATTGTTCGATGGGAGCGAGGAGTCCATCGCCACATGTCAGGCCGAGGTCAGTAATCACAGTTGACGTGAGATTCCCAGAAACGACAACGCTGTCACCGACCGCATGGGCGAGCACGCCGAGTCCGTTGAGGGTGATATCGGCGCCAATGGCATTGGCCATCTTGAGGGCCACGTCCGAAGGCGTCTCGCCGGCCAGGGTTACGATCGGAATCGTTACTCCATCCACCACGAATTCAACCGTGCCGCCCTGGGCAATCCCTTGAAAAAGGTAGGATTCCTCGATGCGACATGTGCTCGAGCAACCGTCCAGGTCAAGGAGGTTTTCGTCATCGCATTCCTCGCTGAGAGCGACTGCACCATCGGCGCAGAATTCAGAACAATCAATAGGCAGGGTGAAGTCCTCGGTGGCAGTCACGTTGGCTGGATTTTCAGAAACGCTTGCGTTCGCGCCCAGGCCTCTCTTGGCAAAGCCACGCCAGACAAGACAACGGTTGGCCTCGTTGGTTAGATTGGCTTCTGCAGATAAGATGGCATCTCTGGCCTCGATGAACGTAGGGTTGCACGACTGGAGTTTGAGACCATCCATCACCAACTGCAGGGCGAGATTGCCTCCTCCCGATCCCGTATATCCGGCGAAGATGTCCGAATCGAACCCGTATGCGTTGACCAACTGCCAATAGACCTCCCACAAGCTGGCAGCCCAGACCTCACCGGTACCGTGGGGTGCCAAAGCGGTTTCGATATCTGCGAGTGTGGCTGTATTGACCGCCATGTCCGTGCTGTAGGGCTGGCTGCGGATCCCGTTTCCGCTCTCTGGCTGGCCAAGGGAATAGGTCCCCATGCCCCGGGGATCGGCGCCGATATCGCCTAGTTCGGCCCCCACGAACAGGCTGAAGAAATCGCTCCAGCCCTCGCCCATGGATGCACTCTGGGTTGCGGAAAGGCAACTGGCCTCGGCTGCTCCCCCGGTCAGTCGATTGGTGACTCCATGCCCGTATTCGTGCACGATGATTCCCGCGTCAAAAGCTCCATCTCGCATGGGAAGCGCGGAGATGGAAGCTCTTAGCGAAGGCAGTTCAGCGCGGAGCATTGCGCCGTGGGTTTGCCCGATGAAGAGAGAAGGAATCGTGATCGAAGGATCGGTGCCACCCATTGTGAGCAGAGAGTCCCCCGCATTGTTGACTATGATCACGCCAATCGCCCCAGCCGCCTGGGCGTTGGCGACCTTGTTGGTAAAATTGCAGTCTCCCCGATCGATCAATGCGATTTTTCCGAGAACGCTCGACGCGTTGAGGAAAGCGGAACATCCGTCCAAAGTACTGGGACCCAAACCGTCTGCAGCATCCAGTGCCTCAACGACATCCTCCTCCAGGGGGATATCAGGGGGTGCCGGCCCAAATTCGGCTGTCGATGCCTGGTAGAATCCCGCTATGGATGGGGGGGATAGGATTTGGAGGCGAACCGGGGCGGAGAACAGAAACATCTCCATGACGCCGGCGAAGCCATCGGGTGGAGAACCGAATTGGGCGTTGTTGAGCCCTCCGCCATCTTGGGCATCGGCAACGACAGGATCTCCTCCGATGCCGCCTCGGCCGTAGGTATTGAGTTGGAAATTCCCACTCGCTTCATCGAATCCGTAAACGTAGAAGAGATCGTGAGCCACATTGTTCCAATAGAAAAGATTGGTCACCGAGGCTGCCTGGTAGGAAGAGGGCTCGAGATTCGAATCGAAGGGGAAGTCAAAGACCAGTCCCGGCCCGCCGTCCGGGCGGAAGCCCCCGGTGTCGTTGCTGTCTGCGTCTTCCTGGGCATGCACGTTGTTGCCCCTTGTGTCCGTATACTCGGGACCGGGCAAACCGTCGGAGTCGTGCCAGCCCTGGGGTGAGGGGTGGGGGGATCCAATAATGTTAGGCAGGGAAACAAGGGCGTGGGGTCCGTCATCGGGGCTGAGAATCGGGGCGGGTGCAAACGCGCGATAAGTCTCCCGTGAGATCCAGTCGACCCGTCCGAGCAAGTCCCCGTTTTCGGCGTCGATCTGTAGATTCCACCAGTGGCGACCGTCTAGAGTTCGAATGACCAGGTCCCATGCCAGGCGCAGTTTCGTCGATCGGCGATGTGAGTTCGACAATACCGTCCGGTCCAAAAGCGGTTGGTAAACGAGCTTCGCTGGAATCGAGTTCCGGGAAAGATTCCCCCCGCTGAGATTGGTTTTAAGTTGGGGTCCCGGGGTTTGCGCCAGAATCGAAATTTTTTCGGGGACTGGAAGTCCAAGCTGAAGAGCCGCAGAAGCGAGGGCTTCGAGGACGCTCAAGTCGGGCTCACGGCGATTGATTTTCAATCGAGCGCGAGGAACGAAGTCATTCCAGCGCCCGAAGACCGCACCATTTCGATCGACGGCCAGGCCCATGTTTGCGCCGTTGATGACGATTCCGCCCACGCGCTGTCGCAGATTCGTATGGGTTGTCGAGTTGTGCTCCGAATCGTGATCTCGGCGCTCCATGTCCTCGACATCTTGAAATTCCAGGCCCAACTTCAGGTGATGGCGCCGTACATGGTCACGCGCAATGTCAGCCCGCTTGCCTCGATTCGTCTCGCCGGAACGCTCCCTCTTTTCAGCAGCAGAGGATCCAGGCAGCCCAAGGAACAACACGCTGATGAGCAGGAGGAGAAAAGTCCAACCACGCCCTGCATCATGCGGCCATCGGCCCAGCGAAAGCGGGCCGGGTTCTGAAAGTCGAGCACTGCGCAAGTCGGCCTTGTTCCCTTCGTGCTGACAGACCGGCATCTCAGATGCTCTACCGGTCGTCGCCATTCTGTCACTGCTCGTATTCTACGCAGAAACCCTCCCCAGTTGGCAGAAAGTTTCCTAGGAATTCTTGGACGAGTCCATGCCCGGTAGGCGAAGAAGCACCTCAGCTTCTCATCGGGAATTATCGGCTGAAGAAGGAGTTCTGCGTCCCGAAATTCCCCGAAAATTTCAAAAACCAACGCTCCAATTGCGCGGATGTTGCCTCCGCGCCAGGGGGGGGGGAGAGTTCCTCAATGCACACACCAAGCGCTGCATACGCGCTGCCGGCCTCGGCAGAATGGCGAGACCACGAGGAAGTAGAAGCCGGGGTTCCCCGGGCAACCCCGCGGCCAAGTCAATCAAAGGGCGGTTAGGGAGCCAGCGGGATCGAGAAGGATGGCGTTCTTGAGTTTTTCTACGCTGATCGGCTTCAGGAGTATTTGGTCGATGGATGCGAGCTCTGAGGTATTTCCGAGCCCTCCCTCGAATGCAGTGAGCAGGAAGATGCGAATTTTCGGGCATATAGAGCGCACCCGGCGGGCGAATTCTAGGCCGGATATTTCGGGCATTCGAAGATCGGTGATCACAATGTCGAATTGTCCAGCCTCCAATTCGGCGAGGGTCTCAAGAGGGCGTGAGCTGATCTGTGGGCTTAGTCCCATGTGACGAAGTAGTGCGGCATGGGCATCCAAAACGAGCTCGTCGTCGTCGACCAACAGGATGCGCAGATCGGCGCTCACTACTTTCTTCGAACTTGAAAGCGCATTTTTATGAGCCTTCGGCGTTTCACGGGGAAGCAAGAGGCGAACCGACGTACCCATTCCCGGTGTGCTTTCTATCTCGACGCGACCGAAGTGGATCAGGGCAGCGTTGTTGACCATGGCAAGTCCGAGCCCTGTCCCTCGCTTTAACTTTGTCGAGAAAAACGGCCTTTGGCAGGCTTCCAGGGTTTTGGCTGACATGCCGGTTCCGTTGTCCGTAACAGCCACGACTACGTACTTTCCCTCAATCGAAGTCGAGACGCGAATTTCCCCTCCCTCTGGTAAGGCATCGACGGAATTGAAGAGGAGATTGATCAAGGCTTGCCGAATTTCGGCAGTGCTCCCCATTATCGTCGCGGCGGATCCGAGTTCGCACACGACACTGATCTGACGCGGTACGAAATCGTCTTGAACCTTCCAACGAGGCTCTGCCATGGCAACGGCGTCCTCGACCACTTCATCAATCTCAATGGCTTCCGATTCGTGCGTGCCATCGGTCTTTCGATTGAAGGCTCGGAGCCGTTCGATCACCCGCGACGCATCCTCCGCCGCAGTCTTGATAATGGCCAATAACTCGTTTCGCTCATCCATCTCAATGCTGGGATCATCGATCAATATGGAAGAGTACGAGATGATCGGAACGAGAATATTATTGAAGTCGTGCGAAATTCCGCTCACCATCTCACCGAGAGCAGTCAAGCGTTCCTTTTCGATCAACGCTTTTTGGGTCCTTCCTAAATCCTTCATACTCTTCGCAAGATCGGTATTGCTTACCTTGAGCGAATCCTGGGTCTTCATGTGCTCTGCAACCTGACCGGCCAACTCCGCAGTTCGCATCTCGACGGTTTCCTCGAGGGAAACGATCAAGGCGTGGATACTACCGGCAATCTCTTGGAACTCGCGCGGCCCCGATTTCTTTTGGAGTACGGGTATCGCAGCTCCGATTTGATACTTCGATATGTCTGATATAGCGTCAACGGGTCCCGCAATGCGTCGCGTCGACCAGACAACCAGCATGAAAAGAAGTGTTCCGTAGGCGATCAGACTTGCGCTCTGGGTTGTCTTTTGAAGCCGGGTTTGCGTGATCAGAGCCTGACTCTCGCGTTTGAATTCTCCTTCTGCGAGTTGGACCAGAGAAGCTAGTTCAGCGACTACCCGGGAAAGGTGCTCCTCTGCTTGCTGGGTATTCTCTCCGGAGGCTTCTCCCGGCGATCCCTGAATGGCACCCCTCAGGACAGACTGCACCTTTTCAAGGTTCGCCTTGCTGTTGGGTATGGCATGGGGAGCCATTGCCAACCGAGGAAGCTCTCCGAGCGCCTGGTCCAGCTGTTTCAGTTGCAGCAGGGCATCTTCTCCCAGGTAGGTGATGCCACTGAATACCACGAGGTCATAAGTAACAAGGAAACGACTCAACGAAGACGAAACGTGTCTGAGCTTTTCGAGGGTAATGGAATTGGTGCCAGTCGCCTGGTACTGGGCTTCCAGGCTCGCATGCCAGCGATGGTTGGCAAAGGTGAGAGTGGCTCCTCCGATGGCCACTGAGAAGAGCAGTAAAAAGAGGTGAGTGCGAAGGCTCATTGCTTGCTCGAGCTTTCGGACTCGAATCTCTCTTGTTTGGGAGAGCGGTGCAGCCTGGGCCTTTTGCGGCCGTCAAAAGCCTGCATCTCAGGTGGGGTCACTGTTTTCCCGCAATCTCGCGAGGCTCGAGTTCCACACGGTCTCAGTCGCCAAAATGGTTTTGAGGGCCGATTGAATGACGCTGACCACGGTGTCGTGGGCGTCAGCGGGAATGTCGAGAAGTGCCGGGTTGATGGATGTGCCTTTTTCATCCAGCATCGATTTGAGTTCAGAAAAACCTTTCCCAACGAGCGCTTGCTGAAAAGCCTCGGATTCAATGTACGCACGTGAGCGATCCCGTGACCGCTGGAAGTGCATTTCAACGATTCGAAGCTCGGGATCAAAAGTCCAAGCGATTTCGGTCAATCCCCAGCGACCACGTTCTGTGCGTACGTGAACAATGCCAACCAACACTTCGTTCTCGTCAAAGGCCGCATAGAGGGTATGGGTTCCCAGTTCGTTCTCGTGGATCGTAAAGGGCAAAGCTTCCAGAATCGCGTCCCTGTCTTTGGCCTGGACCCTCCGCACGATCGAACGATAGTGGTCGAAGTCCGGCAGGGAAGTTTGAATGGCGTTGACCGGGTCTCTGAGCGAACAGTAGGCCTGGCCCAGGGCGACATGGGGTAGGGCGAGGAGAAGAAAGACTGTCAAGTGCAGAAATTTCATGAAGGCGATTTCCTTTCCGGCTTAAAAGAACCGATATCGAAGCTGGGCACGAATGCGATCGGGTTTCCCGGTACTCGTCATCTCGTGCCGGTAGTCGGCTGAGATCCAATAGTGAGTGCCGAGCGCAAGCTGGGAGCCCAGGGTCAGATAGGACACTTTCTCCCAGGGAAGGCTGTCGGGTGCTGAACCTTCACGATTCATCATGATATCGCCCTGGGCGTAGAGCAGGAGGGTGTCCATGGAAGAACGCCAGGACAGGTCGAGAAAACCGTTGACTATGTCCTTGCTGTGTCCATCTCTGCCGATCGAAATTTCGCCAAGAACATCGAGAACTCCACCCGTCCATCTCCAGTCGACGCCGAGCCGGGTCCGATCCGTGATTTTACCGTTCTTCAGAATTTTTCCGTGGAGACCGGAGATTCCCATTGTGAGGGGTAAGTGCTCGGGAGTTCCCGCGCGTCCTGAAATCAGGTAAGGGCCCTGATCGCTGTCGTATTCTAAGCCGGATCCGCGGGTCAGACTGATCTCGTAGTTGAAATTGGTCGAAATTCCGTTGATGCTGGTGCCCCAGTCGACCTTGTGCCCGATATTTGCGCGCGTATCAAACTGGCGCAGGGTTCCTGGCGTACGTGAAGGGAGATTCAGGCCGTAGGGAATTAGTAAATGGCCGACCTTGATATTGAGACCTCCTCGCCCGGTCACGTGATAGTTGAAGTACAGGAGTCGTGTTTTGTAATCCCAATGGTCTCGGTTGGGAGGCGGGTCGCTGTGGTAGTCCACATAGAGTTGGACGAGAAGGGTGCCGATATCCCGATTTTTTGTGCTCACGACCTTGTGAAGATCAATGCCGAAAAATTCCTGGTTGGTATAGCCGGAGTTCTCAGTTGTATTGATGCGGCCAGCGAAGTCCACGGCCCATCTCAAGTTGTCTGTGAGAAAGCTCCAGCGGTTACTGGAATCAATCGATCCGAGGGGCACGTCGAGATCGCCAAATGGATCCGATTTAGATTCGGTTTCCCGGGCTTCGGGCCAGGCCGCGGAATCTGAGCCGAGTGCAGGGAACGAGAGCAGGGCCAGCCCGCAGAGAAGTCCGGCCGAGAGTGTACGGATAGTGGGCAGAGTCAGAGTTCCTTTTTGCGCTCGTGATTCCATTTATTTGGCCGACTCTCCATTCGCAGGGCTCTGGCTATTGGCAGGGCTCTGGCTATTTCGCTTCGGGCTTGGACTGAAGAGTGGGGGACGGGTGGCCTTGGGGTTTTACCTGAAACTGGGCCTTGCATTCTATATTCGTCGTTTAGACGCTCAGAGATGAGGCCTGGAATACGGATTCCCTCGGAATTCCAGGTCGTTTCTTTCGGTGGTTCCTTTGAGTCGTGCTTTTGAGTCGTGCTTTTGAGTCGTGCTTTTGAGTTGTGCTTTTGAGTCGTACTTTTGAGTAGAAGAACTCGACGGAGCACCGCCGGCCGATCTCTAACGACCAACGCCGACCATGACCGTGGCCACTACCCCGACCGCGACTCCAAGCTAGGAAGGAAGAAGTTAGGACCGAAGAAGCTAGGAAGGAACTCAGCGCTTCGAGAGTGAATCGGGGCGACCGAAGGGGCAACACGCCTGCCAGAAGAAGGTCCCTTCTTCACCCCGGGAACCGCCGATCATAGCGGAGACGGATATACCGACACGTCCCCATAGCTCGCTCAGGGCGCCGGCTAGGCCGAGGCTGATGTCCAATGGCAAAAGCGAGAGTTTGTTCGGATCGTTGGGTCAGGGTAATACCCCAGTTCCTGGCCTCAGCCAGACTTCGCGAGCCCCTGTATTTCCGCCGCCCGTTCCCGGAGCAGTCCCGGTCCACCGAGCAGGCTCCTGCCGACCCCTATTCGCTTGAACCAGAAGTGAACGTTGTGTTCGTCCGTCCAGCCGATTCCGCCGTGGACTTGGGTGGCGACGCTCGCGATTTCGTGCCCAATTTCTGAGACGTGTGCGAGGGCATGGCATGCCATCAGGGGCGCCTCATCGGGAAGCGCGTCAAAGCTATGCGCCGCGTACCAGACCAGAGAACGCGCAGGTTCAAGCTCGCTGATCATTTCCGCGCACATGTGCTTGACGGCTTGGAAGGATCCGATGAGCCTGTCGAATTGTTTTCTTTGCTTCGAATAAGCGACAGCCTGTTCGATCATTGCTTCGCAGGCACCGAGGGAATCCGCAGCCAAAGCGATTCGCCCCGCGTCGAGCATCCGCGCGATGGTTTTCCCGACGTCCTCGAAAATGATTTCAGGGGCAACACTCTCGAGAATCAACTCCGAAGTGCATCGAGTCGCATCGGTGGTGATCAAGCGAGCCTTCTTGAGCCCTGGCGCATCGGCCCGAATAACAGCGAGATGCTCCGAGCCAATGGCAAGGAGGATCAGATCGGCTGAGCAGATGTCCAAAGCCATCATTGCCTTGCCGCTCAGTTCCCCCTGGTCGATAGCGATACCCGCCCCTTCCCGAATCGAAAATGTTTCGGTCACGGCGATTCCGAATGCAATGTCCCCCGAAGCGATTCCGGCCAGCCATCCTGAAATAAGAGGGTGCTCCAGTTCGCGAAGAGCGGTGGGAACCATCACCGCCGAGCTGACGAAGGGAGTCGGTGTGACCGAATAGCCGATGGACTGGGAGGCCAGGCAGGCATCCAGGAGGTTGAGGTCGCTTCCTCCGCACTCTTCTGGGATCAGGATGCCCGTCATTCCGAGTTCGGCAAGAGATCGCCAGATCTCGCGGTTGTTGGGGCAATCGTCATTGCGAAGGTCCCTGACTCGCCCGATGGGTACGCGATCTGCAAGAAAACTCCGCAGGGTTTCCTCAAGCATGAGTTGATCTTCCGAGAGTCCAAAGTCCATTCGATTTCCTTTGTCTTTCTTGAGCCAAGTGGATCGCGATGATTTCAGCGATCTGGAAGTTTCCGTGCTTAAGATTTTGCAGGCTTGGGCTCTCGGGGGAGCCCGAGGCCGCGCTCGGAAATGATGTTCTTCTGTATCTGGGCAGTTCCTCCACCGATGATCAGCCCCAGGGAGAAGAAGGAGTGAGACTGCCAGTAGCCCCTGTCGCGCTCGTACTCGGTGTGCTCATAGAGTGCGCCGAGTTCGCCCATGACGTCGATGGCAAGAGCGGAGATATCGAAATTGAGCTGGCAGTTCCGCAGTTTCGTGATCAGGCCCGCCACGCCGGAATTTTCATTCTTCAAACTGCAGGTAACCATCCGCATAGCGTGGAACTTCATGGCTAGAGACCTTGCCTGGAGCTTCATCAGTCGGTCCCGGAACACAGGGCTTGCCATGGCGGGCACACCGTTAGTCGTTTCTCGCTCCATCAGCCGCATGAGCTTGAGAATGGTGCCTTCGCTATTGGAGTTGAGACTATTGCGCTCGTGCTTGAGAGTCGTGTTGGCAATTCGCCAGCCCTCGCCCCGTTTCCCTACCACGTTGGCTTGGGGGACACGCACGTCTGTAAAGAACACCTGGTTGAACGAGTTGTCGCCCAGATCCCCCGACATGGTTCGCAGGGGCTGCACCTCGATTCCCTGGGTGTCCATGGGGAGCAGGATGTAGCTGATACCCCCGTGCTTGGGGGCATCGGGCTCGGTTCGGACCAGGATGAAGATCATCTCGGATTTGTCGGCGGTGCTCGTCCAAATTTTCTGGCCGTTGATGATGAAGTCGTCCCCGTCTTCTTTTGCCGAAGTTTGAAGGCTGGCGAGATCGCTGCCCGATCCGGGCTCCGAGTAGCCCTGACACCACATGACTTCGCCCCGCATCGTGGGGCCGATCCAGCGCTGGCGCTGCTCATCGGTTCCGTGCTCAAGAAGAGTGGGAACCAACATCGAGGCACCCTGGCTCGCCATGCCCCGGGGCACGCCAGCTCGATTGAATTCCTCGTCCATGATCACGGTCTCGAGCAGGTTGGGCTCTGCCCCGTATCCCCCGAACTCCTTGGGGATCGTGCGCGCCCAGTAACCCTCGTCGATCTGGAGGCTCAGCCATTCGACCAGCTTCTTGCGCCGGATTCCGGAAATCCCACCGGGACTGTCCTTGGGCTTGTGCTTGTCCAAGAAGGTGCGGACCTCTCGGCGAAAGTCTTCGTAGCGTTGGCCGTACTCAAGGTCCATCTTTTCCCTCTCCTCCACTCTGTTTCTGTAGCTGACGCACCGGGCCGGCCAGAGAATTAATTTCTTTCTCCAGGCTTGGGTGGGTCGACTGGCCCGCCGGCAAAGCATTGAGCAATGGCCATCCACTGGCTCGAAACTGCCCCGACTACTTCCAGGCCGGTATCCTGGATATTTCTTCCCTGGGTCACCACGTGGCAGAATTCAGCGGCGTCTCCCCGGATGTACTCTTCTTCACTCGGATCGTTCCATTCCCAAATGGCGCCCGAGGGCGCGTCCAAGCGGACGTAAGGAGGCGGACCGGGGACTTCAAGCTTGCGGTTGACGAATGTCCAGCCAAAGGTCCGGATGCCAATGGCGGCCACGTTCTTGATTCTGTCGTTGTACGTGCGTTTCGCCCCCTTCAGGTCATAGACCTCCTGACTGTGGGCCCAGGTTTCCATGTAGCGGGCAGTGGTGAACATTCGCACGCCCATGTCGGGACCGAACCAGGGCAGTCGTCGTTTGGGGTC
>DUCT01000008.1:319-10684 GCA_012959665.1 Myxococcales bacterium | reverse complement strand
CGAATTCTTCGCGAGCAATTTGGGCGTTGGTCATACCCATTCCGATGGACCGGATCAGGGCATCACGCCGGACTTTGAAGGGTTCTTCGCCCTCGAGGGCTGTCTGGGAAACCAGGTCAAAATAGTGGAGGTGTGCGACGACATCCCAGGGTGTCCAGTTCATGAAGCCCGTGGTTTTTTGCCATTCGCTCTCGTCGAGGGTCAGCAGAAAGTCGTGAAATTCATTGACTTCGGCGAGTAGGTCCAGGCTTTCCTGAAGCATGCGGAAGTACCTCCTGAAGGTTTTTCTTGAGCGCCGGAGGCCCCCGGCTCCCGGGGATGTCCGGCCAGTTGCGCGATTAGAAGCCCAGTTGTTTCGCGAGATAATGCATCATGGTTTCATCCGATCCGCCGCCGATACTACCCAGACGAGAATCGACGAAGGAGCGCCCAGCCGGGCTTTCCTTCATGTATCCGTATCCGCCGCTGAGTTGAATGCACTCATCGGAAACCCGGCGGCTAACCCGGGCGCAAAATAGCTTGGCCATGCTGATGATTTCGGTGGCGTCTTCGCCCTCGACGACCTTGCGCACGCAGGCCCGGGTTAGCTCTCGCGCAGCCGTGATTTCAGTCAGCATCTCGACGAACTTGAACTGGGTGTTCTGCATTTTGGAGAGCGGCTTGCCGAAAAGAATGCGCTCTTCTGCCCACTTACGGGTCGCTTCCCAGACATCTTGCGAACTGGCAACGCTGGATACGCAGGCAACCAAGCGCTCATCTTGGAACTGCATCATCTGCTGCTGAAATCCGCGCCCGATGTCCCCGATGGTATTGGCCACAGGCACCCGGACATCATCAAAGAAGAGCTGGCCGGTATCCGATCCCAAGTTCCCGATTTTGTCGAGGAGTTCATATCGGAAACCGGGGCTATCCGTGGGGACAATGATCTGGGAGTAGCCTCCATAACCGGCATCCGGATCAGTCACTGTCAAAAGGCAAAGCCAGTCGGCAGTCGCAGCGTTGGTGATGTAGATCTTGGATCCGTTGATCACCCACTCGTCGCCATCGCGAACAGCACGGGTCTTGATGCCCGCGACATCGGATCCCGCGTCGGGTTCGGTGACCGCGATCGCGCTGACCATTTCGCCCGCGATGGAAGGCACGAGATATTGCTGGCGAAGCTCGTCGCTTCCGAACTGATGCAGGGAAGGCGTAGCCATATCGGTATGGACGCTGATCCCCATGGTGACGCCGGCATTGTCCGCGCGTCCAAGCTCTTCGAAGAGCACCGCAGAATACGACCAGTCCAGCCCAGCGCCACCCCACTGCTCGTCGTAACGCAGGCCCAACATTCCGAGATCGCCCATCGTCTTGTAGAGGGCCTTGTCGAAGCGACCCTGGGCATCGAACTCCCGAGCTCGGGGCCTGAGTTCGTCATCCACAAATTTGCGCACAGTGGCGCGGAAAAGTTCATGCTCGGGCGTGTTGTAGAGGGTGTCGCTCATGGGGGGGGCTCCTCGGGTGTGGAACTCGCATCGCCTGGGGAGGCTCTATGCGTTCTACCAGCCCGAAGGGAAATTCTGAAATTCGTTCCCGATCCGGCGGATATCCTGGATGATGTCCCGGCGCTCAGAAATTTCCGTAGCGTTGTCGAACTCCAGGGTGACCGAGTCTACCAGACCTCCGAAGCGCTTCTCGACCGCTGCGAATAAATTTTCATGGGTGGCCACTGCGGCAAAGGTGTGGACCACGTCGTCGGGGACTTCGTTGGCCATTTCCTTCCAGCGCCCCTGCTTGGACATGGCGTGGAGTTTCATTCCCAGGTCCTCCCAGCCGTGAACTTCAAAAACCGTGTGGTAGCTACGGGTGGATCCGTAGAAGGCCAGGCGATACCGAACCCATTCGAGTTGCCGTGCCACAGCCTCGTCGTCGCGGCCCGTGGCGATGAAGCCCCCTCCCCAGATTTCGAATTCCGAGCGTTTGCGCCCGCTGGCCGCGAGGCCCTCGTCGAGCATGGGAAGCGCAATCTGCTCCAGATACTCCCGGGTCGCGAAGCCGTGAAGCCTCACGCCATCGCAGACCTTGCCGGCAAGCTTGATCATTGCAGGTCCCACCGCGGCGATGGTTACCGGGACTCGGGGCAGGCCAGTCGGCTCGGGTGAGAATTCCGGTGTCATCAGCGTGAAGGCATAGTGGTCGCCCTGGTAGTTGAGTTCCTCGCCCGTTTCCCAGGCTTTCCAGATGGCCCGAAGTGATTCGACGTACTCGCGGATCCGAGGAACCGGGGGGCTCCAAGGCACGCTGAACCGCCGCTCATTGTGGCCTTTGACCTGGGCACCGAGGCCCAGCACGAAGCGACCCCCCGAGTGGGTTTGGAGATCCCAGGCTGTGCCGGCTACGACCATGGGGCTACGGGGAAAGCAAACGGCGATGGCCGTGGCCAGCCGGATGCGTTCGGTGGCCAGGGCGGCGAAGCCGAGGGGCATGAAGGGGTCGTGAGCGATTTCGGCTGTCAGCAGACCGTCAAAACCGGCTTCTTCGGCCTCGCGCGCTCGAACGGAGACTTTGCTCCAGTCGTCCAGGGGGATTCCGGTTTCCACGCGCATGAGTGGACCCTTTCATTCAATGGGGAGAATTCGGGTTGCGTCCAGGTATTCGAGTTCAAGCAATTCGGCTTCGGGAGCGACTCGGGCCAATTCATCGCGAATCGGACTGATATCTGTTTCGATGGAGAAGCCCGGAAGCCAGTTGTCATGGTGGCCGAGGATCAGCCGTCGAGCGCCCAGGAGATCGGCTTGTCGCGCCACGAATTGTGCCAGGGAACCCTGAATCGGTTCACCATCGATGTTGCCCCGACCCGCTGCGGCCAGGATGGCGACATCCGGAGCCAAGCCGTCGATGATTCCCGACCAATGGCCGGAGGTGTCCTGGTAGAGAATTCGTCCATCCGGGGTATCAAAGACATAGATCAGTGCGCCTCCATCCCCGCGATCCCCCTGCTGGGATGCCACCAGGTGCTCGATGGAAGCAGGCGGGATCTGGCTGCCCAAATATTTAACCAGTTCCTCGAAGCGGGTGCGTTGCTCTTGCCAGGTGACTCCGAGGTCGCCGATGCAAACGGTCTCGGCGGACTCCATCTGGCCATGGCTCCACACGCAGGAGTGCTGACTCGGATACACGGAGACTTTGACATCGTTTCCCAGGTCGACTGTTTCACCGCCCGCGACGCAGATCATCTGATCCAGGGGCACGCCGGCCTCTTCCATCACTCGGACGGATTCGTAACTGCCGATGATCTTTGCCCCGGTTTGCATCGCAATACGCTCGGCTCCATAGAGATGGTCGAAATGCGAATGCCCGACAACGATCCAGTCGCAGGCATCGATCTCCTCGGTACGGACGCCGGGACCGTCGGCGTTGGAGGCGCGATCGATGTAGGCGTCGAGAAAGATATCGAGACCAGCGGTCCTGAGCCTGAAAGTCGCGCATCCGTACCAGTCAAGGGTTGTCGTCATGCCTACCTCGCTGCCCTTCGTCTAGCCCTCGGCCAGGTCATCCAAGCGCGACATCGTATCGGCGTACTCGCCCACGAGTTCTTCGATGACCGTTCGAACCGATTTGACGTGGTTCATGGAACCCACGACCTGGCCGACGAAGTAGTTGTCCAAGGCTCGGGCGCCCGGAGATTTGTGGGAGGAACGCGAGATGCGCGCCCGGGCCTCGCGTACCAGTCGGGGCTGCAGGGGCATGGGGAGGGGATCGGGATTCTTGGGGTCTTCCCAGGCGTCGGTCCAGGCGCTGCGCAGTTGCCGGGCGGGCTTGCCCGTAAGGGAGCGGCTCCGCACGGTATCGCTGGAGGTGGCGGCCAGGAACTTCTCCTTGACTACCGGATGGGTTTCGGCTTCCTCGGTGGTGAGCCAGAGGGATCCAGCCCACACGCCCTGGGCGCCCAATGCCAGGGCAGCGGTGACTTGGCGCCCATTGCCGATTCCCCCGGCTGCGAGCACGGGAATCGGGTCGACGGCGTCGACGACCTCGGGGACCAGGACCATGGTGGAGATATGGCCGGTATGGCCCCCGGCCTCGTATCCCTGGGCCACCACGATATCCACGCCCGCTTCGGCATGCCGCCGGGCGTGCTCCACCGTGCCCGCCAGGGCCGCGACCTTGACGCCTTTTTCCCGGCCCATCTCGATCATCCAGGCCGGGGGCGGCCCCAGGGCGCTGGCGATCAGGCTGATGTTGTGGTCGAAGACGAGTTCGATGACATCGCGTTGTTTTTCGTAGCCCACGGCGAATTCCGGAGCCAGTCGGGTGTTCGGAGGCAGGGCGGGTACATCGTGTTGTTCGAGTAAATCGTCGAGAAATTTTCGATGTTCCTCGGGAATGCGTTCGTCGAGTTGGGAACCGTCGAAGCCGCCGCGATCGCTGCCCGCGAATTTTGCGGGCAACAACAGATCGACCCCGTAGGGCTTGTCACCGACTTCGTTTTCGATCCACTCGAGTTCCATTTTTAAGTTCTTGAGCGAGTGCCCGGCAACCCCAAGCACCCCGAGTCCCCCAGCCTTGGAAACCGCCGCAGCCACATCGCGACAGTGGGTAAATGCAAATATCGGAAACTCGAGTCCCATATCCTCGGCAAGTTTGGATCGCATCGGTCAGTTCCTTTTCGACGAGCCCAGTCCGCCGGGTGCAGAGTGGAGTCGATGCTGGTTTGCATGGATGAATCGGTCGGAGATCGCTGGATGCGTCGCGGTATGGCGGCCTTGGGTATTGGCTTCAGCCCTCGTCTTTTTCATCGGCCCAGGAGGCTTTGCGCCGACCCAGGAATGCCGCCATACCCTCTTTGGCCTCTTCGCCCGCGAAGAGCTTGGCAGAGAGGCGAGAGGTGTATTTGAAGGCTTCTTTTTGCTCCATGGCCGGCACTTCGTAGACCAGGCGCTTGGCCAGTCCGACGGCAGTGGGGCCGCCCTTGCGGAGGTCGGCGAGCACTTCCTCCACCGCGGCGTCGAGTTCGGCGGCGGGCACGGCTCGATTGATCAAGCCCAATTCCGCTGCGCGGCGCGCGGGGAAGCGGTTGCCTCGGAGAAAGGCTTCCATGGCCTCGCCAGCGCGCATTTTGGGCAGACAGACCACCGAAATGATCGCGGGAATCACGCCCAGCCGGACCTCGGTGAAGCCGAATTTCACGTCTTCGTCGGCAATGGAAATGTCCAGAGCGGCCGCCAGGCCGTTTCCGCCGCCCACAACGTGGCCGGAGATCTTGCCAATAATCGGTGTCGGCGAGTTCTGGATGGCTTCGAGCAGATCGTCAAAGCCGACCTTCGAATCGCCCTGGGTTTTTACCGCCCCGGAGCGTTCCTTGAGGTTGGCGCCGGCGCAGAACGTCGAGCCCTCATTGGTGACAACCACCGCGCGAATCGCCGAGTCGGCATTGGCCGAGGCGATGGCGTCGAGCAGGCCCTTGAGAAGGGCCGAACCCAGGGCATTGCGATTTTCCACGTCCACCAGGGTGGCGGTCATGATGCCTCGGTCGGTGGTGACTCGTACAGCTTCCATCACGGCTCCAGTTCTCGAGCGCCCGTTGGTCTGTCAGCGCCCCTTGAATTGTGGTTTGTCAGCGCCCCTTGATAAGCGCCCGTTGATAAGCGCTCCTTGATAAGCGCCCGTTGATAAGCGCCCGTTGATAAGCGCCCGTTGATAAGCGCTCCTTGATCAGCGCCCCTCGATCAGCGCCCCTTGAAATGAGGCGGCCTCTTTTCCATGAAAGCCTTGACGCCTTCGATGGTGTCCCGGCTCCCAAAATTAACCGTCTGGGCCCATCCCTCGGCATCCAGCGCCTGGGAAAAACTCGTGGCCAGGGAGTTCGAGAGCATTCGCTTGGTCATCTGCAGGGCGAGGGGAGGGCCGGTGGCCAAGCGCTGGGCCCAGCCGTCCACGAAGTCGTCCACCTCGTCGTCGGGCAAGACACGGTTCACGATCCCGAGTTCCAGGGCTTCGTGGGCGGAAAGGATATCCGCGAGCAGCGCTAGCTCCTTGGCCTTGTGCATGCCCACGAGGCGGGGAAGCAGCCATGTGCCGCCGAAATCAACCGAGAGCCCCCGGCGCGCGAAGATCTCGGAAAAGCGTGCGCTCTCTCCGGCCACGACCAGATCGCAACCCAGGGCCAGGTTCATCCCGGCGCCCACCGCGTCTCCGGTCACCTTGGCGAGGGTGGGCTTCGGGAGGGTGTGCAGGGCCAGGGCCGCTGCGTTCACTTCGTGCATGGCGTTCAGCGGATGCCCGCCGTCCACCATGTTGGCCCCCAACTCGGCGCCGGCGCAGAAAGCGCCTCCGGCGCCGGTAATCACCAGGACACGATCGCTCTCGGTCTCGCGGACCTCTCGAAAGATTTGTTCCAGGGGTTCCCACATGGGCCCGGCAATCGCGTTCTTCACGTGGGGTCGGTTGAGCGTGAGCGTGACAACTCCATTCGGCCCGCGTTCGACCTGGAGTGCGTCGTTGAGATTTTCTTCGGGACTCGCCTGAGGATTCGTTGGGCTCATGGGCGCTCCGGGGTCGCTCAAGTGGTGGTAATATCTAATGAATATTGTTACCATATGCGTTACCCCACTGTCAAACGGTCCAATCCGGCCCCTGGCCCCCAAACGAAGGTCGAAACCCAATGTGTCCCAGCCTGCTTGCTCCTCCCCTGCTGTCGAGTCTGAATACGCGCAGCGCCGAATTCGCCGAGAATCGCGAGGCGATGCTCGAGAAGCTGTCGATTATCGACGAACTCCTCGACGAGGCCGAGACCGGGGGTGGCCCGGCCCACCACGAGCGCCTGGCCAAGCGCGGAAAGTTGCCGGTTCGGGAGCGGGTCAATCGGGTGCTCGACCCCGATAGTCCCTTTCTGGAGATCAGTTCCCTGGCTGGGTACAACTCGGACTATGTGGTCGGGGGAGGCGCAGTGCTCGGCATCGGGGTGATCGCCGGCGTGGAGTGCGTGATCTTCGCCAACGATCCCACGGTGCTCGGGGGTGCGCTTACCCCGTATGTGGCCAAGAAGTGGATGCGCGCTCTGGAAATCGCCCGGGACAACGGGATTCCCTACGTGAGTTTTGTCGAGTCGGCCGGGGCGGATCTGAGACGAGGCGGCGGTGGTGGTGACGGGGACAAGAATAAGAAGAAGAGTCGGCCGGCCAAGGTGGATCATTTTGCCGAGAGTGGGCGTTTCTTTTACGAGATGACCGAGCTTTCCAAGCTCGAAATTCCCACGGTCTGCGTGGTCTTCGGTTCGTCTACGGCGGGGGGTGCCTACCAGCCCGGTATGTCGGACTACAATATTGTGATCAAGAAGCAGTCGAAGATTTTTCTGGCGGGGCCGCCCCTCGTCAAGATGGCCACGGGAGAGGTATCCGACGACGAGACCCTGGGTGGCGCCCAGATGCACGCGGAGATCTCCGGCCTGGGGGAATACCTAGCGGAGGACGAGCCCGACGCCCTGCGTCTGTGCCGTGAAGTCGTTTCGCATTTGAATTTTGAAAAAGCCGGCCCGCCTCCCTCCCTGAAAACCGACGAACCCGTGTCGGATCCGGAAGAATTGCTCGGCATCATGAGCCGGGATCTGCGCCGGCCGGTGGATGTGCGTGATGTAGTCGCCCGGGTGGTCGACGGTTCCCGTTTCGAGGAGTTCAAGTCGCGTTACGGAACGACCCTGGTATGCGGTTGGGCCTCAATCCAGGGTTATCCCATTGGGATCGTGGGAAACAACGGAGTCCTCAATCCAGAGGCGGCCGAAAAGGCTGCTCACTTTATCCAGCTCTGTAACCAGATCGATGTGCCGCTTCTTTTTCTCCAGAACGTCACGGGCTTTGTCGTGGGGCGAGAAGTCGAACATGCGGGAATCATCAAGAAGGGTTCCCAGATGATCAACGCGGTGACGAACTCGACGGTTCCCCATATCACGGTGATCCTCGGCAACTCCTACGGCGCAGCGACCTACGCCATGTCGGGGCGCGCCTACAACAATCGTTTCACCTTCATCTGGCCCAGCGCAAAAATTGCGGTGATGGGCGGAAAACAGATCGCCGGTGTGATGTCCATGGTCCGGCGAGGCCAGGCGCTGCGAAAGGGTGAGGAATTCGACGAGGAAGCCGACGCGAATATTCGCGCCGGAGTCGAAGCAGCCCAGGACGCAGGCTCAGTGGCCCTGGAGGCCAGCGGCGCCATCAGCGATGACGGAATCATCGACCCGCGTGATACCCGCACGGTACTCGGGATTTGCCTCTCCGTGGTTCGTAGCAAGCCCATCGAGGGCGCAGAGGGATATGGGGTATTCAGACTGTGAGCTTCTCAACTCTTCTGGTGGCCAACCGTGGCGAAATTGCTCGGCGTGTGATTCGGGGCGCCCGGGCCATGGGCATCCGCACTGTGGCTGTTTACGTCGAAGCCGATGCGGAGGCTCCTTTTGTTGCCGACGCCGATGAATCCGTTCGCCTCCCGGATTCGTATCTGAACGGCAAGGCAATCATTGAAGCCGCCCAAGCAACGGGGGCGGGCGCCATCCATCCCGGTTACGGATTTCTCTCGGAAAATGCGGGCTTCGCCGGGGATGTCACCGCGGCGGGGCTTGTCTGGGTGGGCCCCTCCCCGGAAATCATTGAGCAGATGGGGGACAAGATTACCGCCAAGGCATTGGCGGAGAGGGCCGATGTTCCCATCTTGCCGGGAAGCGAGGATCCCAAGGCGGGAGATTCCGTGGGCTATCCGCTGCTCGTCAAGGCGGCGGCGGGTGGCGGGGGCAAGGGGATGCGTATCGTCGAGTCCGCGAAGGATCTCGATGAGTCCGTTGCCGCGGCCCAGAGAGAGGCCGCCAGTGGGTTCGGTGATGATCGTGTTTTTCTGGAGCGATATGTGAAGCGAGCGCGGCATATCGAAATCCAGATCCTGGGAGACACCCACGGCTCGCTGGTTCATCTCGGCGAGCGCGAATGTTCGATCCAGCGCCGGCATCAGAAGATTCTCGAGGAATCGCCTTCGCCTGGGATCGATCCCGCCACCCGGGAGGCCATGGCAGAGGCCGCGCTTCGCCTGGCGCAGGTCCTCGGTTACCAATCCGCGGGCACGGTGGAATTTCTGCTCGACTCGGGGGAATTCTTTTTTCTCGAGGTCAATACCCGGCTGCAGGTGGAGCACCCGGTCACCGAGGCGGTGACGGGAGTCGACCTAGTGCGTGAACAACTGCGCATCGCGGCGGGTGAGCCCCTGGGCTACGGCCAGGCCGATATCGAATTCCATGGCGCGGCGATCGAGGCCCGGCTCTATGCCGAGGATCCGGAGAACGACTTTCTGCCCGTCACGGGAACTCTGTTCGCGTTTTCTCCCCCCGAGTCACCCGCGGTGCGTTGGGATTCCGGGGTTGTTCAGGGCTCGGTGATCGGCGTAGATTTCGATCCCATGCTTGCCAAGGTGATCGCCCATGGGCCGACTCGGGCCGATGCCGCCGGTCGTCTGGCCCTCGCACTCGAGCGCACCCATCTGGGTGGGCTGGTTACCAACCGGGACTTCCTGGCCGCGACCCTTCGGACTCCCGAGTTCCTGGCCGGCGAAACCACAACTGATTTCATTGACCGGGTGGGGCCGCCGCGCTCCCTGGCTCCCTCGGAGGAAGAACTCAATCGCGTGGCCCAGATGGCCGCGCTCTGGATCAGCCGAGCGAATCGGTCCGAGGCCCAGGTGCTGCAGGACACACCCTCGGGTTGGCGGAACGCTCGCATGCCCGATCAGGAGGCGGTGTTTGGCTTCGGGGAGCAGGACATCAAGGTTCGCTATCGGACCCTGCGCGGAGGCGGTTTTCAGTTCGCCGACGGTTCCAAAGCCCGGATCCACGGCTGGAGCGAAGAGGGGATCGACGCCGAAATTGCCGGGCGACGCCGGGATGCCAGGGTCACTCGGGCGGGGGATCGGATCATCGTTTCCGGTCTCCGGGGCGATCTGGAGTTCAAGATCCAGCCCCGCTTCGTGCTGCCTGGAGCCGACGAGGCCGCCGGCGGATTTGTTGCGCGCATGCCCGGGAAGGTGATCGACCTGCGGGTGCAGGCAGGCGACCGGGTGGAGGCTGGCCAGACCCTGGTCGTGCTGGAAGCGATGAAGATGGAACATCCCATGAGCGCCACGACGAATGGCGTGGTGACCGAAGTGCGCGTCGAATTGGGCGATCAAATTGAGAGCGGCACCCTGCTGTTGGTCTTTGAGCCCGAGGCTGAAGACAACTAGAACGACCGGTCTGGCAAGGTCGGCGGGGTTCTTGGAGTAAGGGACGGTCGACTTCGCTGGGGAACTCGAGGCGGGTTCGTCGCTGGGAAATTCGACAAGACCAATTGCCCGTACAAATTGAAAGAGGAG
>DUCT01000008.1:0-288 GCA_012959665.1 Myxococcales bacterium | reverse complement strand
TTTTTCGGGGATCGAATGTCCGCCGCCAAGGAAATGGTCGAAGGCGGTCCCATCGACTTCCTGACCGGTGACTGGTTGGCGGAACTCACCATGCTCATTCTGGCTCGAACCCAGGCCAAGAGGCCGGGTGCCGGTTACGCACGCACCTTTGTGACCCAGATGGAAGAGGTCATGGGGACGTGCCTCGACAAGGGCATCAAGGTGGTCACCAATGCCGGCGGACTGGACCCGGACAACTGCGCGGAGGCCGTCGCCCAGGTGGCGCAGAAGCTTGGCCTGAATCCGACG
>DUCT01000007.1 GCA_012959665.1 Myxococcales bacterium | reverse complement strand
GACTTTTTCGATGCGCGGATCGAGTTGGAAGAGTTCGAGTTGCTCGCGAAGATGCACCACGTTGAGCACCCCCGACTGTTGGGCCTCGATGCGCTTACGGATGCGCTTGCGAAAATAAGCCGGACGAAAGCGGCCCGAGGTTTCAACGTCGATCTCCGCCAACGTGCCCTCGATGACCCGGATCTCCACCACGCCGTTCTCGACGGCCTGGTCGGGCAGGGTGGCGCCCGAACTCACAAACCCGCGCTCCACGTAGGCCAGGGTGATGCGGTCGCGCAGGGTCGCGAGGTCGGCAAAGGTGAGCTTTCGCCCGACGTAGGGGGCGGTGAGGTCGGCGAGTACCGAAGTCGGAAGCACCGTATTGCCGGTGATGCGGATCTCGCGCACGACAATGGCCGCGCCCGTGTCGATTTCCGCCGGGCCGCCTGGCTCGGGCATGGGGAAGGGGGGGAGGATGGGCGTGTCGGGCGGCGCGGCCGGAGCAAAGGGCTGGAGTTCGGGCATGGCGTCCCCCGGGCGCACGCCGGGCAGGATGCGCTGGGCTCGGGCCGTGGGGGCCCACCCCACGCTCAGCGCGGCCACGAGCAGTCCGCCCAGCATGACCCCCAACATGGCCCGCAGCACGCCCCTCAGCGCGAGCACCCGCACGCCCCTCAGCACGACCACCCGCACGACCCGCAGCCCCCTGGGTTCCGGGGCGCTTCGGCTTCGCGGCGAGCAAGGGGTTGGCCTCGGCGCTTTTGGATCCGGGTCTAGAGCCAATTGTTGATGACCAGAAAGGGCGCCCAGTAATAGGGGTGGCGGTATGCGTTGCCCGCTAGAAGCTGTTGCTGGGCGCTTTGCAGCGCCCGGGCCTTGGTCATTCCGGGTGTGTTCAGGGATTGATAGAAACCCACCACCAGGGCCGAGGTCGCCTGGTCGGAGACCGACCAAAGGCTCCCCATGGCGCTGCGCGCACCGGCGCGGATGGCAATGCCCGCCAGGCCCAAGGCGGCGCGCTCATCGCCGGCGGCGGTCTGGCAGGCCGAAAGCATCAGGAGTTCCACGGGTTCGCCCCCATAGCGCCCGGCTCGGATCAGCCGAGAGAGCCGTTCGATGGAAAGATGGCCGCTGTGGGTCAGCACGAAGCTCGTATCGGGATCGCCGGTAAACTCGGCGTGGGAGGCGATGTGCACCAGGCCCGGCTGCAGGTTCTCGAGGGAGCGCTCGAGGGCGTCGGTCTCGAAGGCGGCGTCGAGGAGAACTTCGCCCCCGTAGATCGCTTCGATGGAGGCCAGTTCGCCGGGCACGCCGGGCAGGGCCGGGTAGCCCTGGACGGCTTCGCTCAGGCCCGCCAGCAAGAGGTTGCGCTCGCCTGGCACGATGGCCTTGGGGGCGATGAGGTTCATGCTCGGTGTGATCGCCACCGCGTAGCGTTCGAGCAGAAAACCTTCGCCGTCGTAGAGGGCCGCCATGGGAACGGTTCGTAAGATTCCGCTGGGGACGAAGACCAGGGTGTCGATGCCCGCTCCGGCCAGGCTCGCCTC
>DUCT01000006.1 GCA_012959665.1 Myxococcales bacterium | reverse complement strand
GTGCGGCGCGGTCCTCGTACTCGCTCCAGGTTCTTCGGAGATCCCCGCAGACCACGGCTTCGCGGTCGCCAATGGCGTCCGCAATCGATTCCCAGATTGTCGCGTAATGGCATTCCATGCAGGTCTCCTATCGCTTGTTTCCGATATGCGCCTTGGGTTCGGCTGCGCCGAGGAGATTCTGGCGGGCCAAGACTTTACTCTAACCCGACTCGCCGCTTCCTGGGATGGGTGCCTCTCGCCCGGCCAGAACTCGGGCCGTATCCCCGGCGATCAGCAATTCCTCGTCCGTGGCCACCACGCCCGCAAAGGGCGGGGCCGGCTGGCTGATCATGCCCCGGGTTTCCCGGCCGTGATCGGCGTTGGCCCGGGGATCGATCACGAATCCCAGGGGCGCAAGGAACTCCAGAACCTGGCGCCGAATCCGCGCAGAATTTTCGCCAATGCCGCCGGTGAAGATCAGCGCATCGAGTCCGCCCAGAGGAACAATTTGGGCCGCTACCTGCCGGGCCAGGCGATAGCAGAAGATCTCCAGGGCCAGGGCGGCGGATTCGTTCCCCGAAGCCTCGGCGGCTTCGAGTTCGCGCATGTCGCCGGACAGCCCCGATAGTCCCAGCAGCCCGCTCTCGCGATTCAGCAGGTTCGTTACCCCGGCCAGATCCAGCCCCAAGCGCTCGGCGAGAAAGACGTGAAGCCCCGGATCCACGTCCCCCGACCGCGTGCCCATGACGAGTCCCTCGAGCGGGCTGAACCCCATACTGGTCTCGACGCTGCGTCCGCCGAGGACCGCGGCGGTGCTGCAACCATTGCCCAGGTGGGCGGTGACGATGCGCGCGCGTTCGGCGGGCAGGCCGAAAATTCGCGTGGCCTCCTGGGCCACATAGCGGTGGGATGTGCCGTGGAACCCGTAGCGGCGAACTCCGTGATCCGCGTGAAGCGCTCGGGGCAGGGCGTAGAGGTAGGCCCGGGGCGGCAGGCTTTGATGGAAGGCGGTGTCAAAGACAGCGACCTGGGGGAGATGGGGAAAAGCAATTTCCAGTTTGCGGATGCCGAGCAAGTTGGCGGGATTGTGTAGGGGGGCCAGGCCGGAGACCGATTCGATGCCCGCCTGGACCCGAGCATCGATCCGAACGGATTCCCGAAAGGTCTCCCCGCCATGAACCACCCGGTGCCCGATGCCCTGGAGCCCGGTCACGATTTGAGCATCCCCGGCGATCTGGTCCACAACGGCATCGATCCCGGGCCCTGGGCCGCGGTCGTCTGTTTCCTGGGCGCCGGAGACGATTCTCTCACCGGTGCTGGTGTCCACGACCGCGAACTTGACCGACGAAGAGCCGCAGTTCAGGGCCAGCAAGCGCATGTTCTAGTGGGCCTTCGCGCGGATCGGCGAGGCGTCCCCGTTGGCCGAGTCCACGCCGTTAAAATTCGACATGACTCCTCCGGCGACGGGTTGCTGGACAAAAGCTTCGGATGAATTCATGCCGGTGATGGGCGTGCTGGGGGTGATAGGAGTCATGGCTGTCATCCGAAGTTGAATTTCGAGTTCCGGGGCGAGAGGTGGTGCGGTGCGGTTGTGATGCGGTTGTGATGCGGTGGGATGTTGGGCTCTGGTTTTCGCGCCCAAGCCTACACCTCGACCCCCCTCGCGCCCAGATCCGAGCGGTGGGATTCCCCTGATCCTCCCCAAGGGAGCCGGGTCGGGCGAAGTTCGTCGTGACCCGCGCCAGGGAGTATGCGAGCATGGCGAAGGTCGCGCCGAGGGCGGGAGCAGGAGCCCGTTGGCCGCTGAGTTTTGACGAATTCGCAGGGGATGTGTCTGCTTCGGCAGAAGCGAGGGGATCCGGATGCTGACGGGGTACAACACGAACATTGGGCACCAGGGCGTGAATTTTCACATTCAAACTGAAGATAGCGGCCGTCAGAGGCCCCATATCATGACCCACATCTTTCATGGGGGGACGATCCTGGCGAGTGAAAAGTCCGACTACTCCGATCTCCTGGAGTCCGAAAGCCTCGAAGCCGAGGTGAAGGTGCTCATGGAGGCCCAGCACAAGGAGATGCTCCGGCGCCTGAGTCGCGGCGACTTGGATACCCTGATCGGCGAGCGGCTGGGCGCCGAGGTCTTCCCGGGCTGATCGCCCGGGGTCTTGGCTTTGAGTATTTCGGTTCCTTGGGCTCGGCCTTGGGGCTACATTCAGCCGAGATGACCGCGACCTTCAAGGCGCAGGACGAGGACTCTCCGCTCCGGGCTCCCCGGGCGAGCGAGGCTCCGGTTCGTATGTACGGGGTTTCCAAGTCGTATCTTCCGGGCAGTTGGGCACTGAAAGATGTGTCCCTCGAGGTCGGTCGAGGCGAGTTCGTTTTCCTGACCGGTCCCAGTGGTGCCGGGAAGACGACTCTGCTCAAACTGCTCTTTGCCGCCGAGCGCCCGGACACGGGGCAGATTCTGGTGTTGGGCCGGAACATTGCTCGGCTGGGTGGGGGGGCGGTGCCCGCTCTGCGAAGGCGGGTGGGCGTTGTCTTTCAGGACTTCAAATTGCTGACGCGCCGAACCGTGGAAGAGAATGTCGGGGTCACCCTCGACGTGGTCGGGACGCCGAGCCGGGAAGCCCGCTCTCGGGTCTTCAATACCTTGCGCCAAGTGGGGCTCCATGATCGCAGGAACGATTTGCCCGTGGCGCTCTCCGGGGGCGAGCAGCAGCGCATCGCCGTGGCCCGGGCGCTGGTGGGCGAGCCCGACGTGCTCCTGGCCGACGAGCCGACAGGAAACTTGGATGCGGAACTCTCGATTGAAATCATCGAACTCATGATGGCGGCGGCGGATCGCGGAACCACGGTCATCGTGGCGACCCACGACCGTTCGCTCCTCGAGCGTTATGGCCGGCGGGTGCTTCGCCTCGAAGGGGGGCATATCGCCGAGACGGCGGGGGATTCGGGGGCTTGAGCCAAGGCTTGGAAATGACCGCCATCGTGCTGCGTTCGGCGTGGCAAGGTCTCCGCAGCACCGGGCTGATGGGGGGGGTCGCCGTGGCGACCATCGCCACCGCGCTCTTCATGCTGGGCGCATTTGCCTTGGTGGTGGTCAACATGGAGGGGCTGCTCGACGATTTTGGTCGGGAGTTGCAGGTCACCGCCTATCTCGAGGAGGGACTCGCCGAAGACCAGGCCAAGGAGTTGGCCCACCGAGTGGAAACGGTGGAGGGCGTGGAGTTCGTGAATCACGTGGGGAAGGACGAGGCCCTCGAGCGTTTTCGGGCTATGGCCGGAGGCGCCGCGCTTCTCGAGGGTCTCGAGGGCAACCCGTTGCCGGCTTCCCTGGGCATCTTCCTGCGACCGGAAAACCGTACGCCCGAGGGCTTGGCGATTTTGCGGGCGTCTCTCGACGGCCTGCCGGGAATCGAGGAATTGGCCCACGGCCAGGAGTGGGTGGACGGATATGCGCGCCTGGCCGCTCTGCTCCGAGTCGTGGGGTACGCCCTGGGTGGGGTTCTCTCCCTGGCGACACTCTTGATCGTGGCCAACACGATTCGCCTGGGTTTGTACGCGCGTCGGGACGAGATCGATATTCTTGAACTGGTGGGGGCCAGCCGGCTCTTCGTTCGGGGACCCTTCCTGATCGAAGGATTTGTCCAAGGAGCCCTGGGTGGCTGTGTGGCCGCGGCGCTGCTGGCCCTGGCCTTCGGTCTGCTGGTGCCCGAATTGCGCTACGGGCTGGCGTTTTTTCTGGGCAATGCCGCCCCGCGTTTCTTCGATGCCGGGGAAATTTTTCGCCTGGTGATGGGCGGGGCCGGACTGGGGCTGGGCGGAGCGGCTCTGGCGCTGGTGGGAGGGAATTCGTGAACGTCGCCCAAAGCCGCGGAGCGCTTCGCTGGCTGGGAGGCATTGTTTTGGTGTGGCTCATGGCGCCGGGTCTGGCCTTCGCCGCCGATGAGGAAGCCAGCGCCCGGGAGATCAAAGCCCTTCGGGCGAAGATCGCTGGGAGCCGGGAGCGTCTTGGTGGCGCCGAGCGCAACGAACGCGATCTGCTTCGCCGCATCCAGGATCTCGACCAGGATCTCGACGCCCTTCGGGTTCAGGTCGATCGCAGCCGCCAACGCGCGGCGCAAAGCGCAGAAACCCACGCACGCGTCGAGGCGGACCGGGTCGCATCGGTTCAGCGCTTGGCCAAAACCCGGGAGGCCATGGCCCAGCGCGCGGTTGCGCTGTACAGGGCGGGCGTCGCCGGCCCCCTTCAGGTTCTTTTTGCTTCGACGGATCTACCCGAGATGCTGGTTCGGATGGGGAGTCTCGAGCGCTTGCTCATCCACGACTCGGAACTGGTGGCGCGTTCGGTTCGCGAGACGGCCCGGGTGGGGGTTCTCGAAGTGGAAGCCGGCCGGGCGCGTCAGGTGTCCGAAGACGCTCACCAACGCCTGGCCCGGCGAAACTCGGTTCTGTCCGCCGAGCGCGCCGCTCGCGCCACAGCCCTGGAGGGTTTGCGCCAGGATCAAGCGCGCGAGCACGCTCTGCTCGCCGAGTTGGAAACGGCGTCGAAGCTCCTGCAGCAGACCCTGGCGAAGTTGCGCGCTCAGCAGGCGAGTTTTGGTAACGGGCAATTTGCGGCGCGAAAAGGCGAATTGCTCCGGCCGGTGAGCGGCTTGGTCCGCCGTCCATTCGGTCGCTTGGTGGATCCCCAGTATCAGACCGAAATTTTCCATAAGGGCTTGGAGATCAAGGCCCGGCGGGGCGATCCGGTGCGGGCGGTGGCGCCGGGCCGGGTCCGCTTGGCCGGTTGGTTTCAGGGCTACGGGAAACTCGTGATCGTCGACCACGGGGATGGCTACTTCACGGTCTCGGGTCATCTCGCCGATGTTTACGTTCAGGTGGGTGACTCGGTGGGCGAGGGCGATGCCCTGGGGACCGTGGGCGATACCGGATCCCTGGAAGGACCGGGCCTTTACTTCGAGGTGCGCCGGGGAAGCGGACCGCTGAACCCGGCGGAGTGGTTGGCGAAGGGTTAGCATCCGCGGCCATTGAGTCCGCCCGGCGCGTTGGGCATGGGCGGTTGGACTGAAGTTCCCTTGCGCTGGGGGAAGCGCTTGCCGGACGCGTGCCCGGCGGCCAATTACTGGGAGCAGATTATGGGTCGCAAACCGCATCCCTCGCGCTCATCGCGAGGCGTCGCGCTCAGGTCCTTCGTGCTCGGCTTGGCGGCGGCGCTGGGTGCTCTTGTGCTGACCGGTCCCGGTCGAGTTCTCAGCGCCTCGGAGCGCTACGAGGACCTCGCCCTTTTTGCCAATGTCCTCGACCTGATCCGCAGCAACTACGTGGCGCCCGTGGATGAACACGACCTGATGCAGAGCGCGATTCGGGGTTTGCTCGGCGAACTCGATCCCCACTCGTCCTTTATGTCCAAGGATGCCTACGACGAAATGCAGGTGGATACCCGGGGTGAATTTCACGGACTTGGCATCGAGATTAGTAAACAGCAGGGCGGGTTCATTGAAGTGGTTTCCCCGATTGAGGGCACGCCGGCTTTTCGGGCCGGGCTCAAGCCCCGGGATCAGATCGTGACCATCTGCCCCACAGAAGTCCCCGAGTCCTGGAGCAAAGACGAGACGTGTCGTACCACCGAGGAGATGACGATTTTCGACGCGGTGCAATTGATGCGGGGGAAAAAGGGCACCGAGATCACCATCGAAATTATGCGCGAGGAATTCGAAGTGCCGCGTTCCTTTACGATTCGCCGGGATGTGGTCCAGTTGGCTTCGGTGGAGGGCAACACGCTTTCGCCCGGCTACGGATATTTGCGGGTGCGGGCCTTTCAAGAGCGGACCGACGACGAATTGCGCGAGGCGCTCGCCGCACTGCACGCCGAAAATCCCTCGGGTCTAAAGGGCATGGTGATCGATCTGCGTGACAACCCCGGCGGATTGCTCAATCAGGCGGTGGCCATGGCCGACCACTGGCTGGGCGAGGGACTGATCGTCTACACCCAGGGTCGGGACGAGTCCTTGCGTCAGAACTATCCCGCTCGGACGGGCGCCCTCGAAGCGGCCTATCCCATCGTGGCGCTGGTCAACGGAGGCAGCGCGAGCGCTTCCGAGATCGTGGCCGGTGCTCTTCAGGACCACCGGCGAGCCCTGGTCATGGGGATGCCCACGTTCGGGAAGGGTTCGGTGCAGACCGTCTACCCCCTGGATGGCGGCGCGGGGCTTCGTCTGACCACATCGCTTTATTACACCCCGGCGGGCCGTTCGATCCAAGAAGTCGGGATTGTGCCGGACATCGAAGTGCACCCGGGTTCGCCCGAGACCAGCGTTCTCTATCAGGGCGTGCGCGAGAGAGACTTGCCTGGACATATCAGCCACGACACGGCGCGTTCCGCCTCGGAAAACGGCGAGAACGCGACGAATGCGTCGGCCGAGGAAGCCGAGGAAGCCGAGGATGAGGGCTCGGCTGAGGCCGACGCCCGGGCGGAGGCCGCGCAGGAAGAGCGCGATGTGTTGGTCGCTCGCGCACTCGAGGTGCTCAAGAGTTGGACCTACTTCGAGGCTCTGAGCGCGCGCCAGGCGGATTCGGAACCCCGGGCAGGGGCAGGCGGGGAAGCGCCGGCCTTCCCATAACGAGGGCGGTGGCGGTGGGTAGGGGTTAGCTTGCCCGGGTGAGCGAGCCCCGCGACCCGAGTACTGACCCCCGACGCTTCTATCGCGTCTCGGAACTCCTGGGGGGGCTGAATGCCCTGCTCGAGGAACGCGTGGGCCGTGTCTGGGTGGTGGGGGAGATCGCCAACCTTCATCGAGCGGCTTCGGGGCATCGCTACTTTACGCTCAAGGACGACGACGGCCAGATGGGCGCGGCGCTCTTCCGCCGGGCCGCCGAGCGGATTCCCTTCGAACTCGAAAATGGCCTTGAAGTCGTTGCCTATGCGGAAGTCGGCATCTACACGGCACGCGGCGAATTGCAGTTGGTGGTTCACAAGGTCGAGCCCAGAGGCCGCGGGGCGCTCCAACTCGCTTTTGAGCAACTCCGTGGGCGCCTGGCCGAAGAGGGACTTTTTGCGCCCGAGCGCAAGCGGAGTCTGCCGGAGTTTCCGCGCCGGGTGGGGGTGGTGACTTCGCCCACCAGCGCGGCGGTGCGCGACGTGATCGAAGTTTCGGGCCGGCGTTCCCCGGCCACGGCCCTGTTGATCTCCCCGACCCGGGTCCAGGGGGAGGGGGCCGAGTTCGAGATCGTCCGCGCCCTGGATGCGGTCGCCCGGCAGCCCGGAGTCGAACTGGTCCTGCTGGTTCGGGGTGGCGGTTCCCTGGAGGATCTCTGGGCCTTCAATACCGAAGAGGTGGCCCGGGCCATCGAGCGCTGCCCGGTACCGGTGGTCAGCGGGGTGGGCCACGAGACCGACTTCACCATCGCCGACCTGGTGGCCGACGTGCGGGCCCCGACGCCTTCGGCGGCGGCGGAACAGAGCCTGACCGACCGGGTCGAAGTGGCCGCCCGGGTGGAGGCGGACGGGCGGCGACTGGTGGCGGCGGTGCGCGCCCGGGTGGAGCGAAGTCGGGCGCGGCTGCGGGCGCAGCAGGCCGCCCTGCGTCTGCTCTCTCCCATGGCGCGGCTAGTGGCCCAGCGCCGGCGTCTGGCCATGGCGGCGTCGGCCCTGGGACGGATCGTGGCGCTTCAGAATGAGCGGCGCCGGGGAGCCCTCTCCCGGTACGCCGGGCAACTGGATTCCCTCTCGCCCCTGGCGGTCTTGGGTCGCGGCTATGGGCTGGTGACCCGGGCCCGGGACGGGGCCATAGTGCGCCGGGCCGATGAGGTCGAGATCGGCGAGACCGTTGATGTTCGCTTGGCTCATGGCGGCCTCGTCGCCCGGGTGGAAGCGAGCCAGGAAGATCCGACCTGAGACCGGTCCACCGGTCTTTGTAATCTTAAAACCTCTTTGGGATCAACGTGTTCGGCGCTTGGTCGAATTGTGATTCCGCGATCTCTGGGGTAGCTTTGGGCCCTTATGGCCCCTCGTGGTAAAGCCGAGGCCGAGGCGAGCAAGTCCGCCGACGGCGAGATCCCCTTCGAGGCCGCCCTGGAGCGCCTGGAGGCGGTTGTGGCGAGCCTCGAGTCGGGCGAGATCGAGTTGGAAACGGCGCTCGCCCGCTTCGAGGAGGGGGTCGCCTTGGTGCGCCGTTGCGGCCAACAACTCGAGGTCGCCGAGCGGCGCATTGAAACCTTGGTTGAGGAAGCGGATGGCCTGGTCGTCGGATCTTTTGAACTCGGAGACGAAGCGGGCGAGGACGCGTTCTGATGGACGTACAGGCCTGGATGGCCGAGCGGATACCGGGGGTGGACGCCGCTCTGGAAAGCTGGCTCCCCCCTGCGGGTCAGTCGCCGGCATCGCTCCACGCCGCCATGCGTCACCTGGTTTTCCCCGGCGGCAAGCGCCTGCGCCCGGCCCTCGCCCTGGCGGCGGCTGAAGCGGTGGGCGGGCCCGCGGCGGCGGCGCTCCCCATGGCGACGGCCGTGGAGTTGATACACATCTACTCCCTGATTCACGACGATCTCCCGTGCATGGACGACGACGTCCTGCGCCGAGGTCGCCCAACGGTGCACGTGGCATTTGACGAAGCGACCGCCGTGCTCGCCGGAGATGCCCTCCAAAGCTTGGCCTTCGAGGTGCTGCTGTCCGAGGCCGAGGCCGACCGCGGGGCAGGGGCGGCCCGTGATCTCGCCCGAGCCATCGGGGCCGCCGGCCTGGTGGGCGGTCAGGTGGATGATCTGGGACCGGACCCCCTGGCGGCGGGTGTGGAACACGTCCTCTCGATCCACGCGCGCAAGACCGCCGCCCTGATCCAAGTGGCGGTGGTGGGGGGGGCCCGGCTGGCTGGTGCAGGGGACGAACGACTCGCCGAGTTGGCAGCTTTCGGTCAGACAATCGGCGTGGC
>DUCT01000005.1 GCA_012959665.1 Myxococcales bacterium | reverse complement strand
CCCCACGCGACTCGAATTGCCCGAGGAAATCGAACTGGTCCGAAAACTCGGCGCCTTCCCCGAGATGGTCGAACGCGCGGCCAAGGAGCGTGAACCCCACCATGTGGCCTACTACTTGCGCGAACTCGCGGGGCTCTGGAATCCCTATATCCAGGATGGGAGTCGCCATCGGGTAATCTCTGAGGACGAAAGCCTGTCTGCGGCGCGATTGGGTCTTGTCCTCGCCGTCCGAAACGTTCTGGCCGAGGGACTCGATCTTCTCGGCCTGACGGCACCGGAGCGTATGTGATGGCGGAACGGCGAGGCGCAGGCCAGAAGGGGCGATTTTTGGGATGGCTGATTTCCAGCCTTGTTCTGGTTTTCCTAATGGTCGGCGGCTTTGGCGTCGGCCTCGTGGTGGGATTCGTGGTGGAGGAACCCACATTGGTGGCGGGTCACATTGTGGGCCGGACCACAGCCATCGATTGGGGATCCCAGGGTACGTCCGCTTCCACAGTCCAGGGGCTTGCATTGGGCGACGAGATCGACTCCCCGCCTCCGGTGGGGGCTGGCCCGCCGTCCGGCCCAAGGGTTTTTGCGATCCAGGTGGGGGCTTTTGGCGATCCGCTCTTGGCCGCTTCCCTGGCCGAGGACTTGCGCTCCACGGGCTATCCCGTCCAGGTTCTCGAACCCCTGGAAGACGACCGGTGGCGGGTTCGGGTGGGCCCCCTGTCCCAGCGCGTTGTGGCGGAAGAAATGGCTCTCCGCCTGAAGCGTGAAAACCGACTTCCGACTTGGATCTTGGACGAGTCGGGGGATTAGGCATGCAGGCAAACTTGTTCATCCGTGTGGCGAAGACCACGCGAGCGGCCTGAGGAGAGTCCGTGCGTTGGCTCATCACAGGAAGCGGCGGGCAGTTGGGGCAATGCCTGACTTCGGCAGTGCAAGCGCGTCCCGGAGAAGTGCTGGCGGGCGCCCTGAGCCATTCTGAATTCGACATTGCGCGCCCCGGTGCGCTGGCCCAATTGCTCAAGGACGGTCGAATTGGTCGCCCGGATATCCTGGTGAACGCGGCCGCCTTCACTGGGGTGGATCGCTGCGAGAGCGAGGAGGCCCTGGCTCTTCGCATCAACGCCGAGGGGCCGGGCTGGCTGGCCGAGGACTGCCGGGAGGCGGGGATCAACTGCATTCATGTGTCGACGGATTATGTCTTCAGCGGAACGGCGAGGGATCCCTATCTGGAAACCGCCGCGGTTGCGCCTCGGACCGCCTACGGACGCACCAAAGCCGAGGGCGAGCGCCTGGTTCTGAAGGCGTTGCCCGGGGCTGTGGTGGTCCGGACCAGTTGGGTCTTTGGCCCGGGCCGTAACTTCGTCGGGGCGATTCTCCGCCAGGCGCGTCGCCGTGCCCAGGGGTTGGAATCGGGTCCGCTGAGGGTGGTTTCGGATCAGTACGGTTCGCCCACCTATGCGGCGGATCTTGCTGAGGGACTTTTGGATCTGGGATCCCTCGCTTTTGCTCCTCCCGATGCCGATAGGGGTAACGTGCCGAGTGTCCGTTCGCCGGGCACCCATGGGGGAGAAGAATCAGGAATGAGCGGGATATTCCACCTTTCAAATCGAGGGAAAACCAACTGGCTCGAATTCGCACGCTCGATCCTGGAATTGACCGGCTATGGGGATCTGGCCCTGGAGCCGCTGGCGACCGCCGATCTGGAACTGCCCGCCGTGCGTCCGGCCTGGTCGGTGCTCGGGTGTGAGCGAGCCGGTCGTCTTGGCATCGGACTGCGGCCCTGGCGGGAAGCTCTTGCCGGCTACTTGAACTCGGCGGCGGGCGTTGCTCTTCGGGAGGAGTCGGTATGAGCGGCATCCCCACCGAACGCATTCGAAACTTCTGCATCGTGGCTCATATCGATCACGGTAAGAGCACGATCGCCGACCGCCTGCTCGAAGCCACCGGCACGCTCTCGGGCCGTGACCAGCAGGATCAATTTCTCGACAACATGGACATTGAACGCGAGCGTGGGATCACGATCAAAGCCCAGACAGTGCGACTGCGTTTTCGTGCCGAGGACGGTCACGAATACCTGTTGAACTTGATTGATACGCCCGGCCACGTGGATTTCTCCTACGAGGTTTCACGCGCCCTGGCGGCCTGTGAGGGCGCGCTTCTGGTGGTGGATGCGGCTCAGGGGATTGAGGCCCAGACTCTGGCCAATGCCTATCTCGCGGTGGATGCCGATCTCGAATTGATTCCCGTGGTCAACAAAATCGACCTTCCCTCGGCGGACCCCGACAGGGTGGCCCAGGAGATCGAGGACGTGGTCGGACTGGACGCTGCCGATGTATTGGCGGTTTCCGCCAAGCAGGGAACGGGAATCGAAGCGCTGCTTCAGGCGGTGGTCGATCGGATCCCCCCGCCGGTGGGGGACGTGAACGCACCCACTCGGGCGTTGATATTTGATTCCTGGTTCGATCCTTACGTCGGTGTGATCATGTTGGTCCGTGTGGTTGACGGGAAACTGAGCCGCGGGGATACCATCAAGCTGATGATCTCGGGGGGAGAGCACGGAGTCACCCAGCTCTCGGTGATCGATCCCTCGCCGCGCAAGGTGGACGAACTGGGCGTGGGTGAGGTCGGAATGGTTGTCGCCGGCATCAAGAAGCTTTCCGATGTCAGCATTGGTGACACCATCACCTTGCGATCGAATCCTTCGGAAGAGGCCCTTGAAGGCTTCCAGGAAGTCAAGTCCATGGTGTTTGCGGGGCTCTATCCCGTGGATGCTGAGGACTACGAAGATCTCAAATCGGCGCTCGAAAAGCTTCGCCTCAACGATGCCTCTTTCGCTTACGAACCGGAAACCAGCGCGGCCCTGGGATTCGGCTTTCGCTGCGGTTTTCTAGGGTTCCTGCACGGGGAAATCGTCCAGGAACGATTGGAGCGCGAGTACAACCTGAACTTGATAGCGACGGCACCCACCGTGCGTTACCGCGTTGTCCCGAAGGCTGGGGAGAGCTTCGAAATCGAGAGTCCCGCAGCCCTGCCTGAGTCCTCGGAGATCGACCGAATCGAGGAGCCCATGATCCATGCCAATATCCATGTCCCCTCAACCTATCTGGGCGCGGTGATCGGCCTCTGTCAGGACCGAAGGGGCAATCAGAGGGACATGCAGGTGCACGGGGCGCGGGTGCAGGTTCGCTATGAACTTCCCCTGGCGGAAGTGGTGACGGACTTTCATGACAAGCTCAAGAGCGTGACCCGGGGCTATGGCTCGTTCGACTACGAACTCGTGGGATTTGCCCCGGCGGATCTCGCCAAATTGGATGTATTGGTCAACGGCGACCCCGTGGATGCGTTGTCGCTGATCGTCCACCGGGATGCGGCCCAATCCCGAGGATCGGAACTCGCTCGAAAACTCAAGGAATTTATTCCTCGCCAGCAATTCCCCGTGGCCATCCAAGCCGCTGTGGGCACGCGGGTGATCGCGAGGACAACGGTTCGCGCTTTGCGAAAGAACGTTCTGGCCAAGTGCTACGGGGGCGACATCTCCCGCAAACGAAAACTGCTGGAAAAACAAAAGGCGGGCAAGAAACGAATGAAGATGGTCGGATCTGTGGAAATTCCCCAGGAAGCCTTCCTCGCCGCTCTCAAGCTTGGAGACGAATGACTTCTCCCGTGGATCCCCAGGATCCCTCCCCACACAACGAAGGCAACCAGGCGAACGGCGTGTCCGGGAGAGGCCGCCTCGCGGCGATCTGGGAGCAGATCAGCACGCTGCTGGTGGCTGTGGTCATCGCGCTGGCAATTCGCGCGTTCTTGGTCGAGCCCTTTCGTATTCCGTCGGGCTCTATGTTTCCGACCCTCCTGATCGGGGATCACCTCTTCGTCAACAAGCTGGCCTATGGCCCACGGATTCCCTTTACGGATATTCGCCTCCCGGGTTTTCGGGAGCCCGAGAGGGGCGACGTGGTCGTGTTTGAAGTCGCCAGGAATGATGGCAGCGAGGAGGGCTTGCGTACGGATATCGTGCCCGCCGACCTGTACCCGGATCTGCCCCAGGACGATTTTGTCAAGCGCCTGGTCGGATTGCCTGGGGATCGGATCTACATCAACAGCGGGATTGTCACGATCAACGGCGTGCCGGCGGAGCAGATCGCCACGGGCGAGATTTTTGAAGACAACCGGGGCGCTTCGCTGGTGATCCGGGATGAACTCCTAGAGGAGTGCGTCCACGAGATGCTCGACGACCCAATTCTGGGCAATCCGTTCGGGCGCAATCGCGAGTACATCGTTCCCGAGGGTCGCTATTTCATGATGGGCGACAACCGCGATCACTCCAACGACAGCCGAAATTGGGGGACGATTCGGATGGACGAGATGAAGGGGCCGGCCTTCTTCCTCTACTGGTCTTGGGACGTCAATGGCAATGCCCTGCAATTTTTCAATCCCGCCAACTGGTGGCGCGCTGAAAAGCGCTGGGATCGAGTTTTCAACCGGGTGCGTTGCCAGACCCGGGAGGAGCTTGGGCAGTCCTGAATTCCCGATGGGGCGGTTCCGGCCCCGGGAAATGCGCCCGAATACGCGATTGACGGCGCCGTGGCAGCGGTTAGACTCCCGCCACTTGATCAGCCCCTTTTAAGCCCGTCCCGAGAGACGGTCAAAGGAGCAACGTTGGCGCCCCCCCGAACCACTAGCCCTGATTCCAGCTCCCCTCCCGAAGGCGCCAAAAGCGCCTCCTCAGCCGCTATGAGCCCGGATGCTGGCGTTCCCCTGGCGAGTTCAACGGCCTCGGCTGTGGATCAGTCGCGAGAGCGCGTGGTCCTGGACGACACGAAGATTCGTCGAGCCCTGATGCGAATGGCTCACGAGATCGTCGAATCCAATACAGATCTCGGTGCTCTGTACCTGGTGGCCATCCCCAACGGGGGTGTGCCTCTGGCCCGGTGCCTGGCCGCCAATCTTGAGTCCCTGGCGGAGTGCCAACCCCGGATGGGGACGATGGACACCACCCTTTACCGGGACGATCTGGCCGCTCGCGGAACCCGGCCCCGCCTGCGGACCACGGAGATGCCCTCGTCGGTGGATGAGAGCGTGGTCATCCTGGTAGAAGACGTCGTGAGCACCGGCCGCACGATTCGTGCGGCCATGGATGCATTGATGGATTTCGGTCGGCCGCGTTCGGTCAAGGTGATGGCTCTGGTGGATCGGGGCCACCGAGAACTGCCCATCAAGATCGACTATGTGGGCAAGAATATTCCCACCCAGCCGGGTGAATCCGTGGTCTTTCGGGCCAAGCCGTACGACAAGTCCGAGGAAGAATTGTTCGAGGTCGTGGTCCAGGGGTTGGACGACTCGCCCCCGGATCTCGAGCGGACAAAAAAGTCGGGAGGATTCGTATGATCGGCCAGGACCTGCTGGGCATCGAGCACCTCGAGCGCGATCAGATCGAACTGATCCTTGAAACTGCCGAGCACATGCAAGAGATCGGGACTCGGGATGTCAAAAAGGTCCCCACCCTGCGAGGCCGGATGGTGGTCAACCTGTTCTTCGAACCCTCCACCCGGACCCAAACGAGTTTCGAGATCGCGGGCAAGCGGCTGGCCGCCGACGTGGTGAACTTCTCGGTTTCCTCGTCCAGCCTGAGCAAGCGCGAGAGTCTGCTCGATACCGCCAAGACCCTCGATGCGATGGATCCCGATGTCGTGATCGTGCGCCACAAGGTGGCGGGCGTGCCCCAGCGAATCGCCGATGTCCTCGACGCCCCGGTGATCAACGCGGGGGACGGGGCCCACGAGCACCCCACCCAGGCGCTCCTCGACATGCTGACGGTGTTTCAGGAGAAGGGTCGAATCGAAGGGCTGACCGTTGCGATTATCGGTGACATCGCTCACTCCCGGGTCGCTCGCTCCAATATCTACGGATTCACGAAACTCGGTGCGGAGGTCCGGGTGGCGGGCCCGCCCACTATGCTCCCTCCGCATATCGAAGATTTGGGTGTCAAGGCGTATAGCTCGCTCCGGGAAGTACTCGATGGGGTTGATGTTGTCATGGCCCTTCGCATCCAGAACGAGCGCATGGGTGGAGGTATTTTTCCCAGCGTGCGCGAGTACTCATCCACCTTCGGGCTGGACCGCGCGAAACTCCGATTTGCCCGGCCCGATGCCATCGTGATGCACCCGGGTCCGGTCAATCGAGGTGTTGAACTTTCCCACGACCTCGCCGATCACCGGCCCAGCGTCATCCTTGACCAAGTGCGAAACGGCGTCGCCCTTCGGATGGCGCTTCTCTATCTCATCGCGGGGCGCGCCTTCCCGCAAAACCAGGAGTGATTTCTTGTCCAGAGTGTTGATCCGGGGAGGGCGCTTGCTCGACCCCTCCATCGACCACGACGCCGTGGCCGACCTTTTGGTGGAAGACGACCGCGTTGTCGAGGTGGGTCCGAGTCTCAAGGCTGAGAACGCTGAGGTAATTGAGGCCGAGGGCAAATGGGTCGCTCCGGGATTTGTCGACCTGCACGTACACCTGAGGGAGCCCGGGCAGGAGTACAAGGAGGATCTTGCTTCGGGGGGACGCGCCGCTGTGGCCGGGGGTTTTACCTCGATCTGCTGCATGGCGAATACCGAACCGGTGAACGATGACCCGGCAGTCACACAATACATTCTTGATCGCGCTGCCAAGGATTCTCCTGCGCGCATCTTTCCCATTGCGGCGGCGACTCGCCGGCTGGCCGGTGAGGTAATGACCGAGATGTCTGCGCTGAAGGACGCCGGTGCAGTGGCGTTCAGCGATGACGGCGAAACCATCATGGACGCGAGAGTGATGCGAAATGTTCTCGAGTACTCAAAACTCGTGGACGCCGCGGTGGTGATCCATGCCGAGGACTGCGGCCTGCGCGCGGACGGAGTCGTGAACGAGGGGCGGATGTCCACTCGGTTGGGTTTGCCGGGCAACCCAGTGGAAGCGGAGGAAATTCATATCGCCCGAGATATCCGTTTGGCTCGCCTGACCGGGGCCCGCTTGCATGTGGGGCACGTTTCCTCGGGAGGCTCGGTGGAATTGATTCAGGCCGCCAAGGAGGCGGGTTTGTCGGTGACAGCCGAGGTTACACCCCATCACCTAGCGCTCACCGACGAGGCGACTGGGGGCTATGACACGAGTACCAAGATGGCGCCCCCGCTTCGGACGGGAAGCGATATTGAGACACTCCGAAAGGCTCTGGCCGAAGGCATTATCGATTGTGTGGCCACCGACCATGCCCCTCACGCAACGTACGAAAAGGACGTGGAGTTTACGGCCGCCCCTTGCGGTGTTCTAGGCCTGGAGACCGCTTTTGGCGTGGTTTGCGACATGGTTCGGACCGGCGAGATCTCCCCCCTCGAATTGATGCGGCGCATGTCAACCGCCCCGGCACAGATCTTTGATCTCGAGGGCGGGAGCCTGACGCCTGGCAGCGCCGCGGACATTGTCATCCTTGATCCCAACTGCTCCTGGGTCTACGACCCCGCAGAGGGATTCTCCAAGAGCCGAAACTCACCTTGGGCGGGGGCGGAACTGAAAGGACAGGTTTTTGCGACCCTCGTCGATGGGCGGCTGGTGTACCAGACGGGCAGAGGGATCCTCATTCAATGAGTGAAGAGACCGGAAAATCCAGCGCCGGCCTTGGGACAGGCGGGTCGGGGAAATTTCGTCCGGCAGCCCTTGCCCTCGCCGATGGGACCGTTTACCGCGGTCAGGCCTTTGGGGCCGAGTGCGTTCAGGCAGGGGAGGTCATTTTCAACACAAGCATGACGGGCTACCAGGAAATCGTGACCGACCCCTCCTATGCGGGACAGATCGTCACCATGACGTATCCCCAGATTGGCAACGTCGGCGTGAATCCTGAAGACGACGAATCGGCACGTCCCTTCCTGTCGGGCTTCGTCGTGCGCGAACTCCTCGACGTGCCGAGCAATTGGCGCGCCAGGGGAAGCTTGGGCGAGTTTCTTGCCCAGGCAGGGGTCCCCGGGATCGCCGGGATCGATACCCGAGCCCTGGTCCGCCGGATTCGGGATTCCGGGGCCCAAGTGGGCGTTCTCAGTACGGAACCCGGACAACAGGCGACCGAGGCCCTGGTGGCTCGGGCTCGCAGTGCGCCGGGACTGGATGGCCGGGACCTCGTGGCCGAGGTGACCTGTGCGGCCCCTTACGTATGGACCGAGGGGCGCTGGCAGGGAGTTCCGGGGCAGGTTCCGAGGGAGGCCCGTCCAGCGCAGCCCCGCCGATTGGTCGCCTACGATTTCGGGGTGAAGCGAAATATTCTCCGGCTTCTGGTCGAGCAGGGGTTTGAGGTGACGGTGGTTCCGGCGACGACACCGGCGGCTGAGAGTCTCGCCATGGAACCCGATGGAATATTTCTCTCCAACGGTCCCGGGGATCCCGGAGCCGTGGAGGGGGTGCGCGAGATCGTTCGAGAACTGGCCGAGCAAAAGCCCCTCTTTGGCATCTGCCTGGGGCATCAAATCCTTGGCCTCGCGCTGGGGGGACAAACGCACAAATTAAAATTCGGCCACCATGGCGGCAATCAGCCGGGTCAGGATCTTGCCACGGGCAAGGTCGCTATTTGCGCGGAGAACCACGGATACGCGGTGGATGCCGAGTCTCTCGAAAGGGCGGGCGAACCCGTGGAGGTGACTCACGTCAACCTCAATGACGGAACCGTCGAGGGCCTTGCCCATCGCACCCGTCCTCTTTTTTCCGTTCAGTACCACCCCGAAGCTTCACCTGGGCCCCATGACGCGGCCTATTTTTTTCGACGTTTTCGTGAGATGGTGGATCGCCACGCATCGGGTGAGAACGTGACCGGAGCCACCATCGCCAAAGGCCAGAGCGCCTAGGCGAGCGAGAGGAATCGACCCCCGTGCCCCGAAGAGACGATATCCACACCATCCTGGTCATTGGATCCGGTCCAATCG
>DUCT01000004.1:727-1548 GCA_012959665.1 Myxococcales bacterium | reverse complement strand
ATTCCGATCAACTGGGCGTAGCGCGCCTGGATATGGCCCCGGGAAGGCCCATAGTAGAGCCCGTCGCCCAGGGTGGGGTCCACTTTGGCGCCCTCCTGATCCCGGGACATTTCGGGCAGCCAGCCGGCGTCCAGGGTCGAATCCGGTCCGGGCACTTGGGCGAAAGCGTTCCAGATGGTCATCTGGAAGGAACGCCACTCCGTAGTAAAACTCGCCACGGTGTGCGGGCCGATCAGGCGCCGAGCAAGCGGGTCGCCGACTTTGACGAAGAGCCGGCGCTGGTGGCCGAGTTCGAGCACGGTTTTGAAGTACTCGAATTTTTCCTCCTCGATGGCCATCAACTCGTCCTCGGTCCAGACCGGATCCTCCTCGGCGTCGAAGAGGGCGAGCTTGCGCGCCTCCTCGGCGAGGTACCGGATCGAGGTCGACCGCTGCTTGCAAATGAGTTGGCCGGCGTCGTTGATGTAGGTGGTGTCGCCCCGGGAAAACATGGTGGGACCGGCGAAGCGGGTCTGGGTCACCTTGTAATCAAAGAGCATGCGGTCACGAGAGATGCGTTGGCCCGGGCGAATCCGCGGCCCGAAGAACCACCACTCGTCGCCGCCAAAGAGCATGTGGGTGCCAGGGATGGTGCCCTGGATGGCGGGGCCGGCGCCGTGACTGTCGTCGGTGGCCACGGCGAATGACTGAGGGGCGACGAGAGCGCCGAAGCGCGAATCGGGCTCGGCCGCGTAGACCTCGTCGTGGTAGAGGGCATTGCCATTCTGCATCCCCTGGGCCCAGCGCCGCAAATCGTTGGGGGCCACCGGGTCCTTGAGCTG
>DUCT01000004.1:0-615 GCA_012959665.1 Myxococcales bacterium | reverse complement strand
GGGCGACGATATTTGACGGTTCATCAGAAAGCAACTCCCGCCTTCCCCTTGGGACACAATCCACTAGAATCGGCATTTCCGACGGAGCCTTGCCCCCATGGCGATTCAACACCTCTCCCACATCGGCCTCTGTGTCGCCGACCTCGCCGAATCCCTTCGTTTCTACACCCAGGGACTGGGCTTCCGTGAGCGCCATCGCCTCGAGGTCGCGGGGGAGCACGCCGAGCGGCTGCTGGAAATCCCGGGGCTGGATCTCGAAGCCGTCTACCTCGAGCGCGACGGGGTCTGCGTCGAACTCCTCCACTACCGCGCCCCCGGACACGTGGACGACAACACTCACCGGTCTAACACTGACCGGTCTAACGCGGCCCGGTCTAACACGCCCCGGCCCATGAACGCCCTGGGGCTGACCCACCTCTCCCTGGTGACCGATGATCTGGACGGGGATCTGGATCGTCTCCAGGCAATTGGCGGACGCGTGCTTGACCGCACCCGGATCGACAACCCCGCCTACAATTCGTCGGTGGTCTTCGTCCTGGATCCCGACGGCACGCGGATCGAATTGGTGGAGCGGCCGGGCGATCCCCGCCGACTGCCCGGGGCTTGAGCTCCGAC
>DUCT01000003.1 GCA_012959665.1 Myxococcales bacterium | reverse complement strand
TAGTGCATCCAAATATCCCCTTCCCAGGGAGACCCGGCTCACCGCAAGGTAAGCCGGGTCACTTTTTTTGGGGGGCCGCCCCCCATACCCACCTGTTCTCGCAGATCTTCGCCCGGCTCGGCTCGCTCTCCAGGCATTGCCCTTGGGGATTGCGCTTGGGATTGCACTCGGGATTGCACCAGGGGCTGCTAGGAGGGCTCCACTAGGCGCTCTCCAGAAGGACTGCGCCCGGCATTGCACCCATCCCCAGCCCCCACGGAATCGAGTCCAAAGTTTTTTGAAAATAATTCGCCACCCAACCGGGTTGAAGGCCACTTACCCAGTGCATCCAAATATCCCCTTCCCAGGGAGACCCGGCTCGCCGCAAGGTAAGCCGGGTCACTTTTTTGGGGGCCTCTTCGGCCCACGTCAGCCCACACCCGCCTGCTTGCACCACTGCCCGTCTCATATTGTCACTGCGGGCACCTCGTCCCCATGAAGCCGGTCGACCGGGCGCGGCGATATCCCCTCTCCGTCCTCCCCACCATCCCCCCACCACCCCCCACCCCACCCTGGGGGATGCATTCTGCCGGCGGACTCTTGACCCCGATGACTCGGGAAATTTCTTAAAGATTTTCCGACACAAGCAGGGGAGTACAACCACTCACCTGTACATAAAAAAAGTATCCCCTTCCCAGGGAACCCCGGTTCGCCGCAAGGCGTGCCGGGGTGCTTTTTTTGGGGCTTGTGACGTTTGTTTTTTTTGGCGTTTGTTTTGGCGCTTGTTTTGGGGCGCTTGTTTTGGGGTGCTTGTTTTGGGGGGGCTTGTTTGGGGGGGGATTTTCCCCCTGCACCCGGTTGCACAGCCTCTTCGCCCAGGGGCCTCTCGACTTTCAGAAACGCTCTTCCGCGGTAGCCCGGCTTCTAAGGTCGCGACTTGCACGCAAGTGAAAGTAAAACTTCATTTTCTTTTCATTCACCCGATAGATTCAAGGGGAGCCCCAGAGACGGTTTTACTTCCCGAACTTTGGCTTAAATTTTTTAAATTACTTCGACACCAAAGCCGCTCGGCGGGCACTTACCCTGTACAACCAAATATCCCCTTCCCAGGGAGACCCGGCTCGCCGCAAGGTAAGCCGGGTCACTTTTTTTGGGCAGCGGAAAGTTCCGAAGAACTTCGAGGCCTGGACTCGCCGACACTCCCCCGCACTCTATCGGGGCCGGACAACCGAGTTCTGCCTCGCTTCGGTGGGTATGGTTCCCCGGGTATGGTTCCCCGGTCTCGGCTATCCGAGAAAGCGCGCGCGTTCCACCAACATCGCCAGCGCCCTGACCGCCCGGTGCGCGCTGGGATAACAAACCCGGCCGCCTTCCCGGACCGCCGCCGGACCGGCGTTCCCGGGATCGGAAATCGCGAGCTCACTCACGGACAAGACCGGCTTTCCGTACCGCTCCGAAGCTTCGCGAGCGGCCAACGCGAATCGCGCGTCCTGCTTCTCGTGGTAACCGACGACGCGTTCGAGTCCGTGGTCGGGAAAGAAGCGTCCGGTCCGAAACACGCCGGCTTGGCCCGATTGAATCCCCAGGCCCAGGTGAATCACCGCATCCACGTCGGGATGCGCGGTCACCAGATCGAGCACCTCGGGAATGGTGTCGCGGGTCTCTCCGCTCGCCAGATCGATGGGATTACTTCGGCTCCAGCGCGCCGGGACCAGGGTGTCGATCTTCGCGCGAATGTCCTCGGGGAGAGCGATCAGTTCGAGCCCCGCCGCCTCGCAGGCATCCGCTGCCAGAACGCCCCAACCGCCCACCGACGTAAAGACGAGCGTGCGCGATCCCCGGGGCAACGGCTGGCTGACCAAGGTCGCCGCCCACTCAAAGGCCTCTTCCACAGTGGGCGCGCGAAGGGCACCGAGTTGCCGGCAGATGCCATCGAAAACGCGATCGTCGCTGGCCAGTGCACCGGTATGGCTTGAAGCCGCCCGGGCTCCCTGCCCCGTCGCCCCTCCCTTGACAAGCACCAGGGGCTTGAGCGCGGTCAACCGCTCCACGGCTTGGCGAAAGCGCCGTCCATCCCCCACGCCTTCGATATAGGCAAGAGCCACATCGGTATCCGGGTCCACGGCAAAGTACTCGAGAACATCGGCCAAACCCGTCTGGGCCGAGTTGCCCAGGGAGACCGCTTTACTGACCCCGACCCCGGTGCTCACCGCATAGTTGAGATAGGAGGAAACCAGATTGCCGCTCTGGGAGGCCACGCCGATGCGCCCCGCCGGCGGATACGGCGAAACGATCTGGGCACAGAGCTTACTGGGCGTCGAGATCACGCCCTGGCCATTGGGGCCGATCAGGAGCATGCCCAGTTCATCGGCGGTTTCCACCAACTCGCGTTGAAGCGCCTTGCCCTCTTCCCCCGCTTCCCCATATCCCGCGCTGGCGACGAATGCCGCGCGGATGCCCTTGGCCGCACAGGCCCGAAGCAGTTCGGCGTTGCTGGCGGTGGGCGTACAGACGAAGACCAGATCCGCTGCGCCCTCGGGCACACTCGCCACTTCTTTGAGTGTGGGCTGTCCCAAAACCTCAGCGCCGTCGATCTTCACGGGGAAGATTTCCCCTTCGAAGCCATAGCGCTGAAGATTGTGCAGCGTGACAAAGCCGAACTTAGCCGGATGACTCGAAACCCCGGCGACCACCACACCGCGGGGATGGAAGAGCGGCGAAAAACGTGCGCGAATCGCGTCGTCATCCATAGCCGGGGGGAGCGTGATCGCCTCGGCCGGAGGCGCGAGTTCCACCAGCGCATCCACCGCCACGGGCCGCCCCGCGGAAAGAATCAGGGGGTTGAGATCAACGCTCGCAACATCCGGGCGCTCGATGGCCAAACGCGACAAGCCCAACAGAACTTCTCCCAAGGCCGAACGGTCAAGAGCGGGCTCGCCGCGAAAGGGGGCGGTGAGGATATGTGCGGCGCTCAGGCGATCCACCAGAGACTCGGCTTCGCCCGGAGTCAAGGGCGCCGCTGCGAACACAACATCCTGTAGCGCTTCGGCCAGAATCCCGCCGAGCCCCACGACCACGCAGGGCCCGAATTGGGCGTCCCGAACGAGGCCGGCGATCAACTCCCGCGCCCCCGCGACTTGCTCGGCCACCAGCAGAGCCACCGCTCCATCTTCGGGCCGCGCCAGGGCGAGTAGCGCTTCCGCCGCGGCGGCCACCGCCGGACCATCTCCGAGGCCGACCTTGACCAGTCCGCGCTCAGTCTTATGGGCGATCCCTTCGCCGCTCAGCTTCAGCACCACCGGAAACCCCAGGGTCTCGGCCGCGAGCGTCGCTTCAGCCGGGGTTTTCACTCGCTTTTCTCGGGCGAAGGGAATATCAAAATCCGCGAGCAGATCCTTTGAAGCCGCTTCCGAGAGAGTCGACGAGAGTTCTGTAGTCATGGCCGCGCAGCGTAGTGAAATCGTCGAGTCGGGTCGAACGTCACCCCAGCGAAACCGGACCCAAGGCTTTTGCGCCCAAGCCGTCCCCTATCCAGGAAGATCGATTATCCTCCGGCCGAAGTTTCAGCCAGGGAGAATCCATGTACGCCCAAATCCAGAGTGCCCTTGTGGCCCTCGATTCGGCCTTCGCCAATTACATCGTTGCCCCCATTGGCAGCATTCTCTTCTTCGACCTCGCATTCTGGGACAACGGCCAAACGGGCGAAACCGTCTTGCCCGCCGTGGTTCTTTGGCTCGTCCTGGGTGCGGTGTACTTCACCCTGCAGTTCCGGTTCATTAACTTTCGCGCCTTTGGCCATGCCATTGACTGCGTCCGCGGGCGCTACACAGACCCCGACGCGGCGGGTGAGATCAGCCACTTCCAAGCACTTTCGGCGGCCCTCTCGGCCACGGTGGGCCTGGGCAACATCGCGGGCGTCGCCGTGGCCGTGGGTGTCGGCGGACCCGGCGCGATTTTCTGGATGGTTCTCGCCGGACTCCTCGGAATGAGTTCCAAGTTCGCCGAATGTTCCCTGGGCCAAAAATTTCGCATCATCGATGACCAGGGCCGAGTCACCGGTGGGCCGATGATCTACCTGCGCGACGGCCTGACCCAACGCGGCTTTCCACGCCTGGGCATTGCGCTCTCGGGGATTTTCGCCGTCATGTGCATCGGGGGCAGCTTCGCCGGCGGCAACATGTTCCAGTCCAACCAGTCTTTCGCCATCGTGCGCGATCAGATTCCCTGGCTCGCCGCCAACGGAGAAATTGGCGCGGCGGTCTTCGGCCTGGTCATGGCCAGTGTCGTGGGTCTTGTGATCGTGGGGGGCATTCGGAGGATCGGCGAAGTCGCGGGCATTCTCGTCCCGGCGATGTGTCTCCTCTACATCCTCGCCGGCCTGGGGGTTCTGGCGGTCAATTTCGATCAGATCCCCAGCGCCTTCGCCACAATTATTGGCTCGGCGTTCAGCCTCGAAGCGGGTTTCGGCGGCTTTATCGGTGTTCTCATCCAGGGCTTTCGCCGGGCCGCCTTCAGCAACGAGGCCGGCGTGGGTTCGGCGTCCATCGCCCACTCCGCCGCGCGTACCCAGGAACCCCTGCGTGAAGGTTTAGTGGCACTCCTCGAACCCTTCATCGACACGGTGGTGGTTTGCACCATGACGGGCCTGGTCATCGTGGTGAGCGGTGCCTACGAGCACCCCGATGCCGGCGAGAGCATCGCGATGACGGCTTTTGCGTTTGCCACGGTTTTCCCCTGGTACCCCGTCGTGCTTTCCGTGACCGCCGTACTCTTTGCCTTCAGCACCATGATTTCCTGGAGCTACTACGGGGAGAAATGCTGGGAGCATCTCTTCGGCCAGAGATCAATTTTTCTCTACAAGATGATTTTTCTCTTCTTCTGCTGGGCCGGTGCGGTATTCAACGCCGCCAGCGTTCTGGAGTTCGGCGACCTGATGATTCTCGGCATGGCATTTCCCAACATCCTCGGGGTGGTGCTCTTGACCGGCCCATTAAAAGAGGACCTCAAATCCTACATGGGACGCCTGAAGGCCAATGAATTCCCCCGTCACGATTAGATCCGCGATTCGAATTCTTGCCAACACGAAAGGAAGAGCATGACGACCGAAATCGGGCGGCTTGGAGTCTGGGCCTCCCTGGATGGACTTTCCGCCCCGGACGCCGCCGCGTTCGCCCAACGACTTGAAGCCTGGGGGTACTCGGCCCTCTGGACCCCGGAGGCCGTGGGTCGTGACCCGTTCAGCTTGATCGGGTATCTGGCGGCAAAAACAGAAACTCTGGTCTTCGCCACCGGCATCGCGAACATCTATGCCCGTGACCCCATGACGATGAAGTCCGTTCACAAGGCGCTTGGGGAACTGGCCCCCGGCCGCTTCGTCCTGGGCCTGGGCGTCTCCCACGAACACCTGGTCAAGCGCGTGCGTGGCCACGACTACACAAAGCCCCTGTCCACCATGCGGAGCTACCTGGACAGCATGGAGGCGGCACTCTACATGGGTGCGCAGCCCGCAGAGGAAGCCCCCATCGTACTGGCTGCTCTACGCGACAAGATGCTCGGGTTGGCGGCCAGCCGAACCCGGGGCGCCCATCCCTACCTTGTCCCGCCCGCCCATACAGCTCGCGCCCGGGAGGTCATGGGCCCGGACGCCTGGCTCTGCCCGGAACAGATGGTGCTGCTCGAAACCGATCCCGAAAAGGCGCGTGCGGTGGCACGGGCCAATCTCAACGTCTACATCGGCTTGCCCAACTACCAGAACAACATCAAACAATTCGGCTTTACCGACGAGGATTTCGCCGACGGGGGCAGTGACCACCTGGTGGACGAAATCATCGCCTGGGGCGACGAGTCGACGATCCGGGCGCGCATCCAGGCGCACTGGGACGCCGGCGCCGATCACGTCTGCATCCAGGCCTTTCGCAGCGACGGAAAACCCACCCCCGACGAGACCCTCCTCGAGGCCCTGGCTCCCAATGGCTGATCCCCAGACCGACCGACGCTGCTTCTGGGGCTGGGGGCGGGAAAACGAAGGGCCTGACGCCGCCCAGCAGGAGGGCATTCGCAAAACCATGGAGCAGCGGCTCGGGCTCTCACTTTCCCTGGCGCCCGAGCCCGACCTCGCCGACCTCGCCTTGCCCGAGCCCCGGGTGGCCGCACCGGAAAGCCTGAAAACCCGCTGCAGCACCGATCCCTTTGAGCGCGCCGGGCACTCCTATGGCAAGAGCTACCGGGACGTGGTGCGCGGCGCCCGAGGCGACTTTTCGAGTCCACCGGATTTCGTTGCCTTCCCCGAGGACGAGGGCGACGTCACCGCACTCCTCGACTGGGCGACCGACGCCCGAGTCATCGTCGTTCCCTACGGCGGAGGCTCGAGCGTGGTGGGCGGCGTGGAGTGTGTGCTCAGCGGGGATTACCGCGGCGTACTGAGCATGGATCTCTCCCGGCTCGACCGGGTACTCGAGATCGACCGATCCTCCCGGGCAGCCCGGATTCAGGCCGGCATCTTCGGACCGGCCCTGGAGAACGCGCTGCGGCCCCACGGCCTGACCCTGCGCCATTTCCCGCAATCCTTTGAGTTTTCCACCCTGGGCGGCTGGATCGCCACGCGCTCGGGCGGCCACTACGCAACGCTCTACACCCACATCGACGACTTCGTCGAGGGCATGCGGGTCATCACGCCCCAGGGTCCGGTGGAGAGTCGGCGCCTGCCCGGATCCGGGGCCGGGCCCAGCCCCGACCGGCTATTCCTGGGCAGCGAGGGCAGCCTCGGCGTCATCACCGAGGCCTGGATGCGCCTGCAGGATCGGCCCACCCACCGCGCTTCGGCCACAGTGCGTTTCTCGGGTGCCGATGGATTCGTTCGGGGGGCCGAAGCCGTACGTGGGCTCACCCAATCGGGCTTGGCCCCCACCAACTGCCGCCTGCTCGACAGCGGCGAAGCCCTCCAGTCCGGCGCCGGCGATGGCAAGGAATCCGTTCTGGTACTCGGCTTCGAATCCGCCGACCACAGCCTGGAGGCTTGGATGCAGCGTGCGCTGGAGATTTGCGCCGATGCCGGTGGCCTCTTGCCCGAGGGCGGCGCCCAACTGCAGCAACAGGCCCAGGGCTCGGCCGCGGGCGGCGCCCAGCGCGAAGGCGCCGCCGGCGCCTGGCGGAACGCCTTTCTTCAGGCCCCCTATGTGCGCGACGTGCTCGTCCGCATGGCGGTCATCTGCGAGACCTTTGAAACCGCGATCACCTGGGATCGCTTCCCCGAATTTCACCGGGAAGTCACCGCTGCGGTTCAGGACGCGATTGGGCGAGTTTGCGGGAGCGGCACCGTGCAGTGCCGCTTCACCCATGCCTACCCCGATGGGGCGGCCCCCTATTACAGCGTCATGGCCCCCGGCCGGCGGGGGAGCGAACTCGAGCAGTGGGCCGAAATCAAGGCAGCGGCCAGCGAGGCCTTGATCGCCCACGGCGGCACCATCACCCACCACCACGCAGTCGGCCGCGACCACCGTCCCTGGTACGACGCCCAGCGCCCGGATCTCTTCGGCCGCGCCCTGGACGCCGCCAAGCGCGAACTCGATCCCGGTCACATCTTGAATCCGGGCGTGATCATCGACTGACCCCGACCGCGCGCCCGACCGCGTCGGCAACGGATCCGAGTCGGCGGCGCGCCGCCAAGGGGCAATACGCGCGGCATCCCCGACAGCCCGGCTTTCCCATGGCCGCGGATCCGCCTATGCTTGGCCGACCATGACACGAATCAACAACCACTACCAGAAACTCCAGGCCGGCTATCTCTTTCCAGAAATCGGACGCAGGGTAAGCGCCTTCCAGGCCGAAAACCCCGACGCCGCGGTGATCAAATTGGGCATTGGGGACATCACCCTGCCCCTGGCCCCGGCCATTGTCGAAGCCATGCACGCCGCGGTGGACGAGATGGGCGAAGAGGCTCACGGCTACGGGCCCGAAAACGGCTACGGGTTTCTCACGGAAGCCATCTGCGCCCACGACTACGCGCCCCTCGGCGTCTCCCTCGAACCCGGCGAGATCTTCGTCTCCGACGGCAGCAAGCAGGACAGCGGGAACATCCAGGAAATCTTTGATCTCGGTTCCAGTCTCTGCGTCACCGACCCCAGTTACCCCGTCTACGTGGACACCAACGTGATGGCCGGGCGCACCGGCGAGGCGGACGAGAACGGCCGCTACCAGGGCATCGTCTACCTGCCCGCCACCGAAGCCAATGCCTTCATGCCCGGTCCCCCGGATGAACGCGTGGATCTCGCCTACCTGTGCTCCCCCAACAACCCCACGGGCGCCGTCGCCACCCGGGAAAACCTGACCCAATGGGTCGACTGGGCCCGGCGCAACGAGGCGACGATTCTCTTCGACGCCGCCTACGACGCCTTCATCCAGGACCCGAACCTTCCGCGCTCGATCTTCGAGATCGAGGGCGCCCGGGAGTGCGCCATCGAAATGCGAAGTTTCTCCAAGCGCGCGGGCTTCACCGGGACGCGCTGCGCCTATATGGCGATCCCGAAAACCGTGATGGGGCGCAGCGCCCAGGGCGAAGCGATCTCCCTCAACGCGCTCTGGTCCCGGCGCCATGCGACCAAGTTCAACTCGGTCCCCTACGTGATCCAGAAAGCCGCAACCGCGGTTTTCTCCGAAGCCGGAGCCGCCCAGACCGCCGAGCAGGTCGCCTACTACATGGAGAATGCCCAGCGTATTCGCCAAGGGCTCGGCGGAGCGGGCTTTGCCGTTTTTGGCGGCGAGCACGCGCCCTATATCTGGATGCGCACCCCGGGCGGCCTCTCGAGTTGGGATTTCTTCGACCAGCTCCTCGAGCGAAGCCACGTTGTGGGCACCCCGGGCTCGGGCTTCGGGCCCGCGGGCGAAGGCTATTTCCGAATCAGCGCCTTCAACTCCCACGCGAACATCGACGAAGCCATCGAGCGAATCCTCAAAGCCTTCGGGAGCTGATGGGCTTCGGGAGCTGATGGCCGGTCAGGGGGCTTCAGCCCTATTCACAAGATCCTTCAGCCCTGTTCACAAGATCCTTC
>DUCT01000002.1:6817-9054 GCA_012959665.1 Myxococcales bacterium | reverse complement strand
GTCAACAAGGGGCTGTTCAACAAGCGCCTGTTCACAAGCGCCTGTCGCCTGTCCACAAGCGCCTGTCCCCTGTCCCCAAGCGCCTGTTCATAAGCGCCTGTCCCCTGTCCACAAGCGCCTGTCCCCTGTCCCTAAGCGCCTGTCCCCTGTCCCAAGCGCCTCAAACCAAAGCGCCCCGGTCCACCTAGGGCGGACCGGGGCTCCCTGGGAAGGGGATATTGGCTTTATATGTTGTAGTAGGTGGCCCGATGGGCCTGTGGGTGTCAATGTTTTTGGGAAAATCGTGTCGGCCCGTCCCGGAGGCTCGCGGGGCTCCGGGGGATCAAGCGGTTGGTCCCGGTCCTCACCCACCCGGTCCTCACCCACCCGGTCCTCACACAACAGAGAGGCAGAATTTTAGGCATGACAAACTCACTCGTTCTCACCGTAATCGGCTCGGACCAGCCAGGCCTTGTGGAGGCCCTGGCTCAGACTGTGGCCGACCATGGGGGGAGTTGGGAAAGCAGTCGGATGGCACGCCTAGCGGGGTATTTCGCGGGCATCCTGGAGGTTCGGGTACCGGCGGAGGGCAAGGCGCCGCTCTTCGAGGCGCTCCACGAACTCGAAGGCCAGGGACTTCGCGTCATTGTGGAGGACGCGCCGGGCGGCGCCGACGGTCCGGTGACTCGCGAAATCAAGTTGGAACTCGTCGGCCAGGATCGGCCGGGGATCATTCGAGATATTTCGGCGGGTTTGGCGGCGATCGGGGTCAACGTGGCCGAACTCTCCACCGAGTGCACACCGGCCCCGATGTCGGGGGAGACACTGTTCAAAGCCGGGGCTCTGCTTCATCTGCCCGGGTCGTGCTCCCTGGATACGTTGCGCGAGGCCCTGGAAGAGATTGCCGCCGACCTGATGGTGGATATCGCTTTAGCGGAAGCGAGTGATTAAATCCCGGAACTCGGGGCGCAGAGCCCGGCGTGCAGAGCCCGGCACGCAGAGTCCGGCGTGCAGGGTATGAGGCCTATTTGAGGCTCGCGCCCTTCACCCTCCGAGGCCCGAGCGGCATACTGGAAGTCGACCCCCGGCACCCGGGCGAGGCCCGCAGAAGTGCAAGCGCCCGAGCAGATCTGGATTCTCCCTCTTTGGCAGTGGGCGGCGTTCTGGGTCGCGGCGCTGGCTTTTCGAAGCAAGCACGCGGTGCGCTTTGTGCTCGGGCTTGGGCTTGGGGCCATCCTGGCCCGGCTTGGCTGGGGGCTGCTGCATTTCGCGCAGGTCTTCTCCGGAGGCTTCGCCGCGGCGTGGCTCGAGGAACCGGCATGGGGGGGGTGGCTGGCCCCGGAGACTGGTTTCTCAGTGCTCTTCGTTCCGGTCGGGCCCCTGGTCTTCGTCCCATGGGCCCACGGGTTCAAAGCGAGGCGCCGCTACGCAGCGGCGGCATGCCGCGCCCTGGCTCCAGGGTTTGCTGTGGCCCGGCTGGGCTGCGTCTGGGCGGGTTGTTGTTCCGGGGAGACCCTCGGCGGGGAGCCCGCGGTGGGCTTCGCTCATCCCACCGCGCTCTACGAATTGCTGGGCTGGGCGCTGGCCACGGCGGTCCTTGCGCGCATCCCTGGGAGCTGGGTACCGGGCTTCTTCCTGATGATATTTGGGGGCCTGCGACTGGCCACCGAGCCCCTACGCGCGCCGCCTCCGTTGGGCGCGCCCGATCTGGATCCGTTTTGGATTGCCCTAGTCTGGTTTTCGGTTGGACTGGGTGAACTCTCGATCCGATTGCGTACGAAAGGCGATAGGCTCGGAGAGCCCACTCGCGCCCGGGCGAAGTGAAGGTGGGCCCAGCGACACTCACTGATCCACTCGCCCACCCACTCACTGATCCACCCACTTACGCATCCACCCACTCACCCCGCCCGCAATCGCGCACAGGAGAAAGCCCTTGGAGTTCGTTGTGAAAGCTTTGATTGCCGGGTGCGTGGTTTCGTTTGCTTCATGGTTAGCGGGGCGAAACCCCGGATTGGCCGGATTCTTCGTGGCCCTGCCGGTCTCCACCGCGGTACTGCTCCCCATGGTGTATTTTGATACCGGAAGCTATGCCCAGACCTTGTCGGTTGCGCGCAGCATCGCCGTGGCAGTTCCCCTGACCCTGCTCTTCTTCGTGCCCTTTTTTCTGGGGGCCCGGATGGGGTGGGGCTTCTGGGGCGTCTACGCCATGGCGTTTGGCTGTTTGGGTGGAGGGTTCCTAATTCACCGGGCCGTGATGA
>DUCT01000002.1:0-6731 GCA_012959665.1 Myxococcales bacterium | reverse complement strand
TTGGTGTTTGTCCTGGGTCAGAACGCCGGCGGCTCTCCCTGCATGAATCGGTCGGCAGCGCGCTCGTTGGGGGTCTTGTCCTTCTTGATCAGGGAACGGACCGGGGCGGTGCGCCAGGCTCGGAAGCGGCCATGGTGGCGACCGTCGCGCTCGTAGGTCCCCGCCAGGGTACGGCCGTCGTCGCGAATTTCGCTGACCGCGTAACGGGTGAGGCCTTCTCCCATGTTCGTGAGCGCATTGCCCACTACGTCCCGACGCTCGAAGACGGGCATCGCTTCCAGCCCCCCGATGGAGAGCTGTTCGTGGTAGCCCATCACCGAAGCCGAGGTTTGAGACATGCGCTGGCTGGATGCCCAGCCCCCGGTATCTGAGCCCCGCAGGGTTTTGGTCTTTGTCCCCCGGTCGTTGACCCGGGGTCCCTCGGCAATGGTTTTGGCTTGATCGGCATTGGGCTCCCAAGCGGCGAGCACCCGGCTCCGCGGGTTGCCGGGAATCTCTTCGAAGCGGCCGCGGGTGTTTTTGAAAATAACCAGCGGGTACTCGGTCCATTGGAGACGGCTGCCCTTGCGGGCGAAGTTCCAAACTCGGTCACCCCAGCGCTGGGCGTCGGGGTTGGCACTTTCCGGATCCTGGTAGTGGATCAGGACGAACCACGTGCCTTCGATGTCCAATGCCAGCGCAGGGGCGGCGCATAGCCCCCCGCCTGGGGAGAGGACAAGGGCGAGGGCTGGGGCAAGGGCAAGGGCTATGCCTCTCGGTATGCCTCGGGGTATACCAAGGGCGAGGCGTCGGAGGCGAGTCATGTGGCTGACAGCATACCGCGCTAGCGTAGTTTTCATGCTCAAGGATCTCGATAGTGCGGCCCGCATGCGTTTGATGGAGTTTGTCTGTTCCTTTGCCTGGGCGGACTTGGAGGTCAACGCCCAAGAGCGGGCCTTTGTCAGGGAGTGGATTGGTCGCCTGGAGCTCGATGCCCAGGAGAAAGCCCGGATTGAGGGGTGGCTCGTCTCGCCTCCAGGTCCTGAGAACCTCGACCCGACGACGATTCCTACTGCCCACCGGGAGATCTTCTTGGCGGCTATCCGCGGAATAATCGAGGCCGACGGACGGATTCATGCCGAGGAAATCGAGAGCCTGACGGTTTTTCGTCGACTCCTGGTCTGAACCCACGTTCCGGTTGCCATAAGCCGTCCGGTGATGGGGTCTATTCCGACCGATCCTCAGGGGCATGAGCGGGTCGAATCAGCGCCTCCTGACTGGTTGAAGCCACGAGCTCGCCCTCCCGGGTATAGATAGTGCCCCGGGCGAGCCCCCGGGCGCCAAAGGCGGAGGGACTGTCCTGGTAGTAGAGCACCCACTCGTCGGCTCGCACGGGCTTGTGGAACCAGACCGCGTGGTCGAGGCTGGCGGTCATCAGCGGACCGTATTCCCCCATGCGGCCGTGGGGCTGAACGATGGAGTCGATGAGTGAAATATCCGTTGCATAGGTGAGTGCACACTGGTGAAGTCGAGGGTCGTCGGGCAGGGCGGCGGCCGCTTTCAGCCACACGACCCCCGGTCCCTCGCTGGGTTCCGAGGGGACGAAGGAAGGCGGACGGCCGTAGCGAGTGTCGATGGGTCCCATTCGGTTAATCCAAGGATGAAATTCCTTGGGGATGCGATCGATGAACTTGTCCGCGTAGTCGGCGCGGCTCATCAGTTCCTCGGGCATGGGCACGTCGGGCATGACGAACTGGTGGCTGTAACCGTGCTCGGCGGCATGGAAGGATGCGGACATGTTGAAGATGGCTTTGCCGTGCTGCTGGGCGACGACGCGTCGCGTGGTAAACGAACGTCCATCGCGGATGCGGTCGACGGTGTAGACCACGGGGAGTTCTGGGTCTCCCGGGCGCAGGAAATAGCCATGGAAGGAATGTGCGGGGAGGTCTTGGACCGTTCGGCCCGCAGCGGCCAGGGCCTGGGCGGCGACCTGGCCGCCGAAGAGGCGACCGGGTCGGTCACTTTCGTTCTGACCGCGGTAGATATTGAGTTCGATTTCTTCGAGATCGAGCATCGCAAGGAACCGCTCGATGGCGACTTGGGCGTTGGTGTCCTGCGTCATGGCGGCGCAGCATAGCAGCACCAGAACCAGGAATGGCCGAGGGGTGTGGATGAGCGGTTATGTAAGCGGTTGTGTAAGCGGTTGTGGTGGGTGGATCAGCGGTTGTAGATAAGCGGTTGTAGATCAGCGGTTGTGGATCAGCGGTTATGAAGTCGCCCGAGGGACGTTTTCTCAGTCGCTGGAGGGGTTCTTTTTTGCGGCTTCTCGCTCTTCCTCGGACTGGGCGATCTGACGGAATGTTTCCGCGTCCACGACGCTCGCCAAGTCGTCGAGAGCCCCGAGCAGGAAGTCGTAGTCGCCCAGATCGCAGATCCGGTGAACCAACTGCCCAAGTTGGGATTCGACCGCGTCCAGGGCCTGCATCCCCTTGGACGTGATCTCGATGCGAACGCCTCGGCCGTCGGTCTCATCGGCAATTCGGGTCAATCGTCCTTCCTTTTCCAACCCGGCCACAATGGCCGTCAACGTCGGGCGCTTGATGGCCGCGCGCGCGGCGAGTTCCCCCGCACGCTTGGGACCGCGGCGAAGGAAAAGGAGAAGGCGGTATTGGGGAAGGCTGACCTTGGTCTCACGGCAAATTTGTTCGAATACCCGGCTGACGATCGCGATGGTTCGGACCGCCCGGGCCAAGCGGATATCGGGAACCGAAGACGGGACCTCGGGTTCGGCCGGAGGATCTTCGGGAGGGGTGGAAATCATATACAGAGGCTATCAAAACCGTGGACACGCGGGAGTCCTAGTTGCACGACCGGTGAGGGGGCAGGCGCTGGGGTAGCGTTCGCCGAAAGGTCGAAAAAAGGAGGGCGCTGCTATGCAATTCGGGATTTTCTACGAACATCAGTTGCCTCGGCCGTGGGCTGAAGGAGACGAACACAAGCTCTTTCAGGATGCCCTGGATCAGGTGGAACTCGCCGATCGCCTGGGCATCGACTACGCGTGGGAAGTGGAGCACCACTTTCTTGAGGAGTACTCCCACTCGTCGGCGCCCGAGGTCTTCCTGGCGGCATGTTCCCAGCGAACCCAGCGGATTCGTCTGGGCCACGGAATCGTGTTGATGCCCCCGGGCTACAACGCACCGGCGCGGATTGCCGAACGAATCGCCACCCTTGACCTGGTCTCCAATGGGCGGGTGGAGTTCGGTACTGGGGAGTCCTCCTCCTTGGCGGAGTTGGGTGGCTTCCATGTGCCGGTGGAGGAGAAGCGGGCGCATTGGCGCGAAGCCCTCGAACAGGTTTGCAATATGATGGTCATGGACCCCTATCCGGGCTACGTCGGCGAATCGTTTTCCATGCCTTGCCGAAATGTTGTCCCGAAGCCTCTGCAAAAACCCCATCCGCCGCTCTGGGTCGCTTGTTCCAATCGCGAGACTATTCACCTCGCGGCGCGCCTGGGTATCGGCGCACTGACCTTTGCCTTCGTTGACCCCGCAGAGGCGGCGCGCTGGGTAGAGGAGTACTACGCGATCATCGAAACCGAGTGCACTCCCATCGGCCATACCGTCAATGCGAATATCGCGATGGTGACCGGCTTTTCCTGCCACGAAGACGAGGCAGAGGCGCGCCGCAGGGGGGAGGACGGTTTCCGGTTTTTTGGGTACGGGTTGGGACATCACTACATTTTTGGCGCCCACAAACCAGGCCGGACGGATATCTGGGCGAACTTCGAGAAGGCTCGGGCCACGCTGCCCAGCGCCGGCCAGGCGCGTGGGATTGGGACTCCCGACCAGTTGCGCGAGCATCTTCTGGGTTTCGAGGAGGCGGGTGTCGACCAGGTGATCTTTATCCAGCAGGGGGGTCGCAACCGCCACGAACACATCTGCGAGTCCCTGGAACTGTTTGCCGAGAAGGTCATGCCCGAGTTTCGCGAGCGTGAAGCCGCCCGCCAGGCGGATAAAGCGGCCCGGCTGGCGCCGGCCATCGAGCGAGCCCTGGCACGCAAACACTGGATGCCGGCCTTGGCGGATGATGAAATTCCCGAGATGCTCGCCCTGGGGCGGCAGATCGCCGAGGCTGAAAAATAGAATGGACCGGAGATCAAGGGCGAAATCGCGTTGGCCGCGCCTGTCGGCGCCGGTCTTCAACCCGGCGTAGCGGCGGAGTCCTGGCTGTTGAGCGCGAGGGCTACCCGCCGCTCACCCGGCGATCGGAATCGCCCCAATATTTCTCGCGCAACTTGAACTTCTGAAGCTTTCCGGTTGCCGTGCGGGGCAACGCCTCGATGAACTCGATGCTGGTGGGGCACTTGAAGTGAGCCAGTCGGTCGCGGCAGAAGGCGATGAGTTCGGCCTCCTCCATGGCGTGTCCCGGCCGAGAGACGACCAGCGCCTTGGGGGTCTCGCCCCATTTTTCGTGGGGGACTCCGATGACCGCGCACTCGAGCACCCCGGGATGCTGATATAGGGCGTCTTCGATTTCGGGTGAGCTGACATTCTCTCCCCCGGTGATGATCACGTCCTTCTGTCGGTCGACAATGTGAATCGACCGGGTTGCGTCCCAGACAGCCAGATCCCCAGTATGGAAATAGCCGTCGTAAACCGCGGCGTCCGTCGCTTCGGGTTGCTCGTAGTAACCGCCAAAGACTACGTTGGAGCGAACGCAGATCTCGCCGATTTCGCTGTTGTCCATGGCGACCGGCTCTCCTTCCGAATCGAGGACTGCGAGGTCTACCCCGATGCCGGGAATACCCGCCCGGGAGCGCCGAGCGAAATCGTCCGCAGGGGTGTGGTGGTCGGGGACGCTGGTGGTGAGAAAGGGCGAGGTTTCCGTGAGTCCGTAGAGCTGAATGAAGCTCCAGCCGAGTTCGACTTCCAGACGTTCGATGAATGCCGCAGGCGGCGGCGCGCCTGCGACGGTGAAGCGCGGATTCGTCGAAATGTCGAAGGCGTCGCGGTCGGGAAAGTCGAGGATAGTGCGAAGTACCGCGGGGGCCATGCACGCGAAGGTCACGCCCTCATCGGCAATCAGCTGAAAGATTCGGCGATCTTCCACGGCCCGGAGCACCACATGGGTGCCGCCCATTCCCGTCAGCGCATAGACGCCGCCCCATCCGTTGCAGTGGAACATGGGCAATGTCCAGAGCTCGACGTCATCGTGCCGGATGCCCAAGTGGGCGATCAGGCTGTAGGCGTTGATGTAGAGATTGCGGTGGGTGAGCATCACGCCCTTGGGGCGGGCCGTTGTTCCCGACGTGTAGTTGATCGAGACCACCTCGTTCTCATCGATTTCGAGGCGCGGAGGCGCCGAGGGCGCGGCCTTCGCGAGGAGGGTCTCCCAGTCCTGCCAGCCCGGCGAGGGCGGCGCGCCGTCGTCTCGCGCGACGATCCACTCCCGGACGTTGGGGAGGCTGCTGCGGATCTCGTCGACGACGGGGGCGTACTCCCAATCGACCAGAACCGTGCGGACCCCGGCGTGATTGAGGATGTACTCGTGTTCGGCGCCGGCGAGTCGGTAGTTGAGGGGCACCAGGATCGCCCCGATCTGGCTGGTGGCATAGAAACTCTCGAGAAAAAAATGCGAGTTGGGCGACAAGATGCAGACGCGATCGCCGCGCTCTACTCCCAGATCCAGCAATACCCGGGAGAAGCGGTTGACGCGTTCGCCGAGGTCCGCGTAGCTGAGGCGGATATCACCATCGACGATGGCGGTTTTGTCCGCATAACACTGGACGGCTCGGCGCAAGAAATCATCGACCAAAAGCGGGACCTGCATGGATTCTCCTTATCGATCCGGGGCGGACTGGACTGGCGAATGGGGGGGGCGAAGCGATTCGACCGGAGCGAGTGTACCGTCTGTGGCGTCATGCGGAACCGAGGCCCTCGCGGAACCCGTGGTTCTCCACAACTGGCATGGGCGGCCTGAAGGAGGTGTTTATGAAGACACGGATTGGGAACGTCGACTATACGGTGGACGGGGAAATCGCTGTTGTGACGATTCAGCGTCCCGCGGTACGAAACTGCATCGACGGTGAGACCGCGGCCGATCTCGCCGAGTCGTTTAGGCGCTTCGATGCGGACGAGGGGCTTTCCGTGGCGGTCTTGACCGGCGCCGAAGGCTGTTTTTGCGCAGGGGCCGATCTGAAAGCCGTGGCCAAGCATCGGAACTTTCGTCCCCGGGACGCCGATGGGGCAGAGCCGGATTCGCCTGGAACCAATGCCCTGAGGTTGGATGGCGATGGGCCCATGGGACCCACGCGGATGCTGCTGAGCAAGCCGGTGATCGCGGCGGTAGAAGGATTTGCAGTGGCCGGGGGGCTGGAGTTGGCGCTCTGGTGTGATCTGAGGGTGGCGGCTCGGGATGCGGTTTTTGGCGTTTATTGTCGGCGTTGGGGGGTTCCTTTGGTGGATGGGGGCACGGTCCGACTACCGCGGATAGTGGGCCAGGGCGTGGCCATGGACATGATCCTGACCGGGCGCGGCGTTTCCGGGGAAGAGGCCGAGCGTGTGGGGCTGGCCAATCGCTTGGTGAACCGGGGCGAAGCCCTGGCGGAGGCGGTGAAGTTGGCGCGAGAACTCGCTGGCTTTCCCCAGCGCTGCATGCGGGCTGATCGACTCTCGGCCCTTGGGCAGTGGTCCTTGGATCTGGAGTCGGCTCTGGAAGCGGAAACCCGGGGAGGGCTGGAGGTGATTCGTTCG
>DUCT01000001.1 GCA_012959665.1 Myxococcales bacterium | reverse complement strand
AAGGCGGAAAAAGTTCGAAGGGTTGCCGGAGGCAAGGCGGTGGTGGGTTTTGCCGGAGGCGTTGCCGATGCGTTGACGTTGCTTGAGCGACTCGAGACCAAGCTGGAGGCCTCGCCTGGCAACATCCGCCGGGCCGCGGTGGAACTTGCCCGGGATTGGCGGACCGACCGGATGTTGCGGCGACTTGAGGCCATGCTCCTGGTGGGTGACGCCGAGTCCCTGTTGGTGGTCTCAGGCAATGGCGACGTGATTGAACCCGACGATGGCATCGCGGCTATTGGCTCCGGCGGATCTTTTGCGTTGGCTGCGGCCCGGGCCCTGGCCCAACACACGGGGCTCGGAGCGGAGGAGATTGCCTCCGAATCGCTTTTGATTGCCGCCAATATCTGCATCTATACCAACGATTCGATCAGCGTAGAAAGTCTCCCATGAGTTCGATTCCTACTTTTACCCCCCGAGAAATTGTTTCAGAATTGGATCGTTTCATTATTGGCCAGCGCGACGCCAAGAGAGCTGTGGCCATCGCGCTGCGAAACCGTTGGCGTCGCCAACAGGTTCCTGCAGATCTCCGCGACGAAATTGCCCCGAAGAACATCATCATGATCGGCGCGACAGGGGTCGGGAAAACCGAAATCGCCCGTCGGCTGGCCAAGCTTGCCCAGGCCCCTTTCATCAAGGTGGAGGCGTCGAAATTCACCGAGGTGGGGTACGTCGGACGTGATGTCGAGTCGATCATCCGGGATCTTACGGAGCTTTCCATCTCCCTCGTGACCGAGGAGTCGAAGAAATCTGTGGCCGCAAAGGCCGAGGAGCGGGGGGAAGAGCGAGTTCTTGACGCGCTTCTTCCGGTCCCCCCGGTGGCCGGTGCCCCGGATTCCTCTCAGCCTGACCCCTCGAACGAGACTCGGGAAAAATTGCGCAAGTTGTTGAGGCTCGGGGAACTCGACGATCGCGAGATCGAAGTGGAACTATCCGAGGAGGGGCAGGGCCCGTCGATGTCGATCATGACTCCGCAAGGGGTCGAGGAGATGGGCGTTCAGTTCAAGGATCTCCTGGGAGGAATGTTCCCCAACAAGACGAAGCGCCGGCGAATGAAGGTCCACGAGGCGCGGATCGCCTATGCGAACGAAGAAGCCACCCAGTTGGTCGACCAGGACGAGGTGCGGGAATTGGCCATCCGCCGGGTGGAACAGGCTGGCATCGTCTTCCTGGATGAGATCGACAAGATCGCCGTAGGGGCGAGCGGGAAGCACGGCCCCGACGTGTCCCGAGAAGGAGTCCAACGGGACCTCCTGCCCATCGTCGAGGGCTCGACGGTTCAGACCAAGCACGGCCCGGTCGCAACGGACCATATCCTCTTCATCGCAGCGGGGGCTTTCCACGTGGCCAAGCCCGCGGATCTCATCCCGGAGATGCAGGGCCGATTTCCGATCCGTGTGGAGTTGGCGAGTCTCAGCCGGGACGACTTGGTTCGGATTTTGACGGAACCCGCCAACTCACTGGTGCGGCAATACACGGCACTGATGGCCACAGAGGGAATTGAACTCGAATTTGAGGACGGGGCGGTCAATTCAATCGCCGACGTGGCCGCCGGGGTGAACGAGCGGGCCGCAGACATCGGGGCCAGGCGGCTACATACCGTGATGGAGCGCCTGCTCGATGATCTGAGCTTTGAATCTCCGGACCTGTCGGCCCGGCGGATCGTGATCGACGCGAAGATGGTGGAGGATCGCCTGGGCGATCTGGTCGAGGATCAGGATCTCTCGCAGTATATTCTCTGAGTCGCGCAGGCCGCGGGTCTGGGGCGTGGGGGAAGAGTGGGTACTCAAGATACGATCATTCTGGTGGTGGATGACGAGGAAGCAGTTCGGCATTCGGTCCAGGAAATCCTTGCCCCTGAAGGGCTTTTTTGCCGGACGGTGACCTCGGGTGCCCTTGCGCTGGAAGTGGCCCAACAGATTCAGCCGGGGGTAGTGCTGCTCGATACCCGTCTGCCCGATGCGAATAGTCTCGAACTCATGCTTCTTCTGGGGCGGGTTGCACCGGGTTCTCAGATCATCTTGATGGCGGAGGCAGTGGATCACGACCTGATTCTGGACGCGCTGGAAAAAGGCGCCCGGGACTATCTCGGCAAGCCGCTGCATCCCCGGGAAACACGGCTCGCCGTCCGGCGGGCAATCGCTGCATGGCGATCCGGACAGGACGGAAATCGGCTGCGCGAGGGCGTGCGGGAAATTGTCGAAAGATCGGAAAGCCTGATCTCCCGCTTGGCGGGTAGCTGGGAAGAAGAACGCACATCCCTCCTTGCGGAGGGGATCGTCGAGGCCGCCGCGGCGGCACTCGGGGCGGGCAAAGTGTCGCTCATGTTGCTCGACGAGCCTGGGAACTGGTTGCGCGTGGAGGCGTGCACCGGACATTCGGTTCCTGCCGGGGAAATGGATGTGGTCCTTCCCGGTGAAGGAGTCGCGGGCTTCGCACTGACCTTGGGCGAGCCGTTTGCGGTGACCGATGCGAGCAACGACTACCGGTTTAGCCACATGGTCGTCCCCGAACGATATGAGGGAAGTTCGTTCGTGCTGGCTCCCCTGGTCGCCGAGGGAAAGGCTTTCGGCGTGCTGTGCGCCAGCGAAAGCTTGACTGGCAAACCCTTCGGTGAAGAGGCACTGGTTCTACTGCGCTTGCTTGCTCAGCAATTTGCCGGCACACGGTTATTTGCGGGTAGGGGAGGTCGGTTACGGGAAGGGCCAGGCAGGCTGATCGATCTGGATCGGGAGCCCATGGCCGTGGTTGCTCGGGATGAGGACTGGCTCGACACCCTCGATGTTCTGCCCAAAACTGAAAACGAGACGGATTCGCGCCGGGACGCAGAACTTGCCCTAGAAATTTGCCGGGCGGCGACCGACGAACTCGACCCCGAGCGGACGCTCGCCGGTGCCCTGGAGGCGCTGGGTGCCGGACTCTCCGCCTCATTGGTTTCGCTCTATCTCGTGGATTCGAACTCCTCCGAATTGAGGCTCGAGACCGCCACGGTCGGAATTGGCTGCCAGGATCGAATTTGTCTCCCCCCGAATCGGGGTCTGACGGGAAGCGCCGTTCAGACCGGGGATGTCCGGGTGCACAGCGAGCCCCGAATCGACCCCCAATTCGATCCCGAGGTGGATACGCCACTGGAGGGGGCTTCTCAGACTCTCCTGTGCATGCCCATCAAGATCCGGGGCAAGGTGATCGGGGTTGTTCGCGCCTTTCTCCCCGAGCGGGCATCGGTTTCTTCCCGCACGGGCGAAGTGGCCGCCGCGGCGCTTTCGGCTGCGGTTCGGAGCGGGCTTTTGTACCGTAGTCTGGTGGCGAGCATCGAAGAAGTCGCCGCCGCCCGGCGCGAGGGGAGTGCCTGAGCGCACCGGACGGTGCAAGTTGGCCCGAGAGACCCCGGGCTGCTGCCAAGAATACTTTGCCGGGCTTGCCGGGCTAATGAGCCCGCTGTTTTTGGAGATGGGATACGGAGATGCAGAACCTAGTCGAAAAGGCAGAGGTTCTCGTCGAGGCGTTGCCCTATATGCGGCGTTTCCTCGGCAAGACGATCGTTATCAAGTACGGCGGGCACGCGATGACGGACGATTCGGTCAGAGCATCTTTTGCCGTGGATATCGTGCTGCTCAAGCATATCGGGTTGAGGCCGGTGGTGGTCCACGGTGGTGGCCCACAGATCGGAGCCACCCTCAAGCGACTCGGCAAGGAATCCACTTTTGTTGAAGGTCTTCGGGTGACCGACGATGAAACGATGGACGTGGTGGAGATGGTGCTCGGGGGCAAGGTCAACCGGGAAATTGTTGAATCGATTCAGAGGGCGGGCGGTCGATCCGTGGGGTTGACCGGGAGCGACGGTGCGTTGCTGCGGGTTCGAAAAAAGACGGTCAATGGGCAGGATATTGGCCGGGTGGGCGAAGTCACCGATGTTGATCCGAGCGTGATCACTTCGGTTTCCGAATCGGGATTCATTCCGGTCGTGGCGCCAATAGGCGTGGATGGCTCGGGGACAACATATAACGTGAATGCTGACGAAGCTGCCGGTGAATTGGCGGCGGCGCTGGATTCCGAGAAATTGATGCTGTTGACCGATGTCCAGGGCGTTCTGGATTCCAACGGTCAACTACTCAGCCAGTTGACAGTGGAAGAAACCCTGAAACACATCACCGAAGGAACCATTACGGAGGGAATGATTCCGAAGGTGGGATGTTGCATGAATGCGCTGAAAGGTGGTGTGAGCAGTGCTCACATCGTGGATGGTCGCGTTCTTCATGCCGTGCTTCTGGAGATTTTTACCGACGACGCGGGCGTTGGTACCGTTTTTGTTCCCTAACCCTAACGTTCACCCTGAACCCTGCGTGGAAACCTGACTCCGATGCCGAAGGACTTTCTGAGTGTTGCCGACTGGTCGGCAGACGAAATCATGAAGATGCTCGCCCGGGCCCAGGAGTTGCGGAGCCTACACCGATCGGGTGAACGCCCGCAGACCCTCCAAGGGCGCACACTGGCCATGTATTTCGAGAAACCATCGCTGAGAACCCACGTCACCTTTGAGGCGGGAATGGCACAGTTGGGCGGGCACGCGATTCTGTTGCGGCCCGACCAGGTGGGGATTGGCACGCGGGAGAGTCCGCTCGACGTGGCCCGAAATCTTTCGCGCTGGGTGGATGGTCTCATGGCTCGAACTTTTAGCCACGAACTGGTGGAACTCCTGGCCGAGAATGCGACGATTCCCATCATCAATGGCTTGACGGACCGCCTGCATCCCTGTCAGGCGATGGCGGATCTGCAGACAATTGCGGGTGTGATGAACCCCCAAGAGGCCAAGCTCTGCTACGTGGGTGATGGAAATAATGTGGCCAACTCTCTTCTCCTGCTCGCGGCTAAGGTCGGAATGCGCTTTCGCATTTCGACGCCCGGAAGCCATCGACCGCCGGACTGGGTAATGGCGCAAAGCCGAGAACTCGCGGCCCTCAGTGGCGCCGAGATCGCTTGGAGCGAGGATCCGCATGAGGCGGTGGAGGGCGCGAATTTCGTGTACACCGACACCTGGACCAGCATGGGGCAAGAGGATGAAGCCGAGGAGCGGCGGAGGGTCTTCGCGCCTTATCAGATCAACGCAGAACTTGTGGCGGGTGCACCCGATGCCTGGCTCCTGCACTGCTTGCCGGCTCATCGGGGCGAAGAAATCACGGGTGAATTGCTCGATGGAGCACGCAGCCTGATCTACGAACAGGCGGAAAACAGGCTCCATGCCCAGAAGGCGGTACTCGAGCGGGTGATGCTGGCCAAGAGCGGGGCCTAGTCGGCCGGGAGCCTGGGCAAGACGCCCGGTGGCTCCACAGCCCCCGGGTATGCCGGGCACATCTGCCCCCTTGGGATATCGGCTCATTGCACCCACGGGGGGAAGCCAAGGGGCACCCCCAGGCGAACTGAGTTTTTCCGCTGGGGGATTCTCCGTTGAGCCGGCGAGACCTCGGCCCAAAGCCCGACGTAGGCTCAGTTTTATGCCCGAGTGTCCGATGCAGAGGAGGTGGGGTGGCCTTCTTTCTTCGCCCCCCGCCCCCAGGAGGTCGGATGTCTCGAGAAAGAGACGACGTGCAGAGGGCCGCAGAAATTTTGAGTGTCATCCCGGGCTTCGATTCCAGCCGGCTCGTTCTGAGCCCGGAAGAGGGATTTCTGTTGTCCCGGATCGACGGAGTGACGCCCTGGAGGCTGCTCGTGGAGATGTCGGGGGTGGATGCCGCTCACGCGGAGCAGTGCCTCGACGCGTGGCTTGTTGCGGGAGCGATCGAAACCGTAGCGGGCACGGATTCGAATTCGATCCACCTCGATCCCTCATCGACTGCCCCGACTGCCCCAACCGAGCGCCGAGACGCCGCCGGCATCGATTTGTCCCTGGTGGATCCGAGCCTGGAAATCGATGTGAAGACCCAGAAGAGAATTCTCGAGTTTGAAGCGCGCCAGGGAGGCGGGTATCACCATCGCCTCGGGATTGATCCCGGCGCCGATATTCGGACGATCAAGAAAGCCTACTTTAAGCTATCTCGAGAATTTCATCCCGACCGTTTCTTCCGATGTGATCTCGGCCCCTATAGCGAGCGCCTTCCCCTTATTTTCAAGACCATCCTTGAGGCGTACGACGCCCTCCTGCGGGCTTGCCCCGCGGATTCAGCGGAGTCGGGATCGAGTACGGGCAGGCGAGAAGGCGATCCGCCGAGGGGCGGTGCACAGTGGAATGAATCTCAGACTCTAGATCGGTCCGAATTTGAGAAAATTGCGCGCCTGGGGCAACGCACTCTCCACAATGTGCCCCGTTCGGTTCGTGACGAGAGACACCAGAAGGCGGAAGAATTTTTTGAAGCGAGCCGACTCTCTGAGCGCGAGGGCAGGCTCGAGGAAGCATCGACCAGTCTCCGCCTGGCGATTCGTTTCGAGCCTGAAAATCTGGCTTATCGCAGCGCATTGAAAGATCTGAAAAATCGAAAGGAAGAACTGTCCGTTCACGATGTGCTCGACGCATCGAAATCCTATCTGTCGATGAACCCGGATGAACTCGGCCGAACCATGAAGGCCTTGGAGGAAATTCTCGGGCTGCGCCCGCAAGATTCGGGACTCAACCACCGCGCCGCCTGCGTGGCCCTTGCGCTCAATCAACTGAATCGAGCGAGGAGCCTCGCCGAAATCGCCGCGGAGCAGAGCCCCGAGGTGGTCCACTACCACACGACCCTGGGCCGGATTCATTTGGCCCAAGGGCACACGGGCCACGCCAAGCGCGAGTTTGAGTTGGCCCTTGAGTTCGCCCCCCAGGATGCAGACGCTCGGCGTGAATTGGCCAATCTCCTCCGCAGTGGCCGTGAAGCATACGTCGGAGGCAGCCGTGGGTAGGGTGATTGGGATCGATCTCGGAACCTCTAACTCCTGTGTCGCGGTGGTGGAGGATGGACGACCCATCGTGATTCCCAATTCAGGCGGCTACAAGATTACGCCTTCGTTCTTCGCCGTGAGCCCCGATGGGCAGCAACTGGTGGGGTATCCAGCCCGGCGTCAGGCGATTACCAACGCCGCCAACACGGTCTTTGCAACCAAGCGACTCATCGGCCGGCGTTTTGGGTCGGCGGAAGTGCAGCGCTCGATGGAACTCTACTCCTACGGGATCGTTGAGGGACCCAACGAGGATCCACGGATCGAGATCGTAGATCGTACGTATACTTGTGCAGAGGTTTCGGGGATCATCCTGGGGGAGATGAAACGGATCGCCGAAGCCTATCTGGGGGATAGCGTCGAAGCTGCTGTGATCACCGTGCCGGCCTATTTCAACGACACCCAAAGGCAGTCCACCCGGGATGCGGGTCGGATTGCGGGGCTCGACGTATTGCGAATTATCAACGAGCCGGCCGCGGCGGCCCTCGCCTATGGGATGGGCAGGGACGCCGAAGAGAAAATTGCCATCTACGATCTCGGAGGAGGGACCTTCGACATGTCCATACTCGAGATGTCCGATGGCGTGGTCGAGGTTCTGGCAACTGCCGGAGATACTTTTTTGGGTGGTGAGGACTTCGATCGTCGGATCGTTGAGCACTTGCTGGCCGGCTTCGAAGAGGAGAATGGAATCGACCTACGCTCGGATTCCACGGCGATGCAGCGCCTCAAGGACGCTGCTGAAAAGGCAAAATGCGTACTTTCTCTTCGCGACCGTACTGAAATCAACCTTCCCTTCATTGCCTCCGATGGTGGGGGGGCAAGGCATCTCTCCTGTGAACTTCGGCGCGACGAACTGGAGGCACTGGTCGAGGATATCGTCGACGAAACTTTGAGAAGTGTGGAGCGATGCGTTCGGGATTCGGGGCTTAGCAACGAGGACATCGACCATGTGGTGGTGGTTGGGGGGCAATCTCGGATGCCCATGGTTCAGCAGGCGGTGACGGATTATTTCGAACAGCGGCCGCACAAGGGCGTGAATCCCGACGAAGTCGTGGCTCTGGGCGCTGCGATCCAGGGGAGTGCTCTGGTGGGTGGAACCCAGGACGTTCTCTTGCTGGATGTGACGCCCCTCTCCCTGGGAATCAGCACCTACGGTGGGCACTTCACCCGGCTGATCGATCGCAATACAACTGTTCCCGTCAACAAATCCCATCTCTTCACCACCACCCGGGACGACCAGGCGGCCGTCAAAATTCGCGTCCTCCAGGGAGAAAACGAAGTCGCCCTGGAGAACGACCTTTTGGGCGAATTTGTTCTGGCGGGCATACCCCCGGCGCCCAAGGGAGAACCGGAAATCGAGGTCAGCTTTGACATCGATTCGAGCGGGATTGTCAGCGTTTCGGCCCGGGATGTGGCCACGGGGATGGAGCAATCCATTACGGTTAACTCCAAGAGCACGCTCTCGGCCGAAGAACTCGAGCTCCTAATCGAAGAGAACTCTCTTTTTGATGTGGAATTCAAGGCCTAAATCCCGATTGCGCCCCAGCCGCGATTGGCCCCGTGAAAAATCCCGATGAGCGGGTAGACTCCCGCCTCCCTGAAGTGCCTGGCAAGGCCAAGCACCCCCGAGGAGGTTTTTCATGGCTCAAAAGGGTTCGTTCAAGAGAGTTTGCCTGGCGTATAGCGGCGGGCTCGATACCTCGGTCATTCTTCGCTGGCTGATCGAAGAATACGATTGTGAAGTCGTCGCCTATTGCGCCGACGTGGGGCAGGAGGAAGAGCTTGCCGGCCTGCCCGAGAAGGCCGCCGCGACGGGCGCAGTGGACTGCGTAATCAAGGACCTTCGGGAGGAGTTCGCCCGGGACTACGTGTATCCCGCCATCCGGGGCGCAGCGCTCTACGAGGGCGTGTACCTGTTGGGCACGGCTCTGGCTCGGCCGCTGATCGCAAAGCACCACATTGACGTGGCCCGGGCGACGGGCTGCGATGCGGTGTCCCATGGCGCGACGGGCAAGGGCAATGACCAGGTGCGTTTCGAACTGGCGTTCAGGGCCCTGGCCCCAGAAATTGGGGTAATTGCTCCCTGGCGTGAGTGGGATCTCCGCTCGCGGACCGACTGCATCGCGTATGCAGAAAAATACGATATCCCCATCACGGCCTCTATCGCGAAGCCGTACTCGATGGATCGGAACCTGATGCACGTTTCCTACGAGGGAGGGATTTTGGAGGATCCCTGGACGGCACCCTTGGAGGATATGTTCATGACTACGGTTTCCCCCGAAGCCGCCCCGGACGAGCCTTGCGAACTGGTGGTTTCCTTTGAGAAGGGCAATGCCGTCGGGCTGGACGGCGAATCCCTGTCCCCCTCGGAACTGATTGGAAAGCTGAATCGCATCGCTGGCCAAAACGGAATCGGCCGGGTGGACATGGTGGAGAATCGCTTCGTCGGATTGAAATCACGCGGGGTCTATGAGACACCGGGAGGAACCGTTCTCCACGTCGCCCATCGCGCAATGGAGTCGATCACGATGGATCGGGAGGTCATGCACGAACGGGATCGCATGGCCCCGCGCTTTGCGGAATTGATCTACAACGGTTTCTGGTTTGCGCCCGAAATGGACTATATGCGAGCGGCCATCGATGCGTCTCAGACGAACGTGACAGGAGACGTGCGCGTGAAGCTCTATAAGGGCAACGTAACCGTTCAGGGGCGCCGCTCGCCGTTTTCGCTCTACTCCCAGGACCTGGTGACCTTTGAGGAGGACGAGGGGGCCTACGATCAGCAGGATGCGGGCGGTTTTATTCGCCTTCAGGGATTGAGGCTCGCCGGAATCGCGAAATAGCTCGGGCTTCAGTCCCGAACCGCGAGGAATTGCAGCAGGTAGGGGACCGAAATCTTCATGAGGTCCACATCCGGGGCGATCTCTTCTCCAAGAGCGAACACATAGGCCAGGGTCTTGGCATACAGCAGCAGATCGTTGGGGAGCTGCAGGCCGGGGGTTTCCTGAAGCAGCTGTTTGGCCTCGTCCTTAAGGCTCAGAACCTGACTTCCCTGGGCGCTCATCAATGCGTCGGTGCCCCCCTGGCCGGCGATGCGATCGAGCATATTCGAGACCGCGCGGCGAACGCCGTCTTCGGCACCCGGGGCGATCATGTCCAGGGCATTCATGCGCTCGACAAATAGGTCGACGTCCCTCTGCATCAAGGCAAAAATGCCCTGGCGCATCTCCTTCTGGAGTTCGGGTGAGAGCCGCCGGTGGAGTCCGAAGTCCACGAAGAGCACTCTTGGATTGTGGCTGGCGTCGGCCTCGTCGAGGACGAAGAGATTTCCCGGATGGGGATCCGCATGGAAGAGCCCATCCTGGAACATCTGTTTCGCGTAGGCCCGGGCTACGATCTCGATCACCCGGGAAGGGGAAACGCCCCGATCTGCAAGACCGTCTGCGTCCGCGATGTTGGTGCAGGGGTGATAGGTCATGGTCAGCACGCGGGTGCGCGTGTGCGAAGCGATCACCCGGGGAACCTGAATGGCCGGATCCCCCGAGAGGTTGGCAGCAATTTCGCTGGCCGCGCGGGCCTCGGCTTCGAAGTCCAGTTCATCGGCCAAGCCTCCGGCGAATTCCGCAAAAAATCGCTCGAAGTCCAGTTTCCACCGCCCCCGAGCGGCCCGGCGGAGCGCGGTCCGGGCGAGGGTCCGAATCACCGCCAAGTCCGCGTCGAGGGAGGCCTGGATCCACGGATACTGAACCTTGACGGCCACGGGGGTGCCATCGGCAAGGGTCGCCCGATGGACCTGGGCGATGGAGGCTGCGCCCAGGGGGGTGTGCTCGAAATCCGCGAACGCTTTCTCAAGCGGCATTTCCAAGGCCGCCTCGATCACCGGACGGATTTCGGCGAGGGGGAGGGGGGGGAGTCGATCCCGAAGGGCCACCAGGGCGGCCACGATCTCTTCGGGCACTCGATCGGGTCGGCTTGCGGCGAACTGACCGGCCTTGGCGTAGGCGCCGCGCAGGCTGCCGAGCAAGGCGACCCAGCGAACTGCGATCCGGGCGAGAGCCCGGCGTCGCCCCGCGACCCGGGAGGGCTGGGGAGCGAAGAGGCCGGCGAGATTCGCCCAGGCCAGGATCGCCGCGGATACCGCCGAGCAGATAAGAATTCGAAAAACCGGTTCCACGCCCCGAGTCCTCAGCCAGAGTCGGACGGGGGAGCGTGAAGGGGACCTTCCCGACCCGGGGCGAGATGCTTCCCGGGAGCCGTCGTCCCCCGGGGTGATCGGTGTGGGGGGCGCCCCGGCGGGAATTCCGGACTCCGCGGGGGTCGGGCGTTGGGTACTCAATGTGCCAATACCTCGCTCTGGGGTGAGGGGACTGTTCCTTGTCCCTTGGTTTCGGGTTGAATTGCGGCGGGCTCTATCCTAGAAGATGGAAGTTCCCGACGAGAAATCGACGCTATCGAAGCCCTGGAGGCGAAGCAGTCGCGCCCGCTTGGGACTACTCTGCGTCCCGGTGACCCGGCCCAGTCGTGTTGCCCGTAGAAGTGATTTTACCGCCGATCAGATAAGGAGCCTATGGATGGCCGGAATTCGAACCACAGGAGCGAGCCTTTTAACCGCCCTATTGCTGGCGGGGTCGGTCCAGGTCGTCGTAGCTCAAGAGGACGCCGAAGGAACGGGCCCGGGATTCAAGCAGGGTGACATTATCACGTACGAGAACCTCGATGCCCTGAAGTCCTATCTCCCCGATCCGTTCTGGGATAACCGAGATTTTTTCTTCTACGAAGGAATGCAACTCGAAATCGGTCCCTTCTACCGGGACTACTCCGGCCCTGAAGCCTACAAGGCCGCCACCGAGCGAGGGCGCGGGCAGGCGCGCATTGGTCCCGATAACAGCCTGGAGAACTTTGAGTCGGGCCGTCCTTTCCCCATGGATGAAATTGACTGCGCGACGGATCCTCAGGCGGGGGTCAAGATCATGTGGAATTTCGACTATGCATGGGCGGGTGCCGGGGGTAACGCGAGCTTCTACTACTCTTACTGGGATCGCGGGGAGGAATTGCCGCTCTACTACGAGGGGGATTCCAAGAGCGTTTTCCTATCCCACCGGGTCGAACCCCAATACGAGAAGAGCAAGGGCGATGTCTTCCGCAATGAAAAGCGCAAGAATGCTTTCGGGGTGGACGTATCGGCCCCCTTTGATGCGCGGGGCATCATGCTGATGTCCTATCGCTACAAGACCACGGATCTCCCGCGCAAGCAGGCCAAGAACGACGATACCTGGGTTTATCTTCCAACCCTTCGCCGAGTACGCCGCATCTCGACCGCACAACGAACCGATTCGATCTCGGGTACCGATTTTACCTTCGACGACCTGAACAGTTTCGCGGGGATCGTTCCGCAATACGAGTGGGAGTGCCTGGGCGAGTTGGACCTGATCGCGCCCTCGAATACCAAGGTTCTCGGATTTCCCTACGAGCGGGACCACAACTTCGGCCCCTATGGCCTGTCTTTCGCGGATGATCGATGGGAAGTGCGAAAAGTGATAAAGGTCCGGATGATCCCCAAAAATGAGGATCACCCCTACCACCACAAGGACATCTACATCGACAAGCAGACGATGAGGGCCCTCTACTCCTTCGCGTACGACCAGAAGGAGGAACTCTGGAAGATCATCTGGCACAACAAGCGCTGGAGCGGGGAGGAACTCACCGAGGACTACTACCCCGGCTGGGAAGGCGTGCCGGAGCCCAGAGCCCACCAAATGGTCAGCGACATTATTACCAATGTACAGACGGGTACAGGCAATCGCATCGAGTTCTGGGATGCGAATGGCGTGCCTTTCAAGAGCAAGGGCAAGATCCGACGCTATATCGATGTCGGTCGCTTGACCAAGGGGCGCTAGCGGGTCGATGAACGATTATTTCGAGCGTTGCCTTGCTTTTGGACCCATGGTTTCGGCGTTGGTGTTGGCGTCGGCAGTGGTGTTGCTGCTGGGAGCCTGCCACGAGGTCCATCTGGATTATACCCAGAAGCCCGGAGAGATCGTTCTCTTCGATGACCTCTATTCGGTTTCCGTGCCCGACGAAGATCACGCGGTTGCGGTGGGATATTACGGAAGCGCCTATTTCAGTGAAGATGGAGGTGAGACCTGGAGTCGAGGCGTGACCGATACGCTGACCTCCCTCTACAAGGTCTCCATGGCGGATGCCGTTCACGGTTGGGCCGTGGGCCAGCGTGGGCTCATCCTTCGAACCGAGGATGGAGGGAAGCATTGGGAGCGGCAAGCGAACCTCAAGGAGAGCGAAGGTGTTCATCTCTTCGGAGTAGCTGCCATCGACGCCAATACTGCGGTTGCCATCGGTGAGTGGGGAACTCGAATCCGAACCGAAGACGGCGGAAAAACATGGGTCGATCACTCCTTTACGGTCAGCGAGACCCACCCGATGTTCCAGTGGCTCTCTCCCTTTGAGCAGGAGAAGGTGCGTAACGGCGAGACGGTGTACGAAGACGTTGGTCTGAACGATGTCTATTGCCTGCGGGCTCCCAGTCGCCGCTGCTGGCTGATCGGCGAATTCGGCTACATCTTCTATTCGGACGATGCTGGCGAGACCTGGGAAAAGTCCAATATTGAGGGCTCGCGCGAAATCGCTCCGATTCGCTTCGGATACAACGGTATCGATTTCGATCCGTCCTATATCCCCGAACTCGGCTCTTTTGTGGAGAGCCTGATTGATGAAGGCCATCTCAATGTTGCCGTGGAGGGAGTGGCCAGCCAAGGGGAGGTCGAAGAGTTCGGTCGAGGGGGTGATCCCTTCGAGTTCTTCGAGACTCTAGAAGCGCGTATGCAAGAGGTGCGGACGGTTCTCGAGGATGCGGGGCTTCAATCCGAGAGGGTGAGGCTGCGGGGACAGCCGCCCTGGGACTACGAGGATTACCTAGCTGTGGATCCGGACTTTCTGGAGCGCTACTACGCGGGCAGGCTCTTCGAATATCCAGGCGTCAAGGTGCGAGTGATCCAGAATCCGATTCTCTTTACCGTGCGGTTTCGCGACGAGGAGAATGGAATGATCTCCGGCCTGGGCGGTGTCACCCTGTCGACGCGTGATGGCGGTCGGAATTGGGCCTATAGCAAGATCGACCGCAAGCTGGCGGTTTTTTCTGTGGCGTCAGTGGCCGGGCGTGCGGTTGCAGTGGGGGAGAAGGGATTGGTTCGATTTTCCTCCGACGGGGGCCAAAGCTGGAAATCTCCTTCTCAAGACGAATTTCCGGAAACGTTTACTTTCATGCGCGATATGGACTTTGATCCCAGCGGCAAGGTCGGGTTGGTGGTCGGGCAGGCGGGCCGGATCTTGCGGTCGGGAAACGCCGGTCTCGAATGGGTGAGGGTGCTGCCCCCGACAGAAGAGGTCGATGGGGAAGGCTGAGGGTTTGCGGGGGCGCCGAAGCCAAGGGACGCGGATCTCGAAATTTTGACGGTTGGGGACTCTTGAGTCTGCAATTTCCTATACACGTTGTCGGTGAGTCGGGGAGATCGTTCTCGGAACCCTAAAGGGGCGTGAACGGTGCCTTTGGGGCGGGGCGATCGTATGGCAGGATCGAACGACAGGAAATGCCAAATCGTCGCCATCGGCGCGTCCGATGAGCAGTCGGAGACTTTGGCCGAAGCCGCGCAAGGGGAGGCTTGGGAATTGCTGCGCTATCCGGCTCTTTCGGAAATCGCTTCCAATTCCAAGGGCGCCGAGCCCGATATCGTTCTGCTTTCCCTGGTCTCCTTCGATTGCGCTCTGGTTCGCCAGGCAGTGGACTGGGTGGAAGGCCGGTCCAAGGGGATTCGACTGCTGGTTGCGCTGGAGGCAGCGGCCCAGGGTGAAGTTGACCAAGCGATCGCGGCCGGGGCAGACGAATGCCTTGTGGCGCCCTTCGGCGACGGTGCTCTGCGGCGAAGCCTCGTGCGATTGATGGATCGGCGAAGAGTGGCCATTCGAAGTCTCTTTCTCCACGAGACCATTCGCATCATGGAAGACTGTCGCCCCTTGGCGTATTGCCTCGAGCCCGGACAACTCTATCCCATGACCCTTGAACTCCTCATGCGCGCGACCTCCCGGAGCAAGGGCTTCGCCCTCTTCAAGCGTAAAAATGTGCCCCAGAGCGATGCGGTGGCGTTGCGCGGTTTCGGGAGCGAGGAGAGTTCGCTGGTCTGTCGGACCCTGTTGGGCGACAAATCGATCGATTTCAATAGTTTCGAAGGGCTGGCGGTTCTGAAACGCGGTGTTCTTCACGATGCGCTCCGTGCCGCGGACGTCGAAGTCCGAACACTTCTGGTGGTTTCCATGGGGGGAGAGGGCAATGAATCGGGGATCGTCGCTCTCTTCGATGACGATCAGCCCTTCGTCGCCCAAGATGCGGAGCGGGCGGATATCGTGACCCGCCACGGAATTGCGGCCCTCGAGAACTCCGAGACCTACGCCCTTGCCAAGGAGCGTGCGTTCGTCGACGACGTGACACAGGCCTATAACGCCGGCTATCTACTCAAAACCTGCGAGAGTGAAATCCAGCGCTCCGAGCGGTATGGCACTCCGCTTTCGGTGCTTTTCCTCGATATCGACCACTTCAAGGACGTAAACGACGAACACGGTCATCTGATTGGGTCGGAGACCCTACGCGGGCTCTGCCGGGTGCTCGAGCAGTGTGTGCGCCAGGTGGACACACTGGCCCGCTATGGGGGGGATGAATTCTCGGTCCTATTGGTGGATACCGATCACGAGACGGCCCTCCGGGTGGCCGAGAGAATTCGCAAGCGGGTCGAAGCGTATCTGTTTGAGGTGGATCGGGATGTTCGGATCTCCTTGACGATCAGTATCGGGGTGGCGACCTGCCCCGAGCACGGTGCGGTGCGGGACAAGATCATCGACCTTGCGGACAAGGCCATGTACCGCGCTAAATCCGAGGGCAGAAACCAGGTCTGCTCAGCGAGCAGCCTCGTCTAGGAGGCCCCTGGCAGCCCGGCTCGCGCCCGCTCTGTGCTTGGGAAAGGATTGACATCCGATCGGCGCGTTGCTACCCAACCCTCTGATTTCACTCGGATTTTTCCGAAATTGATCTCGGGCATGTGAAATCGCTCCGGATTCGGGCCTCGGCGCGCCGCGCACGCCCGGAATCCCCAAGGCCGCGCCGGACTCGTCGGGCCAGGCAGGAAAAAATAGGACAATGAGGCGATGACAAACGAGGGGACAGCGCTCGACGGGATGGGTTCCGAGCGCCGCAGCCACACCTGCGGATCCATCGACCGTTCCATGGTGGATCAGGAAGTCGTTGTAGCCGGCTGGGTTCACCGTCGCCGGGATCACGGTGGCGTGATCTTCGTTGATCTGCGCGACCGCAGTGGGGTCGTGCAAGTTGTCTTCAGGCCGGAAACTTCAACCCGGGCCCATGAGCGGGCCGGAGGCCTCCGTTCGGAATGGGTGATCATGGCTCGGGGAGTCGTGGAGGCACGATCGAGCGATACGGTCAACTCCCGAATGAAAACCGGGGAAATTGAGATCAACGTCCACGAAATTCGCATCCTGAACAGCGCGACGCCTCCGCCCTTTGCCATTGAGGAAGATGCGGGCGCTGACGAAGCGGTTCGTTTGCGTCACCGGATTCACGACTTGCGGCGCCCGCCGCTCCAACGGTCCCTGACGATTCGGCACGAATTGTCCAGGGCAATGCGTGCGGTTCTCATCGATCAGGGTTTCATAGAGATTGAGACACCGATGCTGGCCCGGGCAACGCCCGAGGGCGCCAGGGACTTCCTTGTGCCGAGCAGGCTCCAGGCGGGATCATTCTACGCGCTCCCCCAGTCGCCGCAGATCATGAAGCAGTTGTTGATGGTGGCCGGTTTTGAGCGGTACTTTCAGATCGCGCGATGTTTTCGCGACGAGGATCAACGCGCCGACAGACAGCTGGAGTTCACCCAGGTGGACCTAGAGATGTCCTTCGTTGGGGTTGAGGACGTCCTGGAGGTACTCGAGATCATCATGGTGGAGAGCGCCCGTGAGGCTGTGGGTGTGGAATTGCAGCGCCCCTTTCCCCAGATGAGCTACGCGGACGCCATGGCGCGCTACGGCTGTGATCGACCGGACACAAGGATTCTGCTCGAACTCGTCGACATGACCGAGATATTTGCAGGCAGTGAGTTCAAGTCCTTTCGAGGCGTCGTCGACAACGGAGGCATTGTGAAATGCCTGCCTGTGCATAATGCGGAAGAGATCTCCCGAAGCGAGATCGATCGCCTGGAAAAATTCGTTCGAAAGGAACTCGGTGCCAAGGGGCTGGGTTGGGTTCGTGTGGACGCCGAAGGCGAGTGGCGTTCGCCCATCGCGAAATTTCTGTCCGACGAAGAGCGAGCGGCTATTACGGAAAGAAGCGGGGCCGGTCCGGGCTCGCTGCTGTTTTTCCAGGCTGATGAATTCGAACGGGCCAACGCCATTCTCTCGCGCCTGCGCATCGATCTGGGTGAGAAGCTCGGACGTACGGATGGACGCGAGTGGGATGCGCTCTTCGTTGTGGATTTCCCGCTCTTTGAGAAAGACGAGAAGGGTCAGCTGGGTTATGTGCACCAGCCCTTCGTGGCTCCGCTGGAAGAGGATATTCCCCTGCTGGAGACCGAGCCGGAGAAAGTTCGGGGCACCCATTACGACGTGATCATGAACGGCGTGGAATTGGGCTCAGGCAGTCTACGTAATCACCGCGTCGACATTCAGCGTCGGATCCTTGGATTGATGGGATACACATCCGAGGAGGCCGAGAAGAGTTTTGGATTCATGCTCGAGGCCCTTGAGGTCGGCGCGCCGCCCCATGGAGGCTTTGCCTTCGGCTTCGATCGCATGGTGATGGTGCTGGCCAAGGCCGATAGTCTTCGCGATGTGGTGGCTTTTCCGAAGACTCAGCGCGGGCAGGACCTCCTGATGGAAGCGCCTTCGCCGGTGGATTCGGAGCAACTCGAAGAGTTGTCTATCCGCGTTCGAGTCCCCAAGCCCGAATAGAGCGAGTCCGGGCCTCCGGACCGCGAAATCCCGTCCACAAGCGTCATTTTTGAGCGCTATTTCACGAGCGCTATTTCACAAGCGCTATTTATAAGCGCCGATCTACAAGTCACAAGCGCCAATCCATAAGCGACATCCCCAACCCCCAGCCCCACACGAGAGGAACCCCCAGATGCGGAAGAAAATCGCGCTCATAGGTGGAGGAAATATTGGTGGAGTTTTGGCCGAGCAGGCCGCCTACCGCGAACTCGGTGACGTCGTCATATTCGATGTTGTCGAGGGCTTGCCCCAGGGTAAGGCCTTGGATATGGCGGAGGGCGCCCCCCTGGTCGGAGCGGACTCGAAGATCTCCGGAGCGAATAGCTATGCGGGAATTGCGGGCGCTGACGTCGTAATCATCACGGCGGGTCTGGCGCGAAAACCTGGCATGTCCCGGGACGATCTGCTCAAGACCAACTTGTCGATCATGAAGCAGGTGGCCGAAGGTGTTCGAGACAATGCGCCCGATGCTTTCGTGATCGTGGTCTCCAACCCGCTGGATGCCATGGTCTACACATTCAAGGAGGTTTCTGGATTTCCCAAAAACCGCGTGGTTGGAATGGCTGGAATCCTGGACTCGGCCCGATTGCGTTCTTTCGTGGCCTGGGAGCTAGACGTCTCTGTCAAGGATGTGACGGCGCTTGTCCTGGGAGGACACGGCGACACCATGGTTCCCCTAGTGCGTTATTGCACGGTTGCGGGTGTTCCCATCGAGCAGCTGATTTCTGCCGAGCGAATCGATGAACTCGTCGAGCGCACCAAGGGCGCGGGTGGTGAGGTGGTTGGCCTGCTGAAAACCGGTTCTGCCTTTGTCTCGCCGGCACTTTCCGCGATTGAGATGGCCGAAGCGTTCCTGCGTGACAAGAAGCGAGTCTTTGCCTGCGCGTGCCTTTGTGAAGGTGAGTACGGCATCGAGGGGCTCTATGTCGGCGTGCCCTGTGTCATGGGGGCGGGCGGAGTGGAGCGAATTCTGGAGGTCGAGCTCAACGCCGACGAGCGCAAACTCTTTGATGCCTCGGTGGATCACGTGAAGGAACTCGTTGCCCAGATCGAGATCTGATGGGCTCTGTCCCGGCCTTGTTCCCATTTGAAAATTGAACCTAGAGGAAGCTTTCGATGAACGTTCACGAATATCAGGCCAAGGCGCTGCTCGGGGAGTTCGGTGTACCCGTGCCCGAGGGCTTGCTGGCCACGACGCCAGCCGAGGCCGAGCAGGCCGCGCGCACCCTGGGTACCCCGGTGGTCGTGGTCAAGGCCCAGATCCACGCGGGAGGCAGGGGTAAGGCTGGGGGAGTGAAGCTGGCGAAGTCTCCGGCAGAGGCTCAACAGGCCGCGAGCGAAATACTCGGCATGACCCTGCACACACCGCAGACCGGGCCCGAAGGAAAATGCGTGCGGAAGGTCTACGTCGAGGCTGGCTCGTCCATCGCCGATGAACTTTATCTGGCCATTCTGTTCGATCGAGCCGTTGAACGCTTTGCGATCGTGGCTTCCACCGAGGGTGGAATGGAGATCGAGGAGGTTGCGGCCACGAACCCCGAGAAGATCCATACCGTTCATGTTGAACCGAACGTGGGACTCCGGGATCATCAGAGTCGAGCCCTCGGTTACGACCTGGGCCTGCCTACCGAGCAGGTTGACAAATTCATTCCCTTTATTCGAGGGCTCTTTGATCTCTATCTCGCCAAGGATTGCAGTCAGGTCGAGATCAACCCGCTGGTGGTGACCGAGGATGGTCGGCTTATCGCTCTCGACGGCAAAATAAATTTCGACGACAACGCACTCTACCGGCACCCGGAGATTGCTGAGCTCCGCGACCCCGACGAGGAAGATCCTCGGGAGAGGGCCGCGAATGAAATCGATCTTGCCTACGTGGGCCTGGATGGAAATATCGGCTGTATGGTCAATGGAGCGGGCTTGGCCATGGCAACCCTCGACATGATTCACTACTGCGGTGGATCTCCCGCCAATTTCCTGGATGCTGGGGGCGGGGCGGACAAAGAGAAGGTCAAGGAAGCGTTCAAGCTGATCCTGCGCGATGAGAATGTACGCGCGATCCTGGTCAACATTTTTGGAGGCATTGTTCGTTGCGATCTGATCGCTCAAGGGGTGACGGCGGCGGCGAAAGAATTGAAGCTTTCCGTCCCGCTGGTCGTACGGCTCCAGGGAACAATGGCATCGGAGGGTCGTGCGATTCTCGCGGACTCAGGCCTGGACATCACTGCGGCCGAGACCCTTCAGCAGGCCGGCGAACTGGCCGTGGCCGCGGCAAAGGGAGGCATGGCCTGACCTATGGCGATTCTTTGCGACAAGAACACGAAGTTGATCGTGCAGGGAATGGGCCGGATGGGCCGATTCCATGCGGATCTGTCTCTGGAATATGGGACCCAAGTGGTCGGCGGCGTTGCGCCGGGTAAGGGCGGCCAGGAAATCGGGGGCATTCCAATCTTCAACTCCGTCGCCCAGGCCATTCGTGAGACGGGGGCCAGCGCGTCGGTTATTTTCGTGCCGCCTCCCGGTGCTGCGGACGCGATCCTCGAAGCGGCGGAGGCCGGGATCGGCCTGGCTGTCTGCATTACGGAAGGCATTCCGGTTCTGGATATGGCCCGGGCGAAGAGCGCTCTCGCGGGTTCCTCCATGCGGCTCGTGGGGCCGAACTGTCCGGGGGTGGTCACGCCCGGGCAATGTCGCATCGGCATCATGCCCGCCCAGATCACCATGCCGGGCCCTGTGGGAGTCATCTCCCGCTCGGGGACGCTCACCTACGAGGCGGTGGACCAGCTCTCTCGCCTGGGCATCGGGCAGTCAACGTGTCTCGGAATCGGCGGCGATCCCGTGATCGGCACGAATTTCATCGACGCGTTGACTCTCTTCGAAGCAGATCCCGAGACCAAGGGTGTTGTGATGATTGGCGAAATCGGTGGATCCGCCGAAGAAGAGGCCGCGGAATTCATCAAGTCGAACATGACAAAGCCCGTCGCCGCATTTATTGCTGGACAAAACGCGCCGGCCGGTAAACGGATGGGGCATGCCGGCGCGATCATCGCAGGGGGGAAGGGGAAAGCCAGCGACAAGATCGCGGCCCTCGAGGCCAATGGCGTCGCCGTGGCTGCATCGCCCGCCATGATCGGGGAGACCTTTGCGAAAGCTGCCCCGGAACTCGCCTAGCTGACTTCCCAGGTATCTCCCGAGTGGAGGAGCGTATTGAGGTTACCCGGGCCATTGGTTTCGATGGCGTGGCTGACTTGGTCCTGAAGCATGTCCTCGTAGCAGGCCTTCTCGACCTCTCGAATGACGCCGACGGGAACCGGGAAGTCCGGTCGCTTCAGAGTGGCGAGGGCGGAGGCGTAGGATCGCGTCTGGTGACTCTCGTCATGGACGACGACTCCGCGCTCGACGGGATCGTCTTCGTCTCGAAGATCGATGACTTTGGGAACGCCGTTATCCAGAACGATCCCCTTGAGTTGACCTGCCGATCCGAATGTCAGCGGCTTTCCGTGTTCAAGGACTAGGGCCGTTTCGAACCGGGTCTTGCGATCCTCAACTTCGGAGAAGATGCCGTCGTTGAAAACTGGGCAATTTTGTAGAATTTCTACAAAGGATGTGCCCTTGTGCTGATGAGCGCGTCGCAGAACCTGCTGCAGATGGGGAGCATCCACGTCGATGGTGCGAGCCACGAAGCTCGCCCCGCAGCCCAGTGCAAAAGAGATGGGGTCGATGGGGTGATCGATGGACCCATGGGGCGAGGATTTGGTCTGCATCCCCAGTTCCGAGGTGGGAGAGTATTGGCCCTTGGTCAGCCCATAAACCCGGTTGTTAAAGAGAAGGATCTGCACATCGAGATTGCGACGAATCGCGTGGAGCAGGTGGTTACCGCCGATGGAAAGCCCGTCTCCGTCCCCGGTGACCACCCAGACCGAGAGATCCGGGTTCGCGGCTTTGACTCCAGTCGCAAAGGCCGGGGCCCTTCCATGGATGGTGTGGAAGCCGTAGGTGTTCATGTAATAGGGAAAGCGGCTCGAACATCCGATGCCCGAGATGAAAACAATGTTCTCCCGGGGAACGCCCAGTTCGGGCATCACTCGCTGGACATTGGCCAGGATCGAATAGTCTCCGCATCCGGGGCACCAGCGAACGTCCTGGTCGGCCACGAAATCCTTACGGCTGAGTTTGGGTACGGGGTTTGCGGCCAAGGGGTCAGTCCTTCGAATTTAGAATTTTTTGGATTTGATCGACGATTTCGCCGACCTTGAAAGGCTGCCCGGAGATTTTCGAGAACGACTGAACGTCGATCAGGTACCGGGCTCTCAGGAGCATCGCGAGTTGGCCTTCGTTGAGTTCCGGGCACAGGACACTTTCGAAGCGGCCCAGCAGTTCGCCGATGTTTCCCGGGAACGGATTGAGGTGCCGCAGGTGAACCTGGGAGACCTCTTGCCCGTTCTCCGTACATTCCTCCACGGCTGCCATGATCGCTCCCCGGGTACCCCCCCAGCCGATCACCAGAAGTTTCCCGGTGTCGGGACCTTCCACTTCGGCAGGCGGAATCGAATTGGCGATTCGGGCGATTTTTTCCGCACGCAGATCCACCATGTGCTGATGGTTTTCCGCGCCATAGACGATATTCCCCGTGACATCTTCTTTGGTGAGCCCGCCGATTCTGTGCTCCAGGCCAGGAGTTCCGGGGATTGCCCACGGCCGGGCCAGGGTCTCGGGAACGCGGCTATAGGGCTTGAATTTTGAATCGCCGTCCTGGGTTGCGAAGACGACCGGCTCTCGCCCGAGAGATTCCACGTCGGGAATCTTCCAGGGCTCGGCGCTGTTCGCGAGGTATCCGTCGGAGAGCACGATCACCGGGGTCATGAACTCCACGGCCATCTTGAAGGCTTCGATCACCGTGTGGAAGCAATCGCCAGGCGTGGAGGGAGCCAGAACGGGAACCGGGCTTTGGGAGTGACGCCCGAAGATGCTCGCTAGAAGGTCGCCTTGTTCGGTCTTGGTGGGGGAGCCCGTGGCCGGACCGGCCCGCTGGACGTTGATGGCAACCAGAGGCAGTTCGACCATCACGCCCAAGCCGATGGCCTCCTGCTTCAAGATGAACCCGGGACCACTGGAGATTGTCACCGCCAACTGGCCAGCAAAGGCCGCTCCAATAGTTGCGCTGGCGGCCGCGATTTCATCCTCGGCCTGGAAGGTTTTAACTCCAAAGTGCCGATGCCGGGCGACCTCGTGAAGGACTTCACTGGCCGGTGTGATTGGGTAAGCGCCCAGGAAGACGGGATTGTTCATCTGCTCGCCTGCCGCAACGATTCCCCAGGCAAGGGCGATGTTGCCGGTGATGTTGCGATACGTGCCCGCTTCGATTTTGGCCGAAGGAATTGTGTAGTGGGTGGGGAATAGTTCGGTGGTCTCTCCGAATGCATGGCCTGCATTGAGGGTACGCAGATTGCCCTCGAAGACGTCGCCCTTGAACTTCCCGCTGAGCCAGCGCTCGGTGGCATCCATGGGCCGGCCGTAAAGCCAACAAAGTAATCCCAGGGCGAAAAAATTCTTGCAGCGGTCCATTTCGCGTTGGGTGAGGGCGAGCCCATGCAGGGCCTCGCGATTCAGGGTTGTCAGCGGGATCTCTACCAAGTTGTACCGGGTGGCGAGGTCGACCCGGGGATCTTCGGAATAGCCGGCACGCGTCAGCGATTTCTTGGTGAAGGCATCGCTGTTGATGATGATCATGCCCTGGGAGCGGACGTCCTCCACATTTGCGCGCAATGCAGCGGGATTGAACGCAACGAGCAGGTCGACCCTGTCTGCAGGTGTGTGGATATCCCGAGACGCGAAATGAATCTGGTAGCCCGATACACCCGCCATGGTTCCGGCGGGTGCACGGATTTCCGCGGGAAAATCCGGATAGGTGGAGAGATCATTCCCCGCCAGTGCGGTTTCGTCGGTGAACTTGGTTCCGGTCAGTTGCATCCCATCGCCGGAGTCGCCGGCGAATCGAATCGCAACGTCATCAAGTTTTAGGATCGATTTCGTGATCATTTCAGGAACTGATCTCCTAGACCTTGTTCTACGGAGCGAGACGGGTTTGGCTGGACATCTCAATGGCCTCGGTGGGCCTCGCGGGCCGGTTTTTTTTCTAACAAGCACACCGGCTGGACTCAAGCCGGAGACGATGCGCGGAAGTGTATCCTCCGGCTCGGGGCGCGAAAGCCCCGGCAGCATTCTTTGCTCTGGTTTCAAAGGACTGTTTCGTATGGGTTATTCAATATTTGGATTTGGTAGTTGCAAGTAGTTGCAAGAGAGGTCCCTGTTGTCCCGGGGGGCATGGCTTCCCCGTAGGTGACGGGGCGATCCAGGCGGGTTCCGGCCCGCCCGGCGAACTGCGGGAGCTTCTGGTCACGAGCCGCGACCCCGGTCGGACGAGCCGCTAGTTTCTGGCGCGGGTGGGGCTCGTGGGCGAACTGTCGAGGAATTGGGGGGGCATATGCGCGAAACACAAGGGTCGGCGGGAAGCTGGCTATCCCGAACTTATCGGCCATTTGGGGGCTTGCTGGCCGCTTTCTGTGCGGTCTGCGCGCTGGGGGCGGGCTGCCTGACCACGGTGAGTTCCGAGCCCGAGGTGGACCCCATCGCCTTGGCGGCGGCGGTTCGCGACGTGGGCTTGGACTATGTCCGCCAGGGCAACTACGCCATGGCGATCCGGACGCTCCATCGGATCCCCTGACCTACTATGGCCTGGGCGAGGCGTACCGAAGCAAGGGCCTGCTCCCCGAGGCGGAAGACTACCTTTTGCTGTCCCTGTCGAACAGCGCGAGTCCCCAGGACCACAATTACCAAACCGCCACCCTGACCTTGGCCGCGGTCTACATCCAAATGGAGCGGTACCCCGAAGCCGAAGCGCTCTGCCAGATTCTGATCGATGATCCCACCTACGCTAGACCCTGGATCGCGCTCACCAATCGGGGATGGGCCGAGTACAAGTCGGGCCGCTTCCTGGAGGCTCAAGACAGCTACGAGGAAGCGCTGGATTTCCGCTCGGATTACGCGCCGGCGCATTTCAACCTGGGAAAACTCGATCAGAGCCAGAGTCGCTGGTTGAGTGCAGTCCGGCAGCTCGAGTTGGCCAGCGAGTCAAAGCAAATGTCTCCGAGAGCCCAGGCCGAGGCCCATTTCCGGATGGGGGAGATCTATATCACCCTGGACCTCAGGGATAAGGCCATCGAGCAATTTCGGGCTGCAGCAGAAAAAGCGCCCCAGCACAAATGGGGGACCGATTCCCGTACCTACCTCGACATGCTGCTCTAGGCTTTGGGGGGGTGATGGAATCGGGCAGGGTCCAGAGTCAAGCGATCGGCGGTTACCTGCGGTGGCAGCGCGAGTTGCGCGAGATCAGCGTCGAGGAACTCGCCGCGTTGACCCGAATCCCCGTTCGCTCCATCGAGCGCCTGGAAGCGGGTTTTTTCGACGACCAGGTCGATGGCTTCGTCAAGGGATTCGTGCGCACGGTGTCCCAGGAATTGGGTCTGGACGCCGAAGACACCCTCTCGCGGATGCTCTCGGAACCCGAGCCCGAGGATCGTCGGCTGTTCAACCTGAAGCGCCGATTCTCCGGCGTCCTCCTGGGCTTCGCGGCACTCAGCCTGCTGGGCGTGCTTGTCTTCGTGATACAGCAGTTGTCCACCCGCCAGAGTCGGTCCTCGGCTGAAGCTCACGAGCAGGTCATCTTCCGGAGGGATCCGGTTCGGGCCCTGGCGGAATCTCGTATCGGTCCGGCGCCTCCTGGGCTTTCCGCGGCTGGATCTCTGGAACCGGCGGCCGAGCCGAAGAACAGCGACTAGAATCGCGGAATGGCCGTCATCGAGGGCGAGGCGATCGTCTTGCGCGCTGTGGACTATGGGGAGTCCGATTTGATCGCTCACCTGCTCCTGCCCGATGTGGGCCGGATCACGGTGATCGCCAAGCACGCGCGGAAGAGCCAAAAACGCTTTCCCGGGTCCCTTGACTTGTTCAACCACCTGCAGGTTCAGGTCTCCCGCAAAAGGCCGAGCGGGCTGGGTTTTCTCGAGCGAGCGACACTCATCGGGGCCTTCCTTCCCCTGCGCCGGGACGCGGCTCGCTATGCCCTGGCGAGCTACCTGATTGAATTGATGGGCCGCATGGCGCCCGAGGACGGACTCCGCACGGATACTCGCCGCCTCTTTGGCTTCGCGCTGTCGGCCCTCTCGGCCCTCGCGGTGGAGTACCCGGATCAGCGTATGCGGCTTTTCCTCGAGCTTAGGGCGTTTGAGGCCCTGGGCCTGTGCCCCGAGCTGAAGCGCTGTGTTCGCTGCGGGGCCGAGCCCGACGCGGCGTGGGTGGGCTTCCACGTCGCCGATGGCGGCATTATCTGCGGTGCCCATGGGGCCGAGGGGCGAGCGGGGATATTGCCTGTTCATCTGGGAACCCTGAGGGCCCTGGACAAGAGCCTCGAGTCGAAAATCGACCAACTGGGCCGGCTGCGCCTCAGTGGCGAAGCCCTCGACGAAGCCCAGGAGATCCTCTTTCGCTTTCACCGTTTTCATCTGGGTTTCGAGTTGAAAAGCGAGCGATTCCTCGAAGAATGCCTGGCGGCGGGCCGCTTGACAGCGGCGGCTCCCTAGACGAATACTCCCGGGCTCCGCGAGTTTGCGGGGTATCATCGGCGCGTCCAAAAGAAGCAGCCCACCCGGGTCCCTTGTTCCGGACTCCGGACTCTGCTCTCAAGTTTCCCTTCAACCTGCGCCGTGCTCTGCGCGGCCGAGTGAGCCCGACGACAACTATGTCCACGCCCAAGCCTACGTCCACGCCCAAGCCCACGCCCTCGGACCCCGATTCCGGGGAGTCGGAAGCTTCGTCGGCCGGCGACGAACGCCATCCCTTGGCCATGGAGACCCTGGTGGCACTGTGTGCCAGTCGCGGGTTTATTTTCCCCTCAAGCGAGGTGTATGGGGGTATCAACGGATTCTGGGATTACGGTCCGTTGGGCGTAGAGCTCAAGAACAACCTAAAGGCGGCCTGGTGGCAGCGAATGGTTCGCCAGCGCACCGATGTGGTGGGGATCGACAGCGCCATCGTGAGCCACCCCCGGGTCTGGGAGGCGTCGGGTCATGTGGAGCATTTCAGTGACCCGATGGTGGATTGCCGTACCTGCAAACGACGTTTCCGGGCGGATCAATTGCAGGGCGAGCGTTGCCCGGAGGCGCCGAAAAAGAGGGCGTTGTCCGATTGCGATCTGACCGAAGCGCGGGACTTCAACCTGATGCTTCAGACACAGATCGGTGCATCGGTGGAGGCCCAGGTGACCGCCTATCTCCGGCCCGAAACCTGTCAGCCAATTTTTACCAACTTCAAACGAGTTCGGGAGTCGGCACGGCAGAAGGTCCCCTTTGGGATCGCTCAGATTGGCAAAGCGTTTCGAAACGAGATTACTCCGAGGAATTTTACATTTCGATCCCGGGAGTTCGAGCAGGCGGAGATGGAGTTCTTTTGTCATCCGAGCCAACGCGAAGAGTGGTTCGAGGCATGGCGCGAGGAGAGGATGCGCTTCCACGCGGATATCGGTTTCGATACGGCGCATCTCCGCTTTCGACCGCATGCGCCCGACGAGTTGGCCCACTACGCAAATGCCGCGGAAGACGTGGATTTCCTCTTCCCATTCGGCTGGCAGGAAATTGAAGGCATTCACGACCGGGGCGACTGGGATCTCTCCCGTCATAGCGAGTATTCGGGCAAGGACCTGATCGTGACCGACGAGGAAACCAAGGAGCGCTATACCCCGATGGTCATCGAGACTTCCATGGGCGTGGACAGGACTTGCCTTGCGCTGCTCGTTGACGCGTACCGGGAGGAGGAGATCGAAGGGGGGGAGACCCGGAAGGTGATGCGACTTTCGCCAGGGATCGCGCCTATCAAGGCCGCAGTGCTTCCTCTTTCGAAGAAACTCGGAGAGCCCGCGAGGGCGCTACACGCCGATCTCGGTCGAAGCCTGAACGCGTTCTACGACGACGCCGGGAATATTGGGCGCCGTTATCGTCGCCAGGACGAAGTGGGGACGCCTTTCTGCTTGACTTACGACTTCGATTCGGCGGACGACGGCAAGGTGACCGTGCGTGAGCGCGACAGCATGGTGCAGACCCGCGTTCCTATTGAGGGTGTGGTCGCGTATGTGCGGGATCGCGTCGAGGCAGCGATTTGACCGCGCGAAAGGCCTCGGGTTCCAAGGGGGTTCGAAAGAAATCTCCAGCGAAAAAATCCGCGCCAAAGCACGGCGGAAAGAAGCCCAGCGGAAGAAAAAAAAGCGCTAAGAAGAAAGGCGCTAAGAAAAAGAGCGCTAATAAGAAAAGCGCTAAGAAAAAAAGCGCTAAGAAGAAAAGCGCCAAAAAGAAGAGCACTAAAAAAAAGAGCACTCAGAAGAAAAGCACTCAGAAGAAGAGCGCCAAAAAGGCTTCAGCCCGGAAAAGGGCCGCGAAAAAGCCCGCTCCTGTGCGTACCCGCAAGAAGGGGGGGCTGGGCGGTGAGGCCAAGGGGGTCCAGCGGCTCGGTCGAACGGTCGCTCTCGGCGGATCCGCGCCGGACAACCCCTCACGCCGGGTGTTTTTCTTCGGCGACGGAGAGGCGGACGGTTCCGCATCAATGCGGGCCCTGCTTGGGGGCAAGGGGGCGAACCTGGCGGAGATGACGCTACTGGGTGTGCCCGTGCCCCCGGGTTTTACGCTCTCCACCGCGGTCTGCTCGGAGTTTCAGAGCCGACGGATGAAGCTCTCCCCTGCGGTCAAGGCCGATGTGCTGACAGCCCTGGCGAGGGTAGAAAAGCTCATGGGCCTCCGCTTCGGCGACCCCGAGCGTCCTCTGCTGGTTTCGGTCCGCTCGGGCGGCCGGGTGTCCATGCCCGGGATGATGGATACCGTGCTCAACCTGGGTCTGACCGATGTCACGGTGAAGGGCCTAGTCGGGTTGGCGGACGAACGGTTTGCTTATGATAGCTACCGGCGATTTATCCAGATGTACTCTGACGTGGTTCTCGGGATTTCCCTGGATCGCTTCGAATTTCTCTTGGAACGTGCAAAGTCCCGGGCCAAGGTGAGCCTGGACACGGATCTCCAGGCTTCGGATTGGCGCAGTCTTGTTGCGGATTACATGGAGGTTGTCGAAGAGCAAACCGGGCGCCCCTTTCCCCAAAATCCCAGAGAACAGCTTTGGGGGGCGATTACTGCGGTGTTTCGATCCTGGGGAAACGACCGCGCCATCGCCTACCGGAAGCTCCATCGGATCGAAGACGAGTGGGGTACCGCGGTCAATATCCAATCCATGGTCTTTGGGAATATGGGGGAGGACTGCGCGACGGGCGTTGCCTTTACTCGGAACCCCTCGACGGGCGAGCCGGCCTTCTACGGCGAATACCTGAAAAACGCTCAGGGCGAGGACGTGGTGGCTGGCGTTCGCACTCCTCAACCCATCAACCGGTCGAGTCGAGTTTCGGGAAGCGAGGAATTGCCGACCCTGGAATCCGAGATGCCCGAATCCTATGCCGAACTCTGCGGGATCTATAAGTCTCTTGAGAAGCACTACCGGGAGATGCAGGACATAGAGTTCACCATCCAGGGCGGAAAAATGTGGATCTTGCAAACTCGGAATGGGAAAAGGACGAGTTTTGCCGCTGTTCGCATCGCGGTGGATATGGTGAAGGAGCGTCTGATCTCCCGGGAAGAAGCGATTTTACGCGTGGATGCATCCTCGGTAGATCAACTTCTTCATCCGACCATCGATCGAAGTGCGGATCTGACAGTGATCGCCCGAGGCCTTCCGGCATCGCCTGGAGCGGCTGTGGGCCGGGTGGTTTTCTCCGCCGGAGACGCCGAGAGTCGGGCCAAGGCCGGAGAGAAAGTCATTCTCGTTCGCACGGAGACTTCGCCGGATGACATCCTCGGATTGCATGCGGCCGAGGGTGTGTTGACCGCGAAAGGAGGGATGACTTCTCACGCGGCGGTGGTGGCCCGGGGAATGGGGAAATCCTGCGTGGCCGGCTGCAGCGCGCTGACAATTGATTACGCGAAGGCGGAACTACGCGTCGAGGATCATCGCGTAGCGGCCGGGGAGTGGATCACGATTGATGGCTCGACCGGGGACGTGATGTTGGGGAGCGCCCCTACGGTGACCCCCGAACTGAGTCCGGAGTTCATGGAGTTGATGCAATGGACCGACCGGATCTCGCGCATTAAGGTGCGAACCAACGCGGATACGCCCGAGGATGCCCAACTCGCACGCAATTTTGGCGCGTGTGGAATTGGGCTCTGCCGGACCGAGCACATGTTTTTCGAACCCCAGCGTATTCTGATCGTGCGTCAGATGATTCTTGCCCCTGATCTTGCGTCGAGGGAAGCCGCCCTGGCCGGCTTGCTCCCGGTTCAGCGGAAGGACTTTGAGGGGATCTTTCGAGCCATGGACGGGCTGCCCGTCACCGTTCGGCTGTTGGACCCGCCACTGCACGAGTTCCTGCCCCAGAACGATGAGGACGTCGAGGCGGTCGCCAGATCCATGGGCATTCCCCTTCAGGAACTAAGGGCGCGTCTGGAAGCCCTGCGCGAGTTCAATCCGATGCTTGGACATCGCGGCTGTCGGCTGGGTGTCAGCTACCCGGAAATTTATCGGATGCAGGTCCGGGCGATTACCGAGGCGGCCTGTGCGGTGGCCGCCGAAGGCTTCAAGGTCAAGCCGGAGATCATGGTGCCGCTGATCGCTCATCCCCGGGAGTTGTCCCTGCTGCGCGCGGAGGTAGAGCGTGTGATTGCTGCGGTGCGCAAGGAGAATCCCGGAACCCGAGTGCGACCTTCCATCGGGACGATGATCGAGGTCCCCCGGGCGGCGCTCACCGCGGATGTCATCGCCGAGCACGCCGATTTTTTCTCTTTCGGGACCAACGACCTGACCCAAATGGGATATGCGATGTCACGGGACGATGCCAACAGCTTCCTTCCGGACTACATCGAGCAGGGGATTTTGCGCGACGATCCCTTCGCCTCAATCGACGAGGAGGGAATCGGCCAGCTGGTGCGCATGGGCGCCGAACTCGGCCGCAAGACCCGCCCGGGTTTGAAGCTCGGCGTTTGTGGCGAGCACGGGGGAGATCCCAAGAGCGTCCGTTTTTTTGCGGAACTCGGGCTGGATTATGTTTCGTGTTCGCCGTACAGAGTGCCCGCAGCGAGATTGGCCGCGGCCCAGGCTGTGGCCGCCGTTGGGAGGGGAAAAGGGTGAAGAGGCGCCGAATCGCAGTTTGGGCATTGGTTGGCCTCGTTTCTCTCGCGAGTGTGAACTCGGCCTGCATCGGTCCAGTGATCGGTCCAGCGGGGGGCGAGTGGGGGCAGAATGCCGACTACACGGGTTTCGATCCCCGGACCCTGAATCGGGGGGGGGCTGCGGACTACACGATCCTGGTGCCGCTCTCCAAGCTCTTCTATGGCCGTGTTACGGCCCGTCGCTTCGACAGTCTCGCCACCTTCGAGGATCCCGCGCTCCGAGAGTTTTTCCGTTCCGACTCGGCCTTTGCCGATTACTACGCGGCTTTTGCCGAGGCGCTGGCCCGCAGCCATTTTGAGTCGAATCGGCCCACCGAGGTCCATCTCGAAGCGATAGACCGCACGGAACCGAGCCGGGTGCGGGTGCGGGTGCGATTTGTCGGAGAGAACGGCCTGCCCCTACGCTGGTGGTCGACCCAGACGGTGCGCGAGGACATCTGGGACTTCGAGAGCGGGCGTTGGTGGATTACCCCAGGAAAGGTTTAGGGCGCCCAATTCTTATGAATTTGTGGTATTGGCTCGATTTTTTTGGGGGTAAGTACGACCATGTTTTCTCCAATTGGGAAAAACATTCTTCACAGAGTTTTCAATCTTCGATCCCAACGGGGCCAACGAATCAAGAAAAACTAGCAAAATCAGCGAACTTCGATTTGACCTGCCGCCTGGATTGAGGTGGCACGCGAATTGCTTTGAAGAGGGCTTGTAGACGTACTCTTGAATAGCATGGTCGAAATTGGGATATGGGAAGCGAAGAATTTTGGGCGCCAGCCGTTAGGATCGAGTGACATCGTGAAGCGAAGGGAAGCGCTGCACGAGACACAGGGAAGATCTCGATTCGCGCGAGTTTCGTAGAAGTTTTCCAAGGGTTTTGAGCTTGGGAATTGGAAGGCACGCTGTTCCTGGGGGTCCTTACGGGCGCCATGTGCCTTCAACGCGAGCAGCGATTGGCATTCGAGTTCTCCAAGTCAGCGAGGGAATCCTCGGTGCGCACGGGCATTCGCATTACCTCTTTCTCGACCGAACGAGAAGCGAGGTTCCCCCATGGATGCAACCCAGCAGGCTCTCCCCTCCGACGGCGAGTTGGTCGAACTGATCCTCTCAGGCAGTCACGAGCATTTCGATATGCTGTACAACACTTATTTTCCAAGGGTTTACAGCTTTGCCCGGAAGCGTCTGAACGATCGTGCCGAGGCCGAGGATGTCGCACAGGAGGTCTTCATGACCCTGTTGAGCGCCCTGCCGAGCTACCGGGGCCAGTCCTCGCTTCTGGTCTGGATTTTCGGGATCACACGAAACAAGGTGAATCGGCGGTTCCGGAGGCAGAAGCCGGTGCTCTCCGCCATGGATTCCGATTCGGTTCTGGATGTGGAGGGAACCGAGCCGCCCATGGAGAATGCCATTGAGGCACGCCGGCTGCTGGTCCGTTGCGAAGAGATCATCTCCCAGGACTTGAGCGAGACCCAGCGGCGAATTTTCTTTCTCAAGCACCTACGCAGGTATTCAATTCGCAAGATTGCCCAGGTTCTGGATAAGTCCGAGGACGCCATAAAGGCCAATCTGTACCGCATCCGCTGCGCCATGAGCGAGGATCTGCCCGGCATCCAGGGGCTGCTTCGAGACGCCTGATCCCGGCTTGAGCCGAAGGCTTCTGAGGTCACTCCGGCCCCACTCCAGCCCTTGGCCCTCTTACCCCTAGCCCGCTTACCCCCCACCCGTTTCTCTCATTTTCTTCTCCCCCTGGACCCCCTCGGGGGAAATCGGGAGTGGGGTGCGTCCGGGTGTGAGGGATTTGAACGGGCGCAGCCTTTTTAGGCCGCGCCCGTTTCGTTTTCTTGCCACAACCACGCGTCGAGGACCACATATTCTCAAATACCGGAAGGTATGGCGCGGGTTTACGTGACTTTCTCGAGTTGGCCCTGGGTTGACCTCGAGTCGGTCAAGGCGTCCAAGGCAACCGATGAGCGGAGCAAGGACTCCTCAAGTGCTTCCGATCCCAGCGGCTACATGCAGGTGCGGTCGCTGTGGCGGGCTCAGGTGATTCTCGTGCCATGATCGTGTACAAGGTCATCGTGTACAAGGTCCAAGGCGAATCCTCTGGGGTAGCCTTGGAGTACGTTTTGACTCGACGCTCTTCATCGGAGTTCGGAACGGGGGCTGCCCGAGAGTCTCCGAGAGCCATTGAACATAGAACCATTGAACATAGAACCATTGAGCCATTCGGGGACGGAGACCGACCATGAACCGAAAAGATGCGACCGAAAACGAGACCAAGTACCCGCGTCCGAAATCGGGGCGAGAGCATGTGAATCGGACTTCGGGGTCCGGGGACCGACCGTCCTTGGCGAGTTCCACCGGGGCGACTCCCGTTCGGGGCTGGACCAAGCCCGGCACGAATCCGGATCTGGCCGGCGACAGCATGGCCATCGATCCCGAGGAGCTACGAGAATTTTTGTCCGCCGACGGCACCGATGTCGGCGCCGATCCCGCCTTCAAGCAAAGGCTGCGCGAGACTCTCTGGAAGTTGGTCGAAGATCAGCACGGTCTGCCCGACGACGAGCCCGAAGATCACTGATTCTGCGCCACTCGCCCCGAGGGATCAGGGGCCCCGGCGGAGATTTCCGAGCTAGCCCTTGCCTACGTCGGCGCCGCTCGCCGATCCAACGGGTGCATTTTCCGGTGGTTCGAGAGATGTCTGGGGCACGAGTTCCGTGAGATCCCGAGGCGCGAGCCGGCCGATATAGTGGCGGAAGGTCTCCAGGGTGAGCCGGGCATCGGCTAGGGCTCGATGGGCCACACCGCCGTCTCCGAGTAGCCCAGCGGTGGTGGCGGCCTGGCGCAGAGACAGGGCCCGGGCGGGCTCGCCGGCCACCAAGGTCCACGTGTAGAACAGCGTTGCCAAGTCGATCACGTGGTAGTCAAATGGGTAGGGGATCTCGCATTTACGGAAGGCACGTTCGAGAAAAGCCACGTCCATACGGACATTCTGGCCCGCGGGAACGCATACTTTGCCCTTGGGCACCATGGCGGTGATTTCCTTCAGAACCTGACGAATCGGCGGCGCCTCCGCCCAGAGCGCTTCGTCGTAGCCGAAGATGGCGGCGGCCTCGTCACTGATTCGCTCGGGCCGGGCCTTGACCCGCCACTGCTGCTCCGAGTGTTCCACCAGTCGATCATCGGTGAAGATGACGCCGACCTCGGTGATGTCGTGGATTTCCAAGTCGAGCCCGCCGAACTCGCAGTCCATGAAGGCGAAGCAGAATTTGGAGGACATAGATTGGCTCCAGGGGGGCGCTGGGTGGCGGGCGCGCGTACCGCGCCGGGCGTCCCGGAGTGCGCCTTGCGCCCGATCTTCCCATCACCGGGTGAAAGGGGATTGGGGATGGTGGGAGGTGGATTGGCGATAGCGGAAGGGGGAAGGGGGAAGAGGGAAGGGGGAAGAGGAAAGGGGAAAGGGGAATGGTGCTCCCAACGGGACTCGAACCCGTGTTTCAGCCTTGAGAGGGCCGTGTCCTAGGCCTCTAGACGATGGGAGCACCGAGCGGCGGACTCTGCCAACTGGCTCGCGGGATGTCAACCGATAGCGGAAAGGACAAGCTACGGGGCTCGCCCGGCTCGGTGGGTTCAGTGCCCCGGGCCGCCGGCGAATTGGGCTATGAGAACCGCGGGCGAGTTGGGTAACCTTGCGCGCGTTCGCTGGCTGGGGGCAGCAACGGATTGGCCGAAGAGCCCAGGGTACGCCTGCCCCCAATATTGAGCCGGGCAGCGGGGATCTGGCGGAAAGGCCGCCGAGCTTCGTGTCCGAGTCGAGCGCGTCCGGGGAGAGATGGCCGAATCGCCCACAAACCGAGAGCGAGGATCCAGCCCGGGCGGGCGTCGCCAGAGGCTCGGGGTGGTCTGGTTGGCCGCGGCCGTGTTGGCTGTTTTGGCCACCGACGCCCTCCATACACGGCTGCCTCCATCGGGGGGGGCGAGCCGGCAAATGGGCTTCGTTCCCGACCCGGACCTGGCCAAGGTGCTTTCCCTGGGCTTCGGCGCCGTGCTGGCGGATTTCTATTGGCTTCAAGCCATCCAGGCCGCGGGGGGCGATGTCCGGATAACCCCCGAATTGGGCGATCACCTGGGTAGGTTGATTGATCTCGTCACGACGCTCAACCCCCGAGTGGACCACCCCTACCGATTTGCGGCGATTTGGATGACTGCGAGCGAGCAGAATGTTCGGACGGCCAATCGGCTCCTGGCCCGGGGCATCGAGTACCACCCCGACGAGTGGCGCAACTACTTCTACCTGGGGTTCAATCATTTTTTCTACCTGCTCGAGAACGACCGAGCCGCCGAGTGGCTGGACAGGGCCAGCCGCTTGCCCGGGGCACCGCGTTATCTGCCCCGCCTGGCCGCGCGTCTCAAGTCCGAATCGGCGGAGATTGAAGTGGCCGCGGTCTTTCTGCAGGAAATGCTGAACACCTCCCAGGATGATGTAGCCAAGGAAGGGTACCGGGCGGCCCTGGACGAAATCGAAGTCGAACAGAGCGCCCGTCTGCTCGACGGGGCACGGGCACGTTTTCAAGATCGGAACGGCCGGGATCTTCGCACCGTCGAGGAATTGGTGGCCGGGGAGTCCGCGGTCCTGAGAACTCTGCCTGCGGCGGAACCGTTGGCGTTGCCCAGTGCCCTCCGGCGGGGCTCGACATGGGTGCTGGACCCCGTGAGCGATCGAATCGTATCGACCTACTATGGGAAGCGCTACCGGCTTCACGTGGGCGAATCCGATCGTCAGCGGGCCGAGGGATGGGCCGAAGAGCGCAGAATCAGGGAGCGAGTTCAAGGGATGGAAGGCAGTCGGGGGGAAACGAGGCATGAGCCATCCAATCACGACCGATGATTCGCGCGAAATCGTTCGCGTGGATGCCATCGTCAAAGATTTCAGGCCCGGTCTCGGCCTTCGGGCCAAGCGGGTGCTGCACGAGGTTTCCTTTGCGGTTCGCGAGGGTGAAATCTATGGGTTCGTGGGTCCCAATGGAGCGGGTAAGACCACGACGCTCAAAATCCTGATGGGCTTGATTCGTCCGACTTCGGGCAATGCGACCATTCTCGACTGTGACGTGACCGAGACGGGATTTCGCGAACACATCGGGTTTCTGCCCGAGAATCCCTATTTCTACTCCTTCCTGACCGCCGAGGAAATTCTTCGCTTCTATGCCCGGCTTTCCGGTGTCGGGGGCAGGGACCGGGATCGGCGGGTGCAAGCACTGATCGAGTTGGTGGGACTTGGGGACGCCCGCCGGGAAAGGTTGAGCACCTATTCCAAGGGTATGCTTCAACGGGTAGGGATCGCCCAGGCGCTGATCCACGATCCCAAGGTTGTCTTTCTCGATGAACCCATGAGCGGGCTCGACCCCATTGGTCGAAAGGACATTCGCGACATCATCTTGAGGTTGAAGAGCGAGGGGAAGACGGTCTTCATGAACACCCACATTCTGAATGATGTGGAAATGATTTGTGACCGTGTCGCTATCATCGTGAAGGGCAGAATTCGCCATGAAGGCCCGATTCGCGAGTTCATGAACGAAGAGGCGATGCGCAGCGATATAGTGCTTGCCCATCTTGCGCCGGAAGTGGCCGAGCAGTTGGGCGCGAAATTTTCGGCGAGGGTCCAGACCGTCGGCGAACAAGTTGAGGTTCAGGTCATGGACGGGCAGGTGCGCGATCTGCTCAAGTCCGCATTGGAGGCCGGAGCCGAGGTTCTGTCTCTCTCTCCGAACAGGATTTCCCTGGAGAGAATTTTCCTGGAGGCGGTGGAGCAGGGCGAGCAGGCCGACGGCTCCTCGGCTGCTGAACGGGGGGCCCCAGCATGCTGAATTCCGGGTCTCGAATCTGGCCCATTGCGACCAATACCGTGCGCGAGGCCGTCCGTCATCGTCTTCTCTACACCCTGCTGTTCTTTGCGGTGACGATGATCGGCTTTTCGGTTCTGATCGCGAGCCTTTCCTACGTGGAGGGCGAGCGCATTATTCAGGATGTGGGGCTGGCCTCGATCCGTCTTTTTAGTGTGGGCATCGCGATCTTTGTAGGAATCGGGCTGATCCACGGCGAAGTCGAGCGCCGGACGATCTACACCATTCTGGCCAAGCCGGTCACTCGCTCCGAGTTTCTATTGGGTAAATTTCTTGGCCTCCTGTTGACGGTCTGGTTGCAACTCTGTCTGATGGCCATCGCTTTTGTCGCGGTCTCCGTGTTGGTGGGTGCGGGGTTGGATTTGGGTTACGTCGCGGCGATGTTGTTGGTGGGCGTCGAGTTGATGGTGATTGTGGCCGTCGCGACGCTCTTCTCCTCGTTTACGACGCCCATGCTGGCTGCATTTTTTACCCTGGGGATTTACGCCCTCGGCCATCTCTCACGCGATCTCTACTCCCTCGGTCAGGCCTCGGACGTCCCGGCGGTGAAGCAGGCCGCGACCTTGCTCTACCGGGCGCTTCCCGATCTGGAAAGCTTCAATCTGTCGACTCAAGCGGTGCACGGTGTGGCTATCTCCGGGGCGGAAGTCGGTTGGGCGTCGCTCTACGGCGTCGCGTATTCCATCGCATTGCTGATTCTCGCGTCGTTCATCTTTCATCGGCGCGATCTGGAGTAGTGGGCCTCCAGCCAGGCCGGTCTACAAAGATGGAGGGGAAGTGATCGAAGAACTGGGGACACCTTTTTTCTACGGGCCAGCGCTCGCTTTCGGGCTCGTCGTGGGTTCCTTCCTGAATGTTGTCATTCACCGGCTGCCCCTGGGCGAATCGGTGGTTTCCCCCCGCTCGCGCTGCCCGAGCTGCGAGCAGCCCATTTCAGCGCGGGACAATATTCCCGTGCTCTCCTACCTGCTCCTGGGTGGACACTGTCGGCACTGCCGTCGGCCTATTTCCCTGCGCTACCCGGCGGTGGAATTGGTGACAGGGCTGCTCTTCGTCGGCGTGGCGTGGCGTTTCGGACCAACTGCCCTGGCGATTCTCTTCATGCTCTTCGCCTCCGCTCTGGTGGTGGCCGCGGGGGTGGACTTCGATCACCAGATCATTCCCGACGAAATTTCTTTGGGAGGCCTCGTACTGGGGTTGGCGGTGGTTCCCCTGGTGCGCAGCCTTGGCGAGGGGGGCTCCTACGGTTTCGCTCTGGGGCAGAGTTGCCTGGGCGCGGGCATTGGCGGGGGATTTCTCTGGTCCGTGGGCTTCCTCCACGCGCGGGTTTCCGCCCTCCTAGGCAGACGGTTTCCCCACTGGCCCGGGGACGGGGAGGACGTGCCCCGGCCCGGGCAGGCCGACTACTGGCTCTGGTTCCCGGGCTTGGGGCTGGGGGATGTCAAACTCCTGGCCATGGTGGGTGCTTTCGTGGGCCCGTGGGGGGTGCTCGATACCCTGCTCGGGGCGTCGTTCCTCGGGCTGGGACTCGGCGTTGGCTGGGGCTTGTTGAGCCGGAATTGGTCGACTCCGTTCGGTTTTGGTCCGGCCATCGCGGCGGGGGCGCTGCTTGCCCTCTTCGCGCCGCTTCACCTGATCTGGTTTCGGATGCCGATGGCGGCAACCGGCGGGCCGTAAATCCCCGGACGGGCCTGCGGCCTGGTTCCCCAGCATGGATTCGAACCATGATTCGCGGATTCAGAGTCCGCTGTCCTGCCGTTAGACGACCGGGGAACAAAGCACGCGCGTTCTTTGCGGATGGATCCGACGAGCGGACCGGCTGCGCTGAACCCGGCGGATAGTAGTGCGCGCGCGGGTGACTCTCAATCGCTCCCGGCGGATTCTGCTCTGGCCTCGACGACGGTTACAGCGTGCTTGAGTCGCTCGAGGGTGGGCTCGCGCCCAAGGATTTCGAGAGTCTCGAAGATCCCGGGCGAATTGGGCCCGCCGGTCACTGCGACGCGCACGGGTTGGGCGAGTTTGCCCAATTTGACGTCGCCCAGGGCTGCGGCGGTTTCTTCAAAGGTTTTTTCCAGCTCGGCCACGGTCCAATCCGGCAATTTCCGCATGCCTTGCCCGAGGGCAAGCAGGGCGGGCAGGGCGGCGGGTCGAAGATGCTTTTTAACGGCTTTTTCGTCGTATTCCAGGGTGTCGGAGAGCTTCCAGTGAGCCAGTTCTGCCATCTCGACCAAGGTTCGGCTGCGTTCTCGAAGCAGGTCGAGAAGCTTTCGCAGGCTCTCGTCGTCCTCGACTGGACCGCCCTTGACGCGTTCCAAGTGGGGCCGGACCCGGGCAAAGAGGTCGTCGCCGGGGAGTTGCTTGATGTAGTGCTGGTCCAGCCAGGCGAGTTTTGCTGGGTCGGCCCGGGCGGAGGATCGCCCCACGCTCTCGAGGCTGAAAAGCTGAGCAATTTCGTCAAGGGAGAAAATTTCGTCGTCGCCGTGGGACCAGCCCAGGCGCACGAGCCAATTGGTCAGGGCTTCGGGCAGATGTCCTTCGTCCCGGAAATCCTGGATCGAGACGTTGTCCCGCCGCTTGGAAAGTTTTTTGCCCGATTCGCCCACGATCAGGGGGAGGTGGGCAAAGATGGGCAGGGGAGCGTCCAAGGCTTGGTAGAGGGCAACCTGGAGCGAGGTGTTCGGGTGGTGATCGGCTCCTCGAATCACGTGGGTGATCCCCATTTCGATATCGTCGACCACTACGGCCAGGTTGTACAGCGGCGTTCCGTCTCCGCGCCGGATGATCGCGTCGCCCAGTTGCCCGGCGTCCTGACCGCTGGGGCCGAAGACCGCGTCCTCCCATCCGAGCATTCCCTCCTGGGGAACCCGCAAGCGAACCACATGGGTGCCGCAATCGGGCCCGAGGCCGAGATCCCGGCAGCGTCCGTCGTAGAGCCCCGATCCGCCCCGGGCCAGGTCGGCTTCTTTGCGTGCTTCGAGATCCTCGCGCGAACACTGGCAGCGGTACGCCTTTTCCTGGGCCAGCAGTCCGGCAATCGCCTGCTCGTGGGCCTCGCGCCGCTCGGTTTGTCGAAAGGGTCCCTCATCCCAGTCCAGGCCCAGCCACTCCAGGCCCTCGAGGACCGTTTCTTCGGACTCGCGGGTGGAGCGTTCGAGGTCTGTGTCCTCGATGCGGAGCACGAAGCAGCCCCCGTGGCGCCGGGCATAGGCCCAGTTGTAGAGCGCGGTTCGGGCGCTCCCGAGATGCAGGAACCCCGTGGGGCTTGGTGCGAATCGAGTTCGAATTGACGACATGGGCGGCGCAGCATAACGCAGCCCCTTGGCAGCTTTGGGGGGTGTTTGCTATTCGGTTGGCCGCCGTATTTTTAGATGGGTCTCAAGCCCCTGGATTTGAAACGAAAGTCAACCCGATCCACCGGAACTCGATGCCGTGAAACTGCCCATAGAGCACCTGAAAAAGTCACCCGACGCCTTCCGATTTGTCATCGAGCGGGGCTGGTGGAGCGAGCGCTTTGCCGATGTCGAGGATTCGGGCGCGCGCCTGGCGGAGGAGCCGACGATGGAGATCCGCGCGCGGACGGCGGGCGAAAGCGTCCATCTCGAGGGAGAATTTCGAGGAATGCTCGATGCCGAATGCGGTCGCTGTACCAGACGCTATCGTCACGCCCTCCGAGAGTCGTTCCGCTTGGTCCTTGCGCCTCTGGGTGATGGGGAGACGCCCCCCGATCCGGAGGGCTTGCAAGACTTGGAGCGCAGCGGGATGTGTCTGGGGAAAGACCTGGAAACCGGTTGGTATCGGGGTCCGGAAATCGAGTTGGATGCTTTTTTTGTAGAGATCATCTCGCTTGAAATACCAATGCAGCCGCTTTGCCGCGACGAATGCCCAGGGCTTTGTCCGGTATGCGGAAGCAACCGAACTGAAAATAACTGCAACTGTGACGACATAAAGCCTTCTTCGCCCTTCGCCGCCCTCGCCGCGTTGAAGGAGAAGACGGAAGGGAGTTCTTGAAATGGCTGTTCCCAAACAGAAGACATCCAAGGCCCGGAGAGACAAGCGTCGTAGCCACGACGGTTTGGCAACGCCTCCGAGGAGTACCTGTCCGCAATGCGGAGCCCCCAAGGTTCCGCATAGAATTTGTGGATCATGTGGCAGCTACAAGGGGCGCACCCTCATCGAGACGGACCAGGACTGAGTCAGGTGCTGGCGCTTCTTTTTCCGGGTCAGGGCTCACAGGAAGTGGGCATGGGCCGGGATGTCTTCGAGAGTTCGCCGGCGGCGCGGGAGGTATTCGTCGCCGCCGATCGGGCCCTGGGTTTCGATGTTTCGAAGTACTGCTTCGAAGGGCCCGAGGAAGATCTGCGGCGAACCGAAATTCAGCAACCCGCATTGCTTACCACGAGCATTGCGTTGTTGCGGGCACTGGAAGACAGTGGTTCCGTGAAACCCGCCTTCGTGGCGGGGCATAGCCTGGGCGAGTATTCCGCGTTGGTGGCATCCGGGGCCATGGCGTTTGAAGATGCTGTCCGTGTGGTCAACGCTCGGGGGCGATTCATGCAGGAGGCCGTGGCCGAGGGCAGCGGGGCCATGGCCGCGGTGCTCGGTTGTAGCGCCGAAGCGGTTGCCGATCTGTGCTGCGAGGTGGCGGCATCCACAGGCGAAATCGTCTCGCCCGCGAACTACAATTCCCCTCAGCAGACGGTGATCGCGGGAACCCGCGAAGCCGTCGCTGTTGCCCGGGAGCGCGCCCAGGAAATCGGGGCGAAGAAAGTAGTCGAGTTGGCGGTTTCGGCCCCCTTCCACTGCGCGCTGATGGCCCCGGCAGCCGAGCAGCTGCGCGGCGCCATGGACGGAGTGGCCTTTCAGGCTCCCTCGCCCCCGGTGGTGACCAATGTTGATGCCGCTCCGAATAGCGATCCCCATCGGATCCCCGGTCTCCTGGTGAGCCAGGTGACGGAGTCAGTCCGTTTTACCGAGATGATTGAATGCCTTAGGGGGAAAGGCGTAACCCATTTTCTTGAAGTTGGTGCGGGCCGTGTACTCAACGGCCTTCTCGCTCGGATCGACCGTCGTAGCCAGCGCGAGAGCCTGTCCCATGCGGCGGATCTCGACAGGGTTCGAGAATTTATTGCTGAAGCGTAAAGGAAGTTGTCCTCTCTTCGATCGTGCTCCCCTGTATAGTGCTCTTTTGGGTCAGTGCTCTTTTGAACAGCTCTCCTTTTGAACAGTGCTCTTTTTGAACAGTGCTATTTTCGGACAGTGCTATTATTTTTTCTTGAGGATTGCGGCGCCGTCTGATCGGTTCCGCGATTCAGTTTTTTCGATTGGAGGGTTTCGTCCATGTCCCTGGAAATTCGCGTGACCGATTTGATCGTCGAGCAACTCGGCGTGTCACGGGAAGAGGTGGTGACCGCTGCTTCGTTCGTCGATGATCTGGGCGCCGACTCGCTGGATATAGTCGAGTTGGTCATGTCGATGGAAGAGTCCTTTGATATTGAAATTCCCGATGACGACGCCGAAAAGATGCAGACCATTGGCGATGCGGTCAGCTACCTGAAAGCTCGCCTGGAGAGCTGATCCATGGCGGGGGTATCGGCCCAGGCGAAGCGTGTGGTCGTCACTGGGATGGGTTGCGTGACGCCATTGGGAGGGAACTACTCCACGACCCTGGAGGCGGCTTTCGCCGGTCGCTCGGGGGCTGGGCCGATCACCCATTTCGATCCCCTGGGTTTTTCCTCTCGGATAGCGGCTGAGTACGGCCCCGCACTCGCCCCGAAGGTGCTGAGGGCCCGGGACCTGCGTCGGACCAGCCGCTGCGTACTCTTTGCCCTGGAAGCCACCGCCGAAGCTCTGAACAGTTCGGGCCTCGAGATCGATGACAGCAATCGGGATCGGGTGGGCGTGGCGATCGGTTCGGGCATCGGAGGACTGGGTACCATCCTGGAGAACGATGCGATCCTGCGCGAGAAGGGGCCGCGTCGGGTCTCGCCGTTTACGATTCCCATGGGCATCGCGAATATGTCCAGCGGAATGATTTCGGTGCATCACGGGGCGCGGGGGCCCAACGTTTGTCACGTCACGGCCTGCGCTTCCGGGGCCCATGCCATCGGCGAAGGCGCCGAGTTGATCAAGCGGGGCCAAGCCGACGCGATGATCGTGGGCGGCGCAGAAGCGCCTATCCTCGGCGTCACCGTGGCCGGTTTCGCCTCCATGAAGGCGCTGAGCACCCGGAACGAGGAGCCCGAGCGGGCGAGTCGCCCCTTCGACCGGGGCCGGGACGGTTTCGTGGTGGGGGAGGGCGCGGGGGTTCTCGTGATCGAATCCCTGGAACACGCGAGGGCCCGAGGCGCGTCGATTCTGGCCGAGGTCATGGGTTACGGAGCCACTGCGGATGCCACCCATCCCGTGGCCCCGGATCCTGGGGGAGAGGCGGCCTCTCGGTGCATGGAGTGGGCCTTGGCAGACGCCGGAATCCCCCCCGAGGAGGTCGGGTACGTCAACGCCCACGCCACGAGTACCCCATTGGGTGACCCCGCCGAAGTCGTTGCCCTGCGGCGGACCTTTGGGGGGTATCTGGATCGGTTGCCGGTCTCGGCGACGAAGTCCATGACGGGCCACCTGCTGGGGGCGGCGGGCAGCGTGGAGGCGATTCTGTCCATCGGCGCCCTGGAGAGCGGCCGGATTCCCCCCACGATCAACCTGGACGACCCCGACCCGGCATGTGCCCTCGACCATGTCGCCAATCGGGCGCGGTCGGCTCGCCCGGGCGTCGCCCTATCGAATTCCTTTGGCTTCGGCGGCACCAATGCCTCCCTGGTCTTGGGTATCACGGACCTTTGATTCGAGGGGCTTAGGGAGACCTGCCCCACCGGACGCTGAACGCCATCGCCGCTATATTGCCGCTGCTCTCGCCAGCGCGAGCGAGAGGCCAGCGGCCATAGGGCACCGCAGCGAGGGCACCGCAACTCAGCCTCTCGTCTGCTCGGATTCTCTCGGAAGGAAAAAATGGACTCGTCATCGACCCCCCAACTGGATGTCGCCGATCCTGAAATAGCGAATCTCGTTCGCCAGGAAGGGCGCCGTCAGGGACTCTCCATCGAACTGATTGCTTCGGAGAATTTTGTCTCGGAAGCCGTGCTGGAAGCGGTCGGCAGCGTGCTCACCAACAAGTACGCCGAGGGCTACCCGGGGCGGCGCTACTACGGTGGCTGTGAGTTTGTGGATGAGGTCGAAACCCTCGCCATCGAACGGGCCAAGCAACTCTTCGGTGTGGAGCACGCGAACGTCCAGCCGCACTCGGGCTCCCAGGCCAACGCGGCGGTCTATCACGCCCTGCTCGAGCCGGGAGATACGATTCTGGCCATGAATCTCGACCATGGGGGACACCTGACTCACGGGAGCCCTGTCAATTTTTCGGGCAAGACGTACCGCATCGTGCCCTACGGTGTTGACCGTGAGAGCGAATGCATCGATATGGACGAGGTTCGTGCCCTGGCCTTGGAACATCGGCCAAAGATGATCCAGTGCGGAGCGACCGCGTACTCGCGCATCATCGACTTCGCTGGTTTTCGAGCAGTGGCCGATGAGGTGGGCGCCATTCTCTTTGCGGATATCGCGCATATCGCGGGTCTGGTGGCCACCGGCGTCCATCCCAGTCCGGCGGGGCTGGCGCACGTCTTTACCAGCACGACGCATAAAACCCTGCGCGGACCCCGGGGTGGGATCATTCTCTCCGACGGCGATCTGGGCAAGAGGATCAACAGCGCCATTTTCCCCGGTTTGCAGGGCGGTCCCCTGATGCACGTGATCGCCGGGAAGGCCGTCGCTCTCAAGGAAGCAATGTCTCCGGGCTTCAAGGATTACACTCGCCAGATCGTGGCCAATGCCCAGGCGTTGGCGGATGCAGTGGCCGCCCTCGGTTACAAGATCGTTTCGGGCGGGACCGACAACCATCTATTTCTGCTCTCCTTGGTGGATCGCGACATTACTGGCAAGGCGGCGCAAATCTCTCTCGATCGTGCGGGCATAACGGCCAACAAGAACATGGTTCCCTTCGATCCCCGCAAGCCCATGGTGACGTCCGGGGTGCGTGTCGGGACTCCGGCGGTGACCACCCGCGGAATGCGAGAACCCGAAATGGTGTTGGTGGCCGATCTCCTGCACCGCGTGCTTCAGAATCCCGGCGATGTCGAAGGGCTCGACCGTATTCGCGGCGATGTCGAAGCGCTGTGCCGACGGTTCCCCCTCTACGTACATCGCTGGAGCGATTAGGGCTGAATCGTGCACTGTCCTTCGTGCGGTGATGAGTCGACTCGTGTGATCGATACACGTGTCGGTCGCGACGGAGACGAAATTCGGCGTCGGCGGGAGTGCGAGGAATGCGGTCGCCGTTTCACGACCCGCGAGCGTCTCGAAGTCTCGCTCCCCCAGGTTGTCAAGCGGGACCAGCGCCGGGAGGCCTATGCCCGTGGAAAATTGCTTGCGGGCATCACGAGCGCTTGTGTGAAGCGGCCGATTTCCGTGGATGCCATCGATCGGTTGGCGGACCGGGTCGAAGCCTGGCTCCATGAAGGGGGCGGGAGAGAGGTTTCGAGCCGAAGTATCGGCGATCGGGTGATGGAAGATTTGAAGCGACTAGACGCCTTGGCCGCGATTCGATTCGCATCGGTCTATCAAGACTTTGGGAGCACAGCGGACTACGCGGCCTTCATCGAGGGCCTGGACCGAGAGCCGGAGGATCAATGAGATGAAGGATCTCACGGTCGTTGAGGCGCGCATGAAGCTGGCTTTGGAGAGCGCTCGGCGAGGGGCGGGCAAGACCTATCCCAATCCGAGTGTCGGTGCGGTGGTCTGGAAGGGATCCCAGGTGCTCGGTCGAGGCGTGACTCGCCCGCCCGGTGGGCCCCATGCCGAAGTGGTGGCGCTCCAGAGCGCGACTCGCCGGCATGGGGAACGTGCAGTTCGGGGCGCCTCCATGGGGGTCACCCTCGAGCCCTGTTGCTTTCAGGGCCGTACGGCGCCGTGTACCCGGGCGATTATTGAGGCCGGATTGCGGCGGGTTTACGTCGGGTGCCGAGATCCCCATTCCCGGGTCTCGGGTCGAGGCATCGCAAAATTGCGTCGGGCGGGGATCGATGTCGAGGTGGGGACAGCCGAAGAGGCTTGCCGAGAGCACCATCGCGGATTCTTATCGGTGTGCGAGCGGGGTCGACCCTTCGTGACCTTGAAATTGGGCTCGACCCTCGATGGGCGCATCGCCACCGAGTCCGGGGAATCCCGCTGGATCACTGGCCCCCAGGCTCGCGGGCTTGTGCATCGCATGCGCGGGCGAAGCGACGCCGTGATGGTGGGCTCGGGTACGGCCCTGGCCGACGACCCGGCGCTGACCGCTCGTCGGGGGGAGCGGGTGGTCGGCCGTCCGGTTCGCGTTCTGGTGGACTCGCGGTTGCGGGTTCCGGCCGCCGCACGGATCTACAGTGACGACGAAGGCGCCCGAACCCTGGTTATGACTCGAAAGGGCGCTCGGGGGCGCCGCTCCGTGGCGGCCACCGGGGCAGAGTTACTCGACTTGCCCGGGTCGCCCGGTGGGATGGATCTCACCGCCGGGATGCGAGCCTTGGCCGAGGCGGGCTTGACGACGGTGCTGGTCGAGGGCGGTGGGGGACTCGCCGCGGCGCTTGTGCGCGAGGATCTGGTTGACGAGATACACTGGATTCTGGCGCCGGCTCTACTGGGCAGGGAAGGGCGCCCGGCTCTGGGCAGTCTCGGGATTCGGGCGTTGGCGCAGGCGCCGAAACTCGAGTGGGTCGGGATGGGTCGCCTGGGTGACGATATTCGTATCACGGCACGCCGGCGGGTGGGTCACGGAGATAACAAACAGTGAACGTGTACCCATCGGATCTGGATGCCAGTGGATTGAGTTTTGCAGTGGTGGTTTCCCGCTTCAACCATCTGGTCAGTGCGGCTTTGCTCGAGGGCTGCGAGCGGACCCTCCTTGAGCGCGGGGCGGAGGCGACGGCGATCGACGTGGCCTGGGTACCCGGGGCCTTTGAAATCCCCTTGGCCGCGCGTGTGCTGGCCACCAGTGGGCGGTACGCCGGGATTATCGTGCTGGGCTCGGTCATCCGCGGGGGCACGCCCCATTTCGACTATGTCTGTATTGGAGTGACGGATGGGGTGCGAGAGGTAATGCGCGATACGGGAATTCCCGTGGCTTTTGGAGTCCTCACCACCGACGACATCGACCAGGCACTGGCGCGCTGTGGGGGCGAGCACGGGCACAAGGGCGAAGAGGTTGCGCTGGCCGCCATCGAGATGGCTCGCTTGTGCGAGCGGGCCGGACAAGCGCCCGGGGAAAGTGCTTAGTGCGAGAATCGGATCCAGTTTCTTCCCGCCGTCGAGCTCGAGAAGTGGCTCTTCAAGTTCTGTACGCCATCGATCTCGGCATCAGGCATTCGCCTCCCGGCGATTCTGTCGCCCCGGAGACGCCTGGCGGCGAGGCGGAGGGGGAGGCCGGAAAACAGCCTGGGAGTTCGCCCTCGCCCCCGATGTTCGACGCCGTGGCGGCCAATTTCGAAACGCCCGAGGGCTCGCGAAGTTTCGCCCGGGAACTCGTGGAGCAGGTGCAGGGGAATCTCGTCCAGATCGATCGATCCATCAGCCACCACTCGGCGAATTGGCGAATCGAGCGGATGGCAGCCGTGGACCGAAATATTCTCCGCCTGGGCACCTATGAACTGGTCCACACGACAACGCCGGTCGGGGTGATCCTCAACGAGGCAGTGGATCTGGCCCGGCGCTTCGGCAACGATCCATCGCCGTCTTTTGTGAACGGAATCCTCGACGCGGTGGCCCGAGGCGTGCGAGAGTGTGAGTCATGAGAACCCGCTTGGAGCTCGGGCTGGACAGCCTCCCTCTGGATGCCATCGAGGCAGAGGCGGTGGTGGCGGGTTTCTTCCTGGAGGACCGCCCCCTACGCGGGGGCGCCGGCCGGGTGGATTGGCGGCTCTGCGGCCGGGTCTCAGAGATGATCCTCGACCGCCGCATCAGCGCGGAACTGGGGTCGGCGTCGCTGATGGCGGCCACCCCGGCCTTCAAAGCCCCTCGGATCCTGCTTCTCGGCCTGGGTTCCCGGGCGGATTTCGCGCTGACCGTGGCCCAGGACCTGATGCGGGACGCTTTGGGGCGGTGCTTGGCCCTGGGCCTGGGCCGGATCGCCCTGGCGCCGCTGGGTATCGGATCCGATGATTTCGTCCGACACGCCGGGGCGTTGGCGGGAGGAGCCGCCGAGGCGATGGCCGCGGCGGAAGCAAGTACCCAAGGGCACGGGGATCTCGACGTCTGTCTCTCGGTTCCGGAAGCGGGGATCGAGACCGCCTCGGAGGCGCTGCAGCACGCGGTGGCCGCCTTCGGAGACAATCGCCTCATGAGCCGGCCCGTTACCCGACGGCAGCATAGACCCGCGCCCCGGGGTGCGGGGGCGCTGCGAGGGCTGCAGCCCTTGCGACCCTGATGCGGGGTGATCCCGGGCCAAACCCCTGGCAGGACACTCTCAAGAATGGCGTTTCCAGACCGATGGAGATGTTGTGGGCGTGCGCTTTCCCTGAAACCTTCGGGCCGGGTGTTTGGGCGCGACGTTTTAGGAATTTCGGCGACTCGGGGAAGCCTTGCCGGGGCCCGGGCAGGTACGAAACCCCTGGGCAATTCTCGGGGACAAACTAGCGAGCCCCTGGAGCAAGGAGACAGGCCGATGATCGCAGCATGCCCCGAATGCGCGGCCCGTTATCGGGTCGAGGATTCCAAGGTGGGCGCCAAGGGCGCTCGGATCCGCTGCGCCAAGTGTTCCACCATCTTTCGGATTACTTTGCCTGGCCCGACAGCGGGATCCCCCTCTGGCGAGTCGCTGGGTTCAGAGCATGAGCGCTCCCCGGGGATCTCGTCCGCGGGCCCCCCCGAACTCGACGAGGGCCCGCTCGTCCTGGTGGCTACGAGCCAAGAATCCCTGACCGACCCAGCGGCTTTGGCTCTGGAAGCCTGGGGCCTCTCGGCCCGGATAGTCGCCGACGGCGGTCAGGCCATGCTGGCCATTCAGCGGAGTCGGCCCGCCGTGGTGATTCTGGACGCCGATCTGCCCGGTATGAATGGGCTGCAGATTTGCGAGGTTGTCCAGCGCAACGAAAGTCTGGCCGGGGTTCGGGTAGTCCTGGTGTCGGATTGCGACGGGTCGGAAGCCTCCGCGTCCCTCGCGCCCTTCGGCCCGGATGCGCATTGCTCCCGGGCCAATCTACTCGATGAACTCCAAGGACTCATGGCAGGGTTCGGGCTCTCCTTGCGCGCGGGGGGAGGACCCGCCGAGGCGCCCAGTAGCCCGGCCGAAGATCCGGTTCCCCCGGCGGCGGATGGTCTCGACCAGGAGCGGGCGAAGGCCGAGCGACTGGCCCGAGTCGTCATCTCGGATATCGTGCTCTACCAGGGCGAGGCTTTCGACCGGGCGAACCAGGCGGGAACCCTCGCCGAAGATTTTCGCTTCGATTTGGCCGAGGGCCGGAAATTGCTGGTCGAACGGTTGGATCCCCGAGTTTGCTCCGAGCGCGACCATTTGCTTCAGGAGTTGATGCGCGTGGCCGAGGATCGGCGCAAGGACTGAGTTCCGCTTCGGCCGGACGTCGGCCGGACGCGGGAAAGTCCGGTTAGGTCGGGTCTCGATCTCTGCTATCCGTATGCCCGGCGACCGCGTTTGCGGGCGCTCCCCGCCGTTGGCCCAAGACGTTCTTCGCGTACGCGGGGTTCCTCGAAGTTCCGCTTGCAGGGGCGGGAGGCTGCAGCTTGAAGATCGCCGAACTGGAGAAGGAACTCGCCCAGGGCAAGATCCGACCCGCCTACCTGCTCGCCGGCGGCGAGCCGCTGCTACGCGACCAGGGACTGGCCGCGCTTTCCCAAGGAATTCTCGGGGGGGCGGCGGACGAATTCAATCTGGAGCGCCTGGATGCGGTGGGTCTCTCGCCGTCTCTCCTGCACGAAAGCCTTCAAACCCTCCCGTGGATGGCCTCTCATCGCCTGGTGATCTTGAGGGAACCCGATCAGATCAAGCATAAAGACACTCGAGAGTCGTTCTTTGAGGCGCTGCTCGAGGCCTTTGAGCGCCTGGTTGAACAGACCGAAACCGTGTTGGTTGTCACCGCCAACAGCGCCGACAGTCGCTTGCGCTGGGTCAAGGCCTTCAAGGGGGCGGCCGTCCGGGTGGACTGCAATGCGCCGAAAAATGCTCGGGATGCGATTCCGTTCGTCGAAGCCGAGGCCCGCAGGCAGGGCGTTGAACTGGAAAGTGGGGTCGCCCGGGAATTGGCCGAGAGGACCGGCCCCCGGTTGCTGGTGCTCCAGGGCGAAATCGCCAAGGCGGCTCTGCTGGCCGGCCCGGGGCAGCGGATCTCCCGGGATCATGTCCTGGATTCGACCTCCGATATTTCCGAAAGCAAGGTATGGGACCTCGCTGATCCCATTTGCGCGGGACAGGCCGGGACCTCGATCACTCTACTGGGGCGTCTTTTGGCCTCGGGGTACGCGCCCGA